>CALBSQ010000170.1 GCA_937967325.1 uncultured Chloroflexota bacterium
CCACCAGCCCTGCGCCGCCCATCAGTTCCCGGCTGGCGGCCGTCAAGAGCTCGTACCCGTGCTCCCGCACGACCAGGGTCTCCTCGAGCTGCACGCCGCCCAACCCCAACTCGTAGTACGGCAGCTCCACGTTGATCACCATGCCTGCCTCCAACCGATCCAGCTTAGCTGGCGCCGAGCCGGCCGCGTCCGGCCGAATCAGCGGCGCTTCGTACATCTCTAGACCGATGCCGTGGCCGGCGTGGTGCCGCTCGAAGTGAGGGATGCCGGCTTGCCGGACCGACTCGACGCCGGCCTCGAAGAGGGCGGAAACGGCCACGCCGGGCCGGATCAACGCCAGCATGGCATCCACGCCGGCGCGGATGGCCTGATAGTAGCGCTCCAGCTTCGCCGGTGGCGACCCGACAGCGATGGTGCGCCCGGTATCGGCCCAGTAGCCCTGGAAGCGACCGCCGCAGTCGGAGCGCACGATATCGCCGGGTTGAACGTGGTGGCTCCAAGAGGCAGGGAAACTGGCGGAGCTGCGGGTACCCACCGATGTCTCCCAGTGGCCTGGCACGGCCCCCGCGGCAATGACAGCGGCGCGAAAGGCGGCCCCGAGCGACGCTTCGCTGGCGCCCGGACGCGCACATTGGAACGCCGCGTGCATGCCTGCTTCCACGGCGTGGGCCGCGGAGCGCAGGCGCTCGTTCTCAGGAGCGGACTTGACGCGCCGGATGGAGCGGAAGTCTTCGCCGGCAGGGGTCACTTGGGCCGGGGCCAGCGTCTCGACCAAGCCGCCCCAGCGGACCCAGGACATCCCACGCTCATCGACGCCCAGCCGGGCGCCGGTTAGCCCGAGATCGCGGAGCGCCTGGTGCAGGGCTGGGCGAGCGTCGGCGAAGCGGGGCGTGTGCTCGCGCAGGTCGCGCAGACGCGCCTCCGCGCCGGAGAGCGGTACACCAGGCGACGCGACGACGTAGAACGATCCATAGGTGTAGAGGCGGTCGACGTCGGCTGGCCGTTCAGCCAGATAATCCATGCCGCTGAGCGGCAGCACCAGCGTCAGCTCGCCTTCGCGCGGCACGACGGCATAGACCTCGTCGTCGCGGAAGGTCTCCAGCGTCCAGTTGGCATAGCCGCTGGCATAGACGACGTTCTCGGGACTGGTGGCGATGAGCGCATCGAGGCCGCGCTCGCGCATGCGAGCGCGTGCCCGCTCCAGGTTGAGCAGCATGGGTCGTCCCTCCTTATTCCGCGACGTGCGCCGCGCTATCGTCCCAGCGCCTCTGGCGGCAGACAGAAGCTCTCCCGCTCGCCGAAGGAGAGGTCGCGGAAATCGTCGGCCACGTCGATGATGCCGGCGATGGCCGCTTCTACGATGACGCGACCTTTCTCGGCCGTAGCCAGCGTGGGGTCGCCGCCGATGCCGGTCTTGGTCTGCGTGGAGCGCCAGTCGGTGAACTTGACCGGTGAGCCGCCCATCAGATCCTCGTAGAAGTACTTGGTCTTGGCGCGGATGCCGGGCACGGCCAGGTCCATCCGCACACCCTCCGGGCGGAGGTACAGGTAGATGGAGGTCTCGTACTCGCAGGCGTGGCTCGTGCCGCCGGGATAGGGCGACTCCCGCACAGTAGCGAACGCGTCCTTGGTGAGGTCCCAGTAGGAGAGCGAAGCGCACTTGGCGGCGCTGCCCAAGGTAACCAGTCGGGCTGCCTGCTCCAGCAAGTGGGCATTGGAGCCGTGGCCGTTGACAAAGGTCACCCGCCCGAAGCCCATGCGACCGAAGCTCTTGCCGACGTCGGTGCAGTAGTGGACGAAGTGCTCCGCCTCAACACTCACGGTGCCCGGGAAGTCCATGTTGTGCTCGTTGAAGCCGTAGTGGATGGGCGGCGCGCTGAGCAGCAGGTCGGGCCGGCGAGCTGCCGCCTCGTCGCACACGGTTTCCACCGCCAGGTTGTCCATGTCGATCGGCAGGTGCGGTCCGTGCTGCTCGATGGCGGCGACCGGTACCAGGACGACGCGCCGCTGCCGGACCGCCTCGTTCACCTCAGGCCAGGTCAGTGACCGCAGCTGGGATGGCTGGATTGAGCGACTTCGCTCCACGCACGCGCTCCTTCCGTCGCTATAACGCCGCCGCATCGTAGCAGTCCGCCACGCTCGTATCGAGCAACGCTTTCGCGCGACATGCGGTTAACTTGCAACTTACGCGACTGCATTTATCATTGCGGGGCATCCGCGAAGTCGTCGCAGCGGCTGGCCGCGTATCCAGCCGCCTTGGTCACGTGGATTCGTGGTGGTCGTGGCTGATCGGCCGACGGGAACCATTACGTATCTATTAGGTCAGTATTAGAGAGAGGCAGGACGCATGCGCAAGAGCCAATCCGAAGGAACAATCGTGGCGCCGAGGGCAACACGTCGCGCCCTCCTGCGTGGCGCCGCCGGCATCGGGCTGGCCGTCGGCGCGCTGCCGCTCCTGGCTGCCTGCGGCGGCACGACGGCGGCGAGCCCGGGCTCGACCGGGGCCAGCAGTGCCGCCAGCGCCCAAAGCGCCGCGCCAGCGTCAAGCGCTGCCGCGACGAGCGCCGCGGCGCCGGCAGCCTCGCAGCAGTCGGCAGCGTCGGCCGCCGCCACGTCCCGCCCGGCGCAGCTCAGCGGGACTTTCACCACGCTGGGCTGGGGCGACATCGCCTATCAGCAGGCGATGCTCGACGGCTACCAGAAAGCCTTCCCCGACAAGGTGGGCAGTCTCAAGTTCACGGCCGACGGCGCCAAGGCCGAAGGCGACGTCCTGACCAAGGTGCTCGCCGCCTGGGCGGCCAAGACCGACGTGCCGGACATCTTCCAGCAGAACGCGCCCACCGTGCCCCAGTTGATCGACCAGAGCGTGCTGGCGCCGCTGGACCAGCTCATTACCCCGCACAAGGACGTCTTCGCGCCGGACCTGCTGGCAGCGCTGTCCGCCAACGGCCATCCCTACGCCCTGCCCTGGCGGCCCAACACCTGGATGCTGTTCTACCGGCGCGACCTGCTCAGCGACGCCGGCATCGACCCCGCCTCGCTCACCTCCTGGACCGCCTACATGGACGCCGGTCAGAAGTATGCCCAGAAGACCGGCGGCAAGACCTGGCTGACCTACGTGCCCACCAACAACAGCAACGGGCAGCCGCTGGAGTTCTTTATGAACGGGCTGAAGGTCAGCTTCTACGGTGCGGACGGAACCTCGGCCGCCGGGAAAGACCCCAATATGCTGAAGGCGCTGCAGAGCTACGAGCAGTTGCTGAAGACCAAGACCGCCGAGGCGCGCTCGGAGTGGGACGCGCCCTGGTACACGGCCATCAAGAACGGCGAGTTTGCCACCATGCCCTCGGCGGTCTGGCTGGACAACACGCTGAAGGGTCAGGCGCCGGAGCTCAGCGGCAAGTGGGGCATTATGGCCATGCCGGGCTTCAGCGACGGCTCGCCGACCCACGGCTTCCAGCAGGGGTCGCCGGTGCTCATGGTCAGCGGCAGCTCCAATTACGCCGACCTGGCGCAGTCGATCCTGGAGTACCAGTACCTCACCAAGGACCGCGTCCTGGAGGTGGCCAAGCAGCGGCTCGCCGCCAAGCAGGGCATCTTCCCGCCACTCATCCAGGACGTGCTGTCCGACCCCATGTTCAGTACTCCCGATCCCTATTACGGCGGCGTCAAGTTCTTCGAGTTGAACCTGCAGCTAGCCCAGAACGGCGTCACCATGCGCTTCAGCAAGGACTTCGCCCAGACGCTGAAGATCTACGACGCCCACCTGGACTCCATCAGCGCCGGCAAGGAGACGGCCGACCAGGCGGACGCGGCCATCGCCAAGGAGATCGCCGCCAAGATCGGCACGAGCAAGTAACCCGTGCGCAAGCGCCGCAACCTGACGGCCTACCTGTTCATCGCGCCGTTCTACCTGCTGTTCGCGGTGTTCGGATTGTTCCCGATCGTCTTCTCTTTCTACCTGAGCTTCGCGAGCTGGAACGGGACGGGCGCCATCCGGTGGGTGGGCCTGAAGAACTACGCCGAGCTGCTGGCCGACGACACCTTCCGACAGGCGCTCGGCAACACGCTGGTGCTGTGGATCGGCCACGCCCTGCCGATGCTGCCGCTGGCGCTGGCCGTGGCGCTGCTGCTCAACCTGCCCTGGCTGCGCGGCCGCGGCGTCGCCCGCGCCGTCTTCTACCTGCCCAACGTCACCGGGGTCGTGCCGGTGGCGCTGGCGTTCACCCTGATCCTCGACCCGCGCTACGGGCTGCTGGGCTTCGCCCTGCGCGGCCTGGGCCTGCCGGCCATCCCCTGGCTCACCGATCCCACCTACTCCAAGTGGGGCATCGTGCTCTTCATCATCTGGCGCGCCCTCGGCTGGTACGCCGTAGTCTTCCTGGCCGGCCTGCAGAGCGTCGACCCGCACCTCTACGAGGCGGCGATGGTCGACGGCGCTGGCGCCTGGAGCCGCTTCCGGCACGTCACGCTGCCGGGGATCGCGCCGATCCTGCTCTTCGCCATCGTGGTGGACACGATCGGCTCCATGCGCATCTTCACCGAGCCGACCATCCTGACCGGCGGCGGGCCGGCCAACTCCTCGCTATCGCTGGCCATGTACCTCTATCAGAACGCCTTCCAGTTCGTGAAGTTCGGCTACGCCGCGGCCATCTCCTACGCCATCGTGGCCATTACGCTGGCAGCCGCCTTGATCCAACTGCGCCTCTGGCGCAGCCAGTCCGGCGAGTGAGGCCGGTCGTGTCGAGAGCTGTTCCCACCTCGGCGACCGCGGAGCTGCCGGCGACTGCCGAGACAGGAGCCGGGGCGCCGGCCCGCCTGGCCCGCCGTTCCCTCCGCCGCCCCTGGCGATGGGTCACCTACCCACTGCTCCTCGCCGGGTTGTTGCTGATACTGGCGCCGCTCTGGTGGATGTTCGCCGCCTCCTTCATGGACCAGGGCGAGATCTTCAGCGGCAAGCTGGCGCTCTGGCCGTCGCACTGGATCGCCGCCAACTACGTCGCGGCTTCCCAGTTGCTGCCGCTCTACCGCAACCTGCTGAACAGCATCGTTATCGCCGGTGGCCACACGCTGCTGGCCGTCTTCTTCGCCTCGCTGGCGGGCTACGCCTTCGCCAAGCTGTCCTTCCCCGGTCGTGGCGCCCTGTTCCTGCTGATCCTGCTGACGATGATGGTCCCCTCGGAGGTCGGACTGATCCCTTCCTTCATCATCGTCAGCAAGCTGCGCCTGGTCAACACCTACTGGGCGCTGATCCTGCCCGGCGCGGCCAGCGGGCTGGGCATCTTCTTCTTGCGCCAGTACATGAGCACGCTCTCCAACGCCGTTCTGGAGGCGGCGCGCATCGACGGTTGCCCGGAGTTCGGCATCTTTTACCGCGTCGTCGTGCCGATGAGCGTGCCGGCGCTGGCCGCGCTGGCCATCCTCGACTTCGTCGGCTCCTGGAACGACTACCTCTGGCCGCTCGTCATGTTGCGCACGCGGGACATGCAGACGATCACCCTGGCCGTGCCGGCGCTGGAGGCTACCGGCTTCAACATCCCCTGGGGAGCGATCATGGCCGGCTCCGTGATCGCCGTCGTGCCGCCGATCGTCGTATTCCTGCTCTTCCAGCGCTACTTTGTTGCGGGGATCACGGTGGGCAGCGTCAAGGAGTAAGGACGCTGCTTGGCGATGCATCGGCAAGTCCCGGGCCTTTCTTGCGCGGCCGCGGCCCGGCGACTATTTGACGTTACCTATTTTGCCCGGTGATTCGGGAAGCCGGCGACCGGGGTCGGGCGGGTGGAAGGGAGCAACGCGGAGTCGAACGGGCTCCGCCTTCCACCCCCTCCCGCCAATACATCAGACCCATCATCATCGCGAGCCTCGACCAGACGACGTGAGCGGCATCGGCATTGTCCTGAGCCGGCGCCCACAGCGTTGCTCGCGCGTCCCCACCAATGCGGACCGTGGTTGTCCTCACGAGCCCCTCCCATCGGCGAGTGGTGGAGAGAACCGTCTACGCCGCGGTAGACTACCACCCGCGTTGTGAGGTAGTGGGGGCGCCAACTGCCGCAGGAGCGGCCATCGCCTCGCCTGAGGCCGGCCGGCTGGCTCAGGAGCGACCCATGCAGTCGGACTACGATAACTTGGGTCGCATGCTACGCTCAAGAACGAGGGAGCGGACGCGATGGGTATTGAGGTCGTCGACCTGGCAACGCTCCTGGCGGACGACCCGACTTTCGACGAGAATGACGAGCCCTTGGCGAGCCAGCACCACCGCGACGTGATCGACTCGTTGTACTACACCCTACGCGAGCGCCTGGCCGGGCCCGAGTGTGCCGTCGCGGCGGAGTTGCGCATCTACCGGGACGCGCAGGCGGTGGCGGCACGAGAATACCGGGAGCCGGACCTGCTGGTAGCCCCCGGCCGGCGGGACTACGAGCGGCTGATCTACCTCTTGAGCGAGGAAGGAATCGCACCCGGCTTCGCACTGGAGGTTCTCTCGGACACGACGCAGGTGCGGGACACTGGGGAGAAGCGGCGCTGGTACCGGGGGATCGGGGTGCGCGAGTACGTGGTGGCCGACCCCGAGGGGCGATACGCCGGGGAATGGCGCTTGCAGCGCTGGAGGCTGCCGGCGGTGGCTGGTGAGGACGCCGCCGACCCGCCGGAGGTAGCGCGGGAAGGGGAGGTGTTAGGGGGCCTGGTGCTGCCCTTCGGGCTGGTCGTGCGCGACGGTTGGGTACGGCTGGTGGACCCGGCGACGGCCGAGGAGCTGCCTTTGCTCCGCGAGGAGCTGGCTCAGGGACGAGCAGAGGCGGCGGCGCGCCGCGCGGCCCAGGCGGAGGCGCGGGAGGAGCTGGAGCGGCGGCTGGCGGCTGAAGCGCGCGCCCACGCGGCGGAGGACCGGCAGCGGGCGGCGGAGGATCGCGCGACGGCCGAAGCGACGGCGCGGCGGGCGGCGGAGGCGGAGATTGCCCGTCTGCGACAGGCCTTGCAGCGCCAAACGGAACACGACGAGGCCCCCTGAGCTGTGCTCCCGTGCCCCTAATGAACCGTGTACCCAGGCGCCATCAGCACTCCGCCATAGCCATCCGAGGCGGAACTACCGGGCCTTCTCTCTATCGCGTGGGCGTCCGCTCCAGGGCCGCGCTCGGCGCGGGCGGCAATGCCACCTCGAGCACGAGGAGACCATCGTGGCTGGCGGCCACGTAGCAGCGGTCGCCCACGGCCACAGCAACTCGGACGTACCAGCGCTGCTCGCTGGTCGCCCAATAGTCCACCACGACCGGGCGGGTAGGATCGCGCCTTCGGCGTCGCCGGTTCGCTGGCGCCAACGCCCGACGTGACGGACGCGGGACGGCGGACGGCGCGGATCGTCGCCTAGGACCTATCGAAGCAGGCCGAAGCCGGACAACTGACTTTGCCTGATCCCCGCGCCGTCCGTTGGCGGCTGGGCCGGACTGTGCAGGGCGAGCTGGTGGCCGGCCGACCTTCCACACTTGTGTGAGGAGCGTGTGGGCGGGAGTGTGGGTTGTTCCTGGCAACCCTGCCACGCTTCAGGCAGACTGTGCAGTGGAAGGGCCGGGGGCGAACCGGCGGCGGCCAACAAGTAAGGAGCAGCTCATGGTCGATAGTGAGTACGACGTGATCGTGATCGGGGCGCGCGTTGCCGGCTCCACACTGGCAACCCTGCTCGGGCAGGCGGGCTACCGCGTGCTGCTCGCCGATCGGGCCAGATTTCCCAGCCCCACCCTCTCCACCCCTTGTTCAGGGGCGGCCGCGGCGTCACTGTCCTGAAGCGCCTAGGCGTGCTGGAAGCCGTGCTCGCGCTCGGCTGCCCGCCGCTCGGTTGTCAGTACGTGTATCAGGATGGCGGCGGCGAGGGCGAGCTCCAGCCCTCACAACAGCCGGGCGAGGTCGACTACTGCCTGTCGGTGCGCCGCGTGTCCCTCGATCACCTCCTGGTCCGGCGCGCCGCCGGTGTCCCCAGTGTCGATCTGCTGGAAGCGGCCCGCGCGACCGAGCTCCTGTGGGAGGACGGGCGCGTTGCCGGCGTCCGATTGGCGACGCCCACCGGCGAGCAAACCGTCCGCGCGCGTTGCATCGTGGGCGCGGACGGCCGGCGCTCCGGATGGCGCCGAGTTTTCGCGGATCGAGAGGGGAAGACCGGTCAAGGTGTCACCCGCGATGTCGCACTCGCCGGTATGCACGCTCCCGCGCAGGGCGATGGAGCACTCCACAGGCCGCGCAGGCACAGCGGATGGCGCGCGCCGGACCGTCAAAGGCCGCGACGAGATCGGTCCTGCTCCCCGACACGTGGCGGCCGCGGTAGCGCGCCAGGGTCTGACGGAGCACGGCGTCCTGCGCCAGGGGCTGGCGCTGGTCAGCCTGATCACCGGGTTGGCGCGGGACGACCCTCAACCGTAGAATGGTACACCACCAGCGCTCGAACGCCGCGTTGCCCACCATCGACGGGGCGAAGTTCTGCAACATCCTCAGGCTGTGCTCTGGGGTTCCCCAACGGGTACGGATCTCCTGTTCTCGCTGCACCAACTCTTCGGGCGTCGGCCGTGGGTTGCGCCATGGGTAGTCGGGCGCCCAGGAATTGCGGGCGAAGGTGCCGTAAAGGATCAGCGCCGCGGTGCGCTCCGGGTAGGTGGCGGCGAAGAGGATGCTCATCGGTCCGCCCTCAGACCAGCCCAGCAGCGCGGCCCGCTCCGAGCCGGCAGCATCCATGACCGCGCGCATGTCGTCGATCCGCTCCTCCAGCGTCGGGACGCTGTCGCCCTCGCGATCGGACATGCCGGTGCCACGCTTGTCAAACAGCAAGAGCCGAGAGAAAGCAGCCAGCCCGTGTAGATAGCGGGCGGCGCCGGGCTCCTCCCACATGTACTCCAGGTGCGATAGCGCTCCGGGTGTGGCGAGCAGATCACCCGGACCGCTCCCAGCCGCCTGGTAGGCGATGCTGAGATGGCCATTGCTGGCGTAGTGGATATCAAGCCGGGGTAACTGCGAGAGCAGAACAGCGGGAACGATTGCAGTTGGAGTTCGGTTGCCGCCCCCGTCGATATCCTGCCCGTTCGGCAGGTCGACCGGCGACCGCACCAAGCGGGGCCGCGCCGCGGCGCGAAACCTCGCCACGTCCGCGGGAGAGAGTGCCAACGCCCGGGCCAGGAGATCAACGGTGGCCCATTGCGGCGCGCGCTTGACGCCCCGCTCCAAGTCGCTGATCGCCCGCGCGCTGAGCTGGGAGCGCGCCGCCAGCTCCTCCTGGGTCAGCCCTGCCTCCAGGCGATGCCGCCGGAGCAGTTCGGCGAAGGGCGCGGCGGGATCGGGGAGCATGGTTTACGCCTCAAACGTACTGCTCAAGACGGACCATAACCGCTCGAGTAGCTGAGCCGCCATCATAGCGCAGTGCTTCGCCTCTGTGCCTGAAGCCGGATGTCGCGCCAAGGTTGCTGCGTTTCCGCACTCGGCGACGGTTGAAACCATCGGTCACCGCGCGGCTGTGACCGCCCCGGCGAGCTCGCGGACGTGCAGGAGATCCCGGTCGCCGACCGGTCGCACGTCGCCGAGCTCGAGCGTGGCCACCGCGACTGTCTGCCCGGCGCCCGTGACGAACTCCACCTCCAACGCCTTGCCATCGGCATAGCGATGCACGACGGTGCCCACGTCGCCTCGCAGTAGGCCAGGCGCCGGGAGATCGCGCAGCAGCACCACCAGATCATGCTCGTCCATTTCCCAACCCTTTCGGTTTCCGCGGACCCGGATAAGCCGTGACCAGTCGGGGAACGTCGGTCCCCTTGTTAGTAATCCAAACGGTGCGCAGCCGGGCGATGCCTCCAAGCGGCGTCATCAGCGTACCATCGACGACATGCTTTCTCCCGTGCGGCGACACCTGAGAGTCCACCAGTGTCCCGTCTCGACCGATCAGGCGCAGCGCTTCGGCGAGCGCTTCCGCCGTCTCCGGCGTGAAGCCCGCGGCACGGAAGAACCGTGCCTTGCCGCGCCCATCGGGTGGGTCTCGCAGAGCAGGTAATCCAACAACTTTGCGAGCGGAACGATTGCTTGCTGTCCATTCGGCAGTTTCGCCACTCCGTCGTTTCCTACCGCGGCAAATCAATCTTGTGTGCGCCAGCTACCGCCCTCTTAAGCTACTATACGCTGCGAAAGCGGCGATCGCCCTGGCGCAGGCTAACCCGGGCGACTGATCAAAGGGTGCCTATGCAGGCGAGGCGTAAGCCCGTGGTCGTCGTCGCGTACGATCCGGCCTGGCCGGAGGTCTTTCGGGAATTGGCTGCCCGCGTGTCGGCCGCGCTCGGCGACGTGGCCCTTGCCATCGAGCACGTCGGCAGCACCGCCGTGCCGGGGCTGGCCGCCAAGCCGATCATCGACCTGGACGTGGTGCTCCGTTCGCTCGACGACCTGCCCACAGCCATCGACCGGCTCACGCCATTCGGCTACGCGCACGAGGGTGACCGCGGCGTGCCCGGTCGCGAAGCCTTCACGACGCCTCCGAACCTGCCGCCCCATCATCTGTACGTGTGCGTGGCCGATAGCGCGGAGCTTCGCCGCCACCTCCTGTTCCGCGACTACCTGCGCGCCCACGCCGAGGATGCCGGCGCCTACGGGGCGCTCAAGCAAGCCGCCGCCGAACAATTCCCCGACGACATCGCGGCCTACATGGCAGCCAAGGATGCGCTCATCAAAGCGATTCTGCGACGCGTGGAGGAGGAGCAGCGGCGCCGCTGAGCGGACCCTAAGGATCTCTGCCAAAGCCGGGCGCGCCGGGCGCGAGAGTGACTCGCGGTTGGTCGAGTCACCGCTGGCGCATGTCCGCTGACTGCACGTGTACCGCGCCGCCCGGCGCTGAACCGTCGGGCTCACCGGACCAACCCTGCTGAAGCAGGCTAGGGACAATGGCAGCCACGGACGGTAGCGCCAGGGTACGCGCAAAGAGACCGTGCGGCTACATGCTGACGCTGGTGCGCAGGCGCACTGGCCACCCCAACGAGCATTCGGCGTGCCGGCGGCGGCGTTCGGCTCCCACCCGGCATGCTCCCGGTGGGTCACGCGGCTCGGTGGCGCACCGGTTGAGGGCTGGCGCTACGATCGGATGGCCTTGTTCAACAGCTCAACGGTCGGCGCGGCGATAGCTTCAGCCAGCTCTTTCGGCGTTCGCTTGTTCTGCCAGTAAGGGTCGAACTGCTTGCCCCACATCGAGTCCATCTCCTGGAACTCCGTGGTGACCGGCTCGTCGCGGGCGTTGGCCAGGCCGTCGGGGTAGTTCTTCCAGTTGATGCCCGGCTGCTTCGCCAGCGCATAGTCGCCGCTGTCGGCCACGGCCTTGCGCGACGGTACCCCCTCCGCCCGCTTGGCGCTCTCCGCGGAGCCCAGGAAGTCGATGGCTTTCCAGACGGCGTCGATCTGTTTGGTGGCGGCCGCCACGGCGTAGCCGTCGGCCGGGGCGCGGGTCGACGCAATGCTCTTGCCGGGCGGCAAGGGAACCGGCGCCACATCCCACTGCAGATTCGGCTGCAAGGCCAAGGTGGGCGCCCAGCCGTTGTTGTTGAAGTACATGCCGATGCGCCCGGCGTAAAACATCTTGTCGGCGCCCGCCTTGACATCGGCGGGGCCGGCGGCGACTCGGTACTTGAAGATCAGGTCCTGGAGGAGCTGCAAGGCCGTCTGGTCTTCGGGGACATCCAGCATCGACTTGGTGCGCTGATCGTCCAGCATGTGGCCGCCATTGGACCAGATGTAGGGCTGGGCGTAGACCCACCAGGTAGGGTGGTAGTAGCCAAAGGTCTGCTCGGCCCCACTGCCGCTCAGCTTCTGCGCGACGCTCAGGAATTCGTCCCAGGTCCATTTCGGATCAGCCCAGTTGTACTTTGGATACGGTACCTGCTTGTTGTCGAACAAGGCCTTGTTGTAGAAGATGACGGCCGGTTTGCTTTCGTAGGGATAGATGTAGAGCTTGCCGTTCCATTGGGAACGGTCCCAGTCGACCGTGTAGAAGTCTTCCGCCTTCACGGTGGTGCTCCTGGCCGCCAGCGCCGTGAGGTCGTAGAGCGTCTTGCGGGAGGCAAAAGTCGGCATGCGCTTGGACTCGAACTCCATGATGTCGGGCGGCGTGCCGCCGGCCATCTCCGTCTCATACTTCGTGTAGGAATCGGTGATGAACGCGACGGTGACCTGGAGCGACGGCTCCTGCTTGGCGAGGTTGGCCGCCAGCTCGCGCCACTTGTCGAAGTTGGTCTTGTCCGAGTACATCTCGAAGCGGATGGCAGCCGCCGCGCCGCTGCCAGACACCTGCGCCGCTGGTTTCGCCACGGAGGCGCCGGTGGTCGCCCCGGCGCCTGTTGACGTGGCCGCGCTTGCAGCACCGCCGCCGGTCGCCGCGCTACTCGTACTCGTTCCCGCGACCGGTGACGCCGCCGTTCCACCCCCGCAGGCGGCCAGCGCCAGCACGCCGAGTCCAGCCACGGCGACCAGCCGTAGGGCGTGACGCCGGCTCATCGCGCGGCCCGTATGGTCCGTCAAATCGAGATGAAGGCGGCTCATGCGAGTAATCCTTTCCTCTAGTGCGGTAGCGCGCCGCGACGTCGCCGAACGGGCAGATTCCCTCCCTGAGCTGAGCAACTTGGCGCAACGCAGGTGCCAGGTTAGGCATCAGCAACGTCCCAATTATGCACCAAACCGTAGCCGGAGACAATGACGCGGTCATCGTCAGCTATCGCACGGTGCATGGCTCCGGTCTGAGCGTCGTGGCCGCCTACGACTTGGACGGTGGCGATCTGTCTGACGTCCTTCGCGGCCTTCGCCACCTCACAGAAACGCAGGCGCGGGCGGCGCTGGCCTATTATCAGGAGCATCGTGAGAGGGTTGAGGCGAACGTAGCACATCACCAGCGCGCTCTGGGCGAGCTACGCAAAGCATCTGTCGGTATCGCTGGCTAGATGGTTGGCCTGGGCATCCGCCTATACACGGATGAGGATGCCCAGGCCAACCTGGCCGTCCAACTCCAGCGGCGCGGCTACTCCGCCCTGAGTTGTCGTGCCGCCGTTTTCGCCAACAAGATCAACCACTCATGAGGGAGTGTCGAGCCAGAGGTCTTCAATAAGCGTGCGATCACGGACCGCGATCTGCACGTGCGCTCGATCGAACAGATAGGAGGTAGGATGGCTAGGTTCCCCCTCCACAAAGGCCGCCCGAACAACGCGCACCGGTACGCCGCGCTTCCGCGCGTCCTCCACCGCGCGGTTAACGACCAACCGATCCAACGGATGCTGCCACGGGGTCTGCGCAGGTAGCTTGCGCCCGCGGCGCTGCCACTCGTTCAACAGTGTGGAGGAGACCGCCCGGAGATAGTCACCCCAGGCGATATCCAGCAACTCCATACAGTCCTCTAAGCGGATGAGGCCAACAAGGACCGCCGGATCGTGTCGGGGCGGAGCATGGGGAGGGTTCCGTGCCCAGTCCCAGGCTCGTATCCGCGCATCGTGCCAGAAGTAGACACCGTCTCCCAGCCAGTCCCACCGCTGCCGGCTGAATTGTATCGCGCTTCTGTCCTGCAGGATCGCCGTAGCAGCCGTGACGCTGGTCCCGTGGTACCCGTAGACCCTGACTCCGTTAGACATGTGTGCCGTGCAGACGCTCGCGCACCTGTTACGGCGCCCGCTTCGGATGGTCCTTGCCCGCATCCGTGGTGCTACGCTCCCGGCGCCCCGGAACGGGCGCGAGGGTACCGTTGCCCAGCCGTGGGATGAGATTGTCTAGCGCGGCGTCGGCCGCCGTATCGAACGCTGCCAACCCGGCAAGGAGATCCTCAAGACCTGTTGGCTCAGAAAACACGATCCCACCGCAGACGGCGGCGGGAATATCCGGGCCGCTGCCGGCGAGAGTGCGATACCGTTCTCCTGCCCGATCGAGCATACGACGGGCTTCTTGGCTCTCCTCGGACTCATCGACAAATAAGACCACCTCAGGATCGAACGGCTCGCGGCTCTCTTCTGCGACTGCGATGAGCTCACTGCGTCTCGCTTGGTTCCGTTCGGTCCGCGGTGTTGCGATCATCGGTAAGGACTCCAGGTTCTTCTCACGCGGCAGAGCCGACCGGGACGCTTGCGCCGTCGTTCTCTGACCGCTGCACGCCCATCGTACTTCAGCATGTATCGAGCAAGTGTACCTCGATTTGAGATGCCTCCGCTGTGAAGATAGGAAATAACCGGGATGGCGGATATGCCGGGGCCGCGTCTGCGGACGGCGACCAAGCGACCGGGGGACTGCGGTCCCCCTCATTCGGCGAGGGTCGTCGACGGGACGGGGGATTCCGCAGCATTGATCAGCACACCAGGAAGCGGATTTTTGCAGTTCTCCCCCGGTTCTCCAGGGACCGGTCCGATTTGACAGGCCTCGTGTCCTGCTGCAGCGTCTCACGAGCAGCCGGGCAGTGGTGACCTACAACGGGTACCGTCAGGGGATGTGCGCGGCGTTCGCCATCCGACCAGCCGCTCGCAAGATTGATTGCCTATGCGTATCGTGCAGGCTATGATGCTGGCTTGTCCTGCCGCTCGCTCGTTGGCGGATGGCGTCAACCCGTTGGGAGCATTGTGGTGGGCAACGTATCCAGGGACAGAGAGAGGACAGCAATGACCGGCCTTCGACCATTGCGGACGATCGTCAGTCTGCTGCTGACCGTACTGGCGATGCTACTACCGGCGTATCCCACTGCGGCAGCGTCCACCATGCCTGTCGAGTCTGTCTATGTCTCAACGTGTCAGGAAGTGGAACCGTCGCTGTCGCTTTCGATGTCCAATGCCAGCGGGCTTCCCGGGAGCCAAGTGCAATTGGTGGGCTCCGGTTTCATCCCCGCTGGCCAGATCAGAATCCTGGGCGTCACCGGTTCGCCGATCCCACCAATACCGGTCAGTGTGCAGGGCTCATTCAGCACAAGCTTCGCGATCCCCTCCGACGCCCAGCCCGGCCAATATTCGCTGACGTTTGTGGAGGATGTCGGGACGAATAGCAACGTCTGCACCTACGCACCGCAGCCCCCATTCATCCTGACGGTCACCGCGCCCCAACCGCCAACACCTACGCCCATCCCTCAATCCGGGCCAGTCGCGTCATGTGGGGTCTCGGTATTACCGTCTATCCACAGCAGCCTTTCCCCCCTGGCACCCAATTCGGAGTACTCGGGAAAAACTGGCCAAGCAATGCTTGGATCAACTTTCACACGGACTTTGACAACTTCACGGGCAAAGTCGGGACGGATGACGGGAACGTATTTGGTCTATCATGGATTTTGCCGTCGAACATCGCGCCCGGAGCCTATCATATAGACTTCTGGTTGACTTCTCCGTGAAATTTCAGTACCAGAGTCACATTTACCGTTGGATCGCCTTCATCGTCTCTTCCCGGCCCCTGCCAGTTCATCCTCGGCTTCCAGACGCTCCACGACCTCATCCCCGATACGGTCGGGAGTTGCCTCGACAACCAGGCCTTTGCCCCCAATGGGGACGCCCTCCAGCATACGACCAAGGGTCTGCTTGTGTGGCGCAAGCTCGACAACTGGACCGCGTTCACGGATGGCTACCACACCTGGATCAACGACAAGTACGGCGTGCAGGAGCGACTCAACAGTCAGCGTTTCCTCCTCGAGGGGGATCTCGCCCCACCTTTGGTGAACGGCGCGTCCGGTAGTGCATCGGCGTCGGCTGCTCCGACCCAACCGGCTCCGGGGGTGTTCCCGGTCATCCTCGAGGTCGCGCAGGGCCTGGATTCCGCCGCGGGCACCGTCTGCAAGTACGCAGAGTGCGGAAAGTTTGGTAAGGCGCTCGACAAGGTGGACAAGATCAGGGACGACTTGACGACCTCGGTCGAGTTTACTCGGTGGATCGCCGGACAAGTGAACCTTGAAGATGTCTCGCGCTCCTTTCTTGACTTCTACGGCGTCTCCAAGGGCACACAGGACGCCATCATCGCCAATATTCCTGCTGTTCACGACTACTTTCTCGGTCCGGTCGGAGGGCCTAAGGCTGATCTTCCGGGTACTCCGGAAATAAGCAGTCCGCGGGTATATAGCACGCTCGGGGATGTTCGCGTGGTCGTCGACGGAACGGCGTTGGGGGCGAATCCCCCTCCGCTCGACATGCCGTCGCACAATGGGACTGGCGTCGATTCGCAGAGCTTCATAATTATGGACAAGACGGCGCAGGGGTGGGCGGCCGGCAATAGCAGTCCGGCGACGGGCTGCTCATCCGACGGCATCGGCGTCGTCATTAGGAAATGGACGGACACCGAGATCGTGCTCGGGTTCGGGAGCAACTACGCCGACCCGTACATCTTCAGCCCAGGCGACACGGTCGAGTTCGATCTTGAGCGGCCCGGGGGGCAGCTTACGGTCTCCAAAGGTAACGCTTGCGAGAGCAATGAGGTTGACGCCGGAACCGGCGGGTGGGCGCAAGCTACCGTACAGCCCTGAAGGGTCGCGTTACTTCTCCAACGCGGAGGAAGACACGACGTTCAAGCCGGAGGGACAATGAGTACCACTTCGACTCGACGTTCTCGACGATTGGCATGGCATCGGAACGGCGCGATCACCCGACGACAGTCGAAGTTGCTTATAGAGTCTGGTGGTTTGCCGAGGCAAGCGACGGGGCGGGCGGGACGCTCGCGCTCCGTAACCAGTGTCGCACCGTATGACAGGGACCGCAGTCCCCCCGATCACTTGGCCACCGATCGCAATCGCGGCCCCGGCCTACTCGCCACCCCGGTTGTTTCCTGTTTCCACAGGAGTCCCGGCCCCGGCATCCCGCCACCGGCATTGCTAACCTATCTGAACCCTCCGGCCCTACCCCTTCACCCCCGACATCACCACCCCGCGCACGAAGTAGCGCTGGCCGAAGAAGAAGATGACGATGATCGGGATGGTCATCATGATGGAGCCGGCCATGAGCAGGTGGTCCATCGGCTTGGAGTCGGCGCTGGGGCTCACGGCGAAGTAGCGCAGGCCGATGCTCAAGGTGAACTTGGCCGCGTCGTTCAGGATGATCAGCGGAAACAGGAAGGAGTTCCAGTTGCCGATCAGGGTCAGGATGCCGGCGGTGGCCAGCACCGGACGGGACAGCGGCAGGATGATCCAGCCGAGGATCTGGAAATAGCCGGCGCCGTCGATCTTGGCGGCATCGTCCAGGTCATTGGGAATGCTCATGAAGAACTGGCGGAACAGGAAGATCAGGAAGGCGCCGCCGCCAAACCAGGACGGGATGATCAGCGGCAGGTAGGTATTCAACCAGCCTAGCTTGAAGAAGAGCAGGTAGGACGGGATCAGCGTGACCTCCTGGGGAAGCATCAGGGTAACCAGGGTGATGGCGAACATGGTGTTGCGACCCGGGAAACGGAAGCGGGCGAAGGCGTAGCCGGCGGCGGCCGCCGACAACACGGCGCCGAGCGTCGCCAGCACCGAAACGAGGACCGTGTTCTGGGCCCACTGGGAGAAGAGCGTCGTATGCCATGTCTCCGGGTAGTTGCTGAACATCCACTGGCTGGGCAGGATCTTCGGTGGCAGCAGGCGGATCTCCGGCTCGGGCTTGAGCGAGCCGTCGATCGCCCAGGCGAACGGCACCATCAACACGATACCCAGGGCAATGGCGAGCACATGGAGCCCGCCTCGACCCAGGATGCGCTGCCAAACCGCGCCGGCGCTATGGACGCTGCCCTGTGCGCGCGCGGGCGCCAGACTGGTAGTGGCGGCCATCAGCGTACCTCCCCGGCATAGTAGACCCAGCGGCGGGAGGTCCGGAACTGCACGTACGTGAACACGACCAGCACGATGAAGAAGAGCCAGGCCAGGGCGCAGGCGTAGCCCATCTCTCCGAAGACAAAGGCCGTGTTGTAGATCTGGAGGGCATAGAAGGTGGTGGCATAGGCCGGGCCGCCGTTGGTGGCGACGAAGGCGGCCGTAAAGGTCTGCAAGGCGCCGATGATCGCCAGGACGGAGTTGAAGAAGAGTGTCGGGGAGATCATCGGCAGCGTGATGTGCCAGAAGCGATCCCAGGTGCCGGCGCCGTCCAGCGACGCCACTTCGTAGAGGTCTTTGGGCACGCCCTGCAGCCCGGCCAGGAAGATCAGCATGAGGTTGCCGCCGATGGCGCCCCACAGCGCCACCAGCACCAGCGAGGGGATGGCCCAGGTGGTGTCGCCAAACCAGCCGGGACCCTGGACGTGGAGGAGCCGGAAGATGATCTCGTTCACCAGTCCGAAGCTCGGGTTGAGCAGCCAGGTCCAGACGAAGATGCTGGCGACGATCGGGGTGAGGTGCGGCAGGAAGAACACGGTGCGGTAGAAGGCGGTGAAGCGCAGGCTCTGGTTCAGCAGCAGCGCGACCAGCAAGGCGCCGCCGACCGATGTCGGCACGACAAGGGCCGCATAGGTGAAGGTGCGGACGAGCGAGGGCCAGAACTGCGGATCGAGCCGGAAGGCGCGATGGAAGTTGTCCAACCCGATGAAGACCGGGGGATTGGTGATGTTGTACTTGGTGAAGCTGAGCACCAGCGACGCGATGATCGGCCCCGCCACGAAGACCAGGAAGCCGATGATCCAGGGGGCCAGGAAGATGTAGGCGTACCGCGCCTCACGCCGGGCCATCGTTGAGCGCCGGCGCGGGGTGCTCGCCGCGCGCAGCGCTCCGACGCTACCTATCACGTTGGGTCTACCTCTCCATTGCCATCCGGCTCCGCGCTACGGGACCGGTTGATCCAGGATGGCCTGGACCTGCTGCTGCGCCGTGTTGGCCGCCTCGGACGGCGACTTCTTGCCCAGCCAGATGTCCTGCAAGATGTTGGTCATCGCCGTGTCGGCTTCGTTGAAGCGGGCGTTGGCCGGGTAGTACCACGGCACCAGCGGCGAGTTACCGTCCGGCGGGCTGATCAGGGTGGGATAGATGTTGTTGGCCAGCACTGGAACCTTTTGCTTGAACTCCGGCGCCGTCCAGATGTCATTGCGGCTGCCGGGGCTGCCTAGGCCCGCCAGGAAGCGGCCCAGGCCGAACTGCTGGGATAGGATGAACTTCAGCGCTTGCCATGCCTCATTCGGGTGTTTGGAGCTCTTGGACATCCCGATGCCGTCCGAGGAGACCTGGGTGGCAAACTTGCCGCTCGGGCCGATCGGCGGCGGCACAACAGTAAACTTGAACTTGCTGCCGACGAGGTTCGTCATGTTCGTCGCTTGGAACGACGTGGACACAAAGACAGCGAGGGTCTGGTTGGGGAAGAGCTGTGTCGGATCCGGATTGGCCTGCAATGGCTCTTCGACCTTGTACTTGTTGAACAGGTCGCTCAGCCAGGTCAGCCCTGCGATTGATTCCTTGCTGTTGATCAGCATCTTCTTCCCGTCGGCACTGTAGTAGTTACCGCCAAAGGCCCGGAGCACGCCGACCGCTCCTTCACCGCCCAGACAGGATTGGATGCCGTAGACGCTGACGCGTCCATCCGAGCCGGTCTGGGTCGCCGTCTTGAACATCTGCACGGCGTCGTCAATGGTCCACTTGAATCCGCTCGAGGCGTCAGGAATCTTCACGCCCAGCTTGGTGAGCATGTCGGTGTTCAAGTAATACTGTAGGCAGCCGGGGTGGCCGACCATCGGGTACCCCCACTGCTTGCCTTGAATGGTGTACATGGCGACGTTGGCCGGCCAGAACTGCGAATGATCGCTCGTCTTCCAGGTGGCGTCCTGATTGATGAAGGTATCCAGCGGCTGCAAGACGTTCTTCGCTTGCAGCTCTGGACAGAGCGGCGCGACGTTGATGCGGACAAGGTCGCCAATTTGGCCGGTGGCCGACAGCGTCAGCTCCTTGGTGTGCATGTCGCCGCGCGGGAACCATTGCCTAATAATCTGGATGTTCGGGTTGGCCTGCTCGAACTTCTGAATCTCGGGACCCCAGAAGGTGTCGTTGGGATCCTCGAGCCAACTGTGCATGATGACTTGCACCGCGCCCGCCTTGGGCGTGGGATTGGCGGGCTGAGGCTGCGCGCTGCTAGTGGCGGCCACGGCCGCGGACGAGCTCGTCGCCGCTTGCGACGAGGCGCTGGTGGCGGCGCTGGCGGCGGGCGAGGTCGTCGCCGCGTTCGTTCCGCCACACGCGGCGAGGAGACCAACCGCCGCCATGCTGCCGGCGAGGCGGAGCCAGGATCGGCGGGAAAGCTGGGTCGGCTGCAACGTATTCTCCATTCTGTGCTTACTTCCTCACCACCGTGCGACCAGGCCGCATGACTACGCAGACGCCGGGCGTTGGTGGCTGACGTACGCCCAACGAAGACGGATTATGCGAGACACTTGCCATGATATACCGATCCTCTGCCAGGCGCAAGAGTACTAGCCACCGGGAGTGCGGCGCAAAGTAGGGCGGAGCAAGCGGGTGTCTGATGGGTGGCGGGTCTGATCACCGGAGCGCGGGCGTCCCGCCCGCCCCGGTTCGCCGCCGCCGGCCGCGTCGCCTCCCGACCGGGCAGACCGATGGCGACGGAGCCGCCGGGGCGGGCGGGACGCCCGCGCTCCGCCGAGATCGTCGTCAGGTCGCTGTCCAACCTTGCGGCGCACCCAGCCACCGGACGCCGCGCTCGGCCGATACGCACCGGTTGCTACAATGGCACGAGCAAGAGACGTTCCGAATGAGCGAGTGCGCGACGACATGATGATCCAGACGGCAACGATCGCCGCGCAGCCAGCGGTTCGGCGGCGGTCATCGGTCCTCGTCGTGTGGGCGGCAAGCGCGCTGCTGCTTGCCGCCTGCGCGGCTCCTTTTCCGGTCGGGCGCGACGGAATGCAGAACATCATCGTCGGCCAGGACCGGCTCACAGCCCAGGATGCGTCCCTACCGGACCAGCCGGCGTTGCCGCGGTCACAGGCCGTGACCATCGCCAAGGGCTACGTCCCGACCTGGCAGCAAGCCAGCGCTGTCACCGCGAGGTATGTCGCGCTGACGCTGCACGCAAACACCGGCAAGGTCGCCTGGGGCGTCCAGAACCGACCGGTCTGGCTGGTGGAGTTTGCCGGCGCCCGCTACGCTCCCCCGGCCTACCCCGAGTCGGACTGCGCCTGCGACCGGACCTTCCAGCCGCCCAATACCGCCGTCGCGGTCGACGCCCAAACGGGAGCGCTGGTCATCGACTACGGGTTCCCCGCCGGCGGTGCATCGTAGCCGGCGCAAGAGTCTTCGAGGAACTCATCGCTGAAGTCAAGCGTACTAAAGTTCACGCCTGCTCAATCAGCTGGAGCAGTTCCTCCTCGGTCAACTGGCGCACCCGGCCGGCGGCAGCGTCGGCCATCCCGCGCTTGATGCGTACGATTTCGTCCTCGGTTGGCATCTCATCAGTTACCGGACGGATGACGATGGCCTGATCGATAACATCGATCTCCACCGTGCCGCCTTCGGGAATGCCCAGCTCCTCACGTGCGGACGCCGGCAGATGTAGCTGCCCGTCGGCGCTGACTGCGATGAAACTCTTCGTCATCGGAACCTTCTGTTACTGCTTCTGCCATGCTAGCGTGAAAGGACTCGAAACTCAAGGCGATCGTAAATCAGGCGCCAGCGTGATCTCGAAGAACGGGTGGTCGGGATCAGGACAAGGATCGCCCACGTAGCCCAACCGCTCGTAGAAGGGCGCGGCGGATTGGCTTGCCTGCCATTCCAGCCAATCTGCCCGTCGCTCCCTTGCCCAGCGAACGACGGCGTCAACCAGTAGCCGCCCGATGCCCTTCCGGCGCCACTCCGGCGCGACGAACAGGTCGCTCATCCGTACCGTGCTGCGACCGGCGCGGAGATGCACCGGTCCCTGGTGCGCCCAGGCATATCCGACCAATATCCCGCCGAGCTCTGCCACCGGCAGGAACTCCGTCTCGTTGGCGATGACACGGCGAAAGCGCCGCCGAGTCTGGGCTTCTGACTCAACCTGGCCCATCCCTTGCAAGAGCGGCCAGACGCCGGCCCAATCGTCCTCTTGCGCGGGTCGCAGCGCGGCCTGCTCGAACACGGGCATGCTCCTTCAAGTGGTGCATCTACGAAGTCCAGGTGACTTTTCACTGTCATCCTGAGCGGAGCGAAGGACCCCTGGCCGGGCAGCGCGTACGGCGACGCCAGGGGTCCTTCGCTCCGCTCAGGATGACAACGGGAGGACCGCGCGTGGCATTGGGACCCTCCGCGAACTTGGTGGACGAACCATTTAGCCCTCCAAATGATGGTATCCAGCCAGCGATCAATGCTGCCACCGCCCCCTCCTGGTCGGTGTAGACGTGATTGGCGCCGGGGATGGTGTGGGTTGCAACTTGCGCCGACGTGGCCATGCGGCGCAGGTCGTCCAGCGCGGCAGACGCTCCCATGCTTGCTTCCTCGCCGCCGTAGAAGGCCAGGATGGGGCAGCGGATGCCGGCGAGGAGCGGACCAGCCGCTGACGCGCCGAAGGCGCGGACGGACGACACCAGCGTGCGCGCGCTGGTGGAGACCAGGGCGCCGTGCCAGCGCTCCCACGGCAGCAGCTCGTGGCCGCGGCCCTCCTCCACCATCCGCTCGGCGAGCGCCAGCCGCTCAGGTTCTGCCCGGCTGGCGCCCAGCCCCCCCGACGCCGCCACCAGCCCTAGCACCCGCGAGTCCTGCCGCTGCGCCTGGTAGTAGAGCGCTTTCGCCGCCCCCAGGCTATGGCCGGCGAGCACACAACGCGAGAAACCCAGCTCAGCGGTGAAGCGGACCCAGGCATCCAGGTCAGAGGGCGACTGGTCGAGCTCCTCCCACCACGATCCGCCGTAGCGCGGGCCGCTGGCCGACCAGCCGAAGAGCGCGCCCATGTCGTGGCCGCGCGTGTCGCCGCTGACGAACGTGTAGCCTCGCCTCGCCAGTAACCGGCCCACACGCAGCGTGTGCCGCCCGTGGAAACTGTCGGCGAAACCGTGGATCCAGACGATCGGGACCGGCTGCGTGTCGCGCCCCACCGGGCGAATCACCGCGCCGTCCAGCCCAAACTGGTCGTCGGTGACCGTGGAGACGAGCTCCTCACGGTAGCTGCGCTCCTGTGGGCTGCCCATGCTGCTCGACTCCACCATTCGCCTCCTCACTGCGCGTCGCCCGTCCCGAGCTCGCGAGCATCGGCCGCACTCAGCCGCGATCCACCGGTCGCGCCAATGCTACCGCCTGACGCAACGTCATGGTCAACCGGCCCGGCTTTATGTCGACGGGACCGCCCTCGCCACAGAACAGGCCCTTAGAGCAAGCCCAGCAGGTTGGCATCCCTCGGCTCCAGGACCAAAGCTGCCCTCAGATGACGGCCCCGGCGCAGGTCGTTTCTATGGCAGACGACCAGCGCATCCCGTCGGTGGCCGCCCTGACGTGCCACGTCAGCCCTTCGCGCCACACCCCATCGACCCGCAACCCGGCTACCTCCGGAAAGAGCAGTTGCCCCAGTACCATGCGACGGCCTTCCTCCAGGGGGAGAAGCTCCTTGGAAGGCCAGCCTACCGGCCATGCCCGTGCAGCAAAGGCGCCGGTGAACCTTAGGCACTCATGCAACGATCAGCTATAATCAGGCCGGCTACGAGGCGCCGACGCTGGCCGTTCGTTCGATCCGCACCGGGGGCGCCTGGCGTGACACGAGTTCGCCCGAGCGGCCGCCCTGAGCGCCGGACCAATCGTCTCGCGTCGGCGGCGGGTCGGGGGGAGGGCACGGTGGGCTACGAGGTGACCGTCGCGGACGTCGCGGCCCGTCCGACGGCGGTGGTCGCCGCGACCACGACCTGGCAAGCGTTCCCGACGCTGTGGCGTCAGCTCCTCGACGAGGTGTGGGCGTGCCTGCGCTCGCATGGGATCACCCGAGGCTGCCGCAACGTCATGCTGTACCTGGACGACCGGCCGCACATCGAGGTCGGCGTCGAACTGCTCCAGCCGTGCCCGCTCACCGGCAGGGTGGCGCCGTCCAGCCTGCCCGCCGGGCAGGTGGCGGTGACGGTCCACCGCGGACCGTATGCGGACCTCGGGTCGGCCCATCGGGCGGTGCTCGACTGGTGCGCCGCGCAGGGTCGGCGGCCGGCCGGCCCGCGGTGGGAGGTCTACGGGCCGCATCGCGACGATCCTGCCGAGGTGTGGACCGAGGTCTCCTACCTGTTGTCGTGACGGATCGTCGTCGTTCTGGCGCTGAGGCCACCGCCGAACGGCCGGCAGGCGCGCCGGCCTCGCCGGCGCCGTCGCCCCGAACTCCCGCGACCTCCGGTAAGAACAGTGGCGCCCCTATGTACTAATCGCGCAACCCCTGAGCGGCGCACACGGCCTGCTCGCCCCGCCTCGCCTGCTTGACACGGCGCAGGGCGACCGGTATGTTGCCGACCTATTGCTTACCAGAGGAGAACATCGTGAAACAACTCGTCGCCACGAGCCAGGGCGAGGTACAACTCCGTGAGGCTCCCATGCCACGTCTGGAGGGCAGCGGCGCCATCGTCCAGACGGTCTGCTCGGTGTTCGGCGCCGGCTCCGAGCTCGGTGGACTGCGCCGACAGCGCCAGGCTGTCCGGCAACAAGAGCAAGCGAGAGACCGGCCGATCACCGAGCGTCCTATGTCCTACCAGTCCTGTGGCCGCATCGTCGAGCTATCCGACGACTTGCAGGGCGCCTACCAGGTCGGCGACCTCGTCGCCTGCTCGGGCGGCGGTTTCGG
>CALBSQ010000171.1 GCA_937967325.1 uncultured Chloroflexota bacterium
GTGCGAAGCAGGGGCGTGTAGTTCTCCTCGTACTCCAAGACCAATCCGTAGGCGAAGCCGGCCACGTCCCCGTTCATCTCCCTGACCAGCTCCGGCGTGCCCCAGCCTTTCCTAATCCAGTGCATCTGGAAGTACGGCGGGTGCTCCCGCCAGACCCTGAGCTTGAAGTAGGCGATCTTGGACAGGTACTCTGCTTGCTTGAGGACGTCATCGTGGGAGAGGAGTTTTTCTTTCTTGACCTGTTGCTGTCTGGCGGTCTTGCCGGCTTGGTTGACCTGGGTGTCGATGAGGAACTGGCGCAGCTTGGGCTTGATCTTCTTGACGAGATCGGCGTCGCGTTGCTGGGCGTCTGATTTGCCGGGCAGGATGTTGGCCATAGAGCTGTTGTAATTCCCTCGAATTCGAGGGAATTAAAATGGTCAGGGGGCAGGGAGTTGCCGAGATGGATTCTTTGAACACGCTGCCCAATCCAGACGATCTGGTCTCCCTTTCGGGTTGCACGGTGTCTCCACTCAGCGCTACCTCGTTACGGTAGATGTACTCGTATCGTCACCCCGCGTTTCTTGGCTCGATGCCAAGCGTGCTCCTGTTGCGCCACCCCTGATCTGTCCCTATTCTAATACTGCTAGGCTCGCTTGGCAAGGGGGAAATTCACCCGTGGTACGGATGATGCGATTGGCGTGGTGAGGAGTGGGGCGATGGCCTACGAGTACGCCTGGAGCCAGTTCCTGACGGCCGTGTTCACGCTCGCGGAGAGCCAGGATAAGCTGCCGGCCAGGGTGTACACCGCGTTCGCGCGGGGGCTGATCCACATCCGGGAGGAGGACTTGCCCGAGGAGCTGCGGGAACACTTCCACGCGGTGCAGCAGCAGGTCAATCGGGCGGAAGGCAGGGACGGACGGGGCATCCTGGCGGAGCCGGGGCAGTTCATGACGGCCGCCGAGGCGCGCAAGATCATCCACGAGGTCGTCCGGCTGCACACCGAGCTGACGCGGCTGAGGGAGAAAGCATAGGGAGCGAGCGATGGCCGCGTTACCGGCGGTGACGGCCTATACCGACGGCGCCTGCCCCGGCAATCCGGGTCCCGGCGGGTTCGGCGTGGTCCTGATCTCCTCGGGCCCGCCGCGGGAGCGCTCCGGCGGATTCCGCCGGACCACCAACAATCGGATGGAGCTGTTCGCGGCGATCGCCGCGCTCGAAGCACTCCAGGAACGCTCCGTAGTGACGCTGCACAGCGACGCCAAATACCTGATCGACGCCATGGAAAAGGGCTGGGCGAAGCGGTGGGAGGCCAACGACTGGAAGCGATCCGGCGGGGGGCGAGTGTTGAATCCTGACCTGTGGGAGACGCTGCTCCAGCTCTGCCGCCAGCATCAGGTCCGGTTCGCCTGGGTGCAAGGGCACATCGGCCACGCCGAGAACGAGCGCTGCCACCAGTTGGCGTCGCGGGCGGCGCACCAGCCGGACCTGCCGATCGACGAAGGCTACGAAGGCACAGCGGAGGGAAACCGCTAGCGGACATTGGTCTTGGTCCACTTCACGACGACGTAGACAAAAGCGCCAAGGACGACGACCGCCAGCAAGAGGCCAAAGATCTCCGGCAGGTCCATTGCGACAACGAGAAGAATACCAAGACCGATGAGTGCTCCGAGATATTTCGATAGGTTCGATACGTTTATCTGCACATAGCTCACCACCTTTTGCTGAGCAGTGTAAGTGGGTTCTGTCAACCCCAAATCTTGTACTCGTGCCATTTCGAGTGCCCCTGAATAGAGACACGAATATGGTGACGAGGCGCTCCCGCCGCTGATACAAGGAAGACGCTTTTCGGTCTGTAGTTGATCATCCCCACCAACAGGAAGTAGTCGCAATAATCATGTTTGCCGCGTATGTCGAAGTCCCACGCTTTCTGAGTCTTATCCTGACTGGTCAGTTGCGGGTTCGAAAACTTCACGTCGAAAGTGAGACCACGATATCGTAGGTCTATGGGATTATCTGCATCCTCGGCGGTAATGTGTTCGATGTCCCCTGATGGGATGTGATAGCGGTCACGGAGCACCTTGATAGCGAACTTCTCGGATACAAGAGTGTCGAGAAAGAGGTCTCTCATTCCCCCATTCTAGCAAACTCTGATACGTTATGTCTACCCCCACTCCCCTTCTCCACCACCCCCCTCAACCCACTATCCCCCAGCCTCATCTTATAGGCGGGGAAGGGGGTACACGACCCGTGAAAACACCGGAAACCGGTGGCTTTTCACAAAACCGTTGCAACTATCCGCTGGTGAAAACTACGCGATCTTGTTTTCACGGGCGAGTTGCGTCGCCGATTCCTCCGCGATCGCTGCCTCCAGTTTGCTCCGCAGCTCCGCGGTCAGCGGGATGCTGCAGTAGCACTTCGGACAGAACAAATGACGCATCACCGTTCCGTCCTTCTCAGTCCCCTGGGACTGTTTCAGCACCACCGGTTTGGGGTGTCGGAAACATCCGAGCGCTTTTTCTTTTGGCAGAAAGTCAATCAATTCTTCTCACCTCCTTCCTCGTCATAGTCATGGACATGGGGTTCTTCCGGTTGGTTGAAGACCAGCTGCCGCATATCTTCCAGGTGATACTTCGTCGCGGTGAGTTCCGCGTCCAACGCTTCCTTTTTGGACGGTGGTGTTTTCTCCGCGATCGCGTCGACGATCATCTGCCACACCGGTGTTGGCAGAATCATCAAGGGTTCCGGAAGTTGCTCGCCCTCTTTCACCGCTGTCATGATGAGCCGACCATCTTTGCCGATGGTGGCGTTGGCGAAATTCGGTCCATTGCGTTGCCCGATCCACACGCGGGTCTCATCCGACCAACCAAGCCGCTCGGTGAAGACTTTCCAGTTCCCTTCGTTCACATCAATGTGGGTTGTTTCTGTTTTTGTCGTTGCCATATCATTCACCTCCTCTCACGCTCTAATGCTTCTGC
>CALBSQ010000172.1 GCA_937967325.1 uncultured Chloroflexota bacterium
GGCCCTCCTGCCGGCCCTCCTGCCGGCCCTCCTGCCGGCCCTCCTGCCGGCCCTCGTCAAACCAGCCCTGGGCCACGCTCGAATCGCGCAAGAGGTCGCGGATCATCGGCTCCCTCCTCAAGACCTTCAACACCGCCTCCCGCGGCAGCCGCAGCCCGGCCAGCCCCGCCGCCAGCGCCAGCAACTCCCGCCGCTCCGCCGCCGCCAGTTCCGGCGCGCGGGCCAGCCGCCCGGCGATGTCTTCGACCGTCGCCAGCGTCGCCCCCGCCATCAGCGTCGCCAGCGGCCAAAGCGCCGGCTCGGGACGCGCCAGCACCAGCGTCCGCGGCAGCTCCCACAAGCGTACTACATCGCAGGCAAAGCTGAGCGCCGTGTCGCCGCCCCAAGCGAGCCGGACGGGCAGCGGCAGCGGTTGCCGGCTCTCGCGCAGCAGGACGACCACCGAGCGGACCGGCAGGCGGTAGTGGCGGCGCAGGCGCACGAAATACTCGAGCAGCCGCTCGCCCAGGTCCGCCTCGACCCGCGTCTGCAGCTCCAGGTGCAGGATGCCACGCTGAGCCTCGGGGCCGGCCACCTCCCAGACGAGGTCGGCCTCCCGACGCTCGGCCGGCAACTCGGTGGGGCGCTCGGCGACGAAGGCAAGGTCGGGCGCGGCCAGGGCCAGCACGCCGTCGTGGGCGCGGACCAGCAGCGCCTTCAGCGCCTGGTCGTAGTCCACTCGTCCCGACTCGCCCGCCACGTTTCGTTACGCCCCACCACCACAAGCAGGAGGATAGCAGACACGCGCTGGCGCTGGTCCATGGACAACAGATGGTCTGCTCTGGCTGTACGGTACCGGGCGCCCCCGTTCCTGCCGAGGAGCGACGGCAATACCCACGCTGGAGCGCACGGTGCTGCCTCTCTTCTGGCCTCGCCGTGTGCTCACGCAATCTCGATCAGGCCACCGCGACCGGCTCGCGGACCGGCTGCTCGACCGGCTCTGGTTGCGACTGTTGCCGGCTGCCCTTGAGACGTGTGATGCGCATTATCGGGCTGTAATAGCATGGGCCCCAGAAGGGCGTCGTTTCGGGAGGCAGCGCCGGACCGCTCATGGAGGTACCAATGCCTCTGGAAATTCTAATGCGCATCACGCGTCTTGAGGGCCAGGCAGCTCAGCGCGGCCAGCAGCACGACGAGGATGGGCAACGCCAGGGTTAGGCGCATGGCGTCGACGAAGCCGTGGGTGAAGACGGCGTGGGCGAGCTGCTGGATCTGCTGTACTGCCTGTGTCGGCAGGCCGGCCGGGAGCGCCACGCTGCTGCCGGTCTGGCCGGCGCCGACATCTAACCCGCCCGATGCCGCGTGGCTGAAGCCGTCGACGAAGCCGCCGCGGTAGGACGCCGGTAGTTGCGCCGCCGCCTGCGTCGCCTGGTTGCGCAGCGCGCTGGCCAGCCGGTTCTGCAGCAGCGCACCAACCGAGGCGCTGGCGATGACGCCACCCAGCTCCTGCAGGGTGTTGAGGACTCCGGAGGCCACGCCGGCCAGATCCGGCTTCAGGTTGCGTGTGGCCAGGGCGAAGGCGGGCCCCCACACAGCGGCCAGGCCGACGCCGCCCAGCACCAGCCCGGGCAGGAAGCTCCAGCGCGACGAGTCGGGATGGGCATCCCAGGCGATATAGGCCATGCCGGCCGCGAACATAGTCAGGCCGGCCAGCAGGACGACCTTGCCGTGGCCACGGTTGGTCAGCACGCCCAGAGCGGGAACGCTGCCATCATGGCCAGCGGCTGGGGCGCCGTGGTCAGCCCGGCAGCGAGCGCGCTCAGCCCGAGCACCGACTGGAAGTAGATGGTCAAAGGTAGGAACAGGCCCAGCATGGCGAAGCCCATCGCCGCCAGCACCAGGGTTACCACGGTGTAGTTGCGGTCGGCGAAGACGTCGAAGGGCAGCAGCGGCTCCCGACCCTGGCGCCGCCACTGCACTACAAGGAAGACGGCCAGCAGCAGGACGCCGGCCCCGATGATCTCGGGGATGGTGATGCCCCAGCGGACGGCGCCCCAGTTGTAGTGCTGCCCCTCGATCAGCCCGAAGATGACGCCGAGCAAACCTGCCGTGGCCAGCGCCACGCCCAGCAAGTCGAGCGCGTGCTTGCGGCCAGGCCGCAGGTCAGGCACCAGCAGCAAGGTGAGCGCGACGGTGAGGAGCCCCACGGGCAGGTTGACGTAAAAGATCCAAGGCCAGCCCCAGTGGGTGACGATGAAGCCACCCAGAACGGGGCCGGCGAGGACACCCAGCCCGGCCAGGGCGCCGAAGATGCCGAAGGCGCTACCGCGGCGTTCCGGCGGCAGGATGGTCGTGATGATGGGCATCCCCTGTGGCGCCATGAGCGCGCTGCCGAGTCCCTGGGCGGCGCGAGCGACGATCAACTGGATCGGGCTGTGGGCCAGGCCGCTGAAGGCCGAGGCGACGGTGAAGACCACCATGCCGGCAGTGAAGACGTTGCGCGGTCCGAATAGGTCGCCTAGCCGCCCCGACGTGATCAGCAGCACCGCGTAGAGCAGGCTGTAGGCGTTGAGCACCCAGAGCACCTGGTCGAGCGAGGCGTGCAAGCCATCGATGATGCTCGGGATGGCGATATTGACGATGGTCAGATCCAGCAAGGTCATGAAGGTGCCCAACACGAGCACCGCCAATACCGCGCCGGTGGATACGTTGGTTCGCGGGCGAAGGATAGCCATGGACAAAACCCCCTCTATGATACGTCTCTACGTCGATGAGTTCGGCCGGCTTGGCCAGCCACGACCCTCCATACGTCGGGCCAATTGGGATCGTTCTGTTCCGTTCGGATCACAACAGGACAGAACGATCCCTTCCGAAAGCGGCCGCCAATCCTCACTGATCGGGACTGGACGGCGAAGCGGAACCCGGCTATCCTTAGAGGCGCTTACCTTGGGCGTCGGGTTTCGCTCCACGAGACCAGCTCGAGGGTCGCGACCTCTGGCGGAGTGCTGACACACCCCAACAGAGGTCGTCGCGTTTCAGGTTACACATCCGTCTCCTTCCGCTGTTGTTCGCTGTCCGCCGCGTCACGCGCCTTGTGATAAGCTCGCCATTCGGCCAGACCGTCCAGCGTGCCATCCTTGATCTCGCGGACGAGGGAGCGAACCAGCCCAAGCTCGGCCCGGCGCAAGGCCTGTCCGTACTCGAACTCCACCAGGTGGATGCGGCTAATGCGTTCTTCCTCCTGCAGTCCCCGTAGGGTGCGCTCGCCGGCAGCGAGCTCGGCCTCCAGCAGTAGGGCACGGTGCAGTAACAGTTGGGCCACCTCTTCCGTCTTGAAGTGGACGATCGAGGCCAGCGCGGCCGCGAACTGTGGGAACTCCTGCGCCGGTATCGCCAGCATCTGGCGCAGCCAGGCATGGAACTCGTCGCGCCCCGCCTCGGTAATGGCGTAGACGGTCCGCTCGGGACGCCGCCCTTCCCGATTCGTCTCCAACGACTCGATCAGACCGGCCTGCTCCAGCCGCTCCACCGTGTGGTAGAGCGAGCCGCTCTTGAGCCGGAAGAC
>CALBSQ010000173.1 GCA_937967325.1 uncultured Chloroflexota bacterium
CTGCCTGTCTCGTGGGCTCGGAGATGTGTATAAGAGACAGCATGTAGCCCACGCCGGCCTTGGTTATGACCATGCGCGGATGCTCGGGGTCATCCTCAATCTTCTGACGTAGTCTGCTCACATAGAGGCGCACGTGTTGGGTTTCCTCGCCGTACTCTGGGCCCCAGATGCGGTGCAAGAGCACTTCGGTAACCATCACCTTACCCACGTTCTTGGCGAGCAGGGCAAGAAGCTTGTACTCGGTGGGACTGAGTGAAACCTCCCGACCGCGGACGCGTACCAGATGTTGGGCGAAGTCGATGGACAGGTTGCCGGTGGTGAACAGCGGCTCGTGACGGCGCTCGTCAGGCAGCTTTGCTCGACGCATGACGGCGCGTATTCTGGCGAGCAGCTCCGCCGGCCCAAAAGGCTTGGTCAGATAGTCGTCGGCCCCCGCGTCGAGTCCGCGCACCTTGTCTGCCTCGCCTGCCTTGGCGGTCAGCATGATGATCGGCGCGTCGGAGAACTCGCGAATGCGCCGGCAGACCTCGAAGCCGTCCATGGCCGGCAGGCCGACGTCGAGTAGCACCAGGGACGGTATCTTGGAGGCGGCCATCTCGACCGCGCTCTGACCGTCGCGAGCCGAGATGATGCGGTAGCCGGAGGATTCCAGGTTCACGCTTATCAGGCGCACATAGCGCGGCTCGTCGTCGACGACGAGTATCGTCTCCTTGTCCACGGTACTCCTTCCGGGTGCCGGTGTGCCTGCTCCGCCGCCGGGGCCGCGCGTGTCTCTGAGCGGGCGGAGCCGTCATGGTATCAGATGGCGGAATGCCCAATAATCTTGGCAACCTGACGGTCTGCAGTGCAAGGTCCGCGCCAGTGTGGTAGGGGCTGGGCTTGCCCTGCCCACCTGGGCGCCGCAAGCGAGGCCCCTACACCATTGCCTCGTACCCGTCATGACACTCCCTTAGCGCTGGCCGATAAGCGAAGCCGCGCCCGCATCCAGCAACTCGGCAGCGACATGCTTGCCAAGCTGCGCCGGGGCGTTCAGTGGGCCGCGCGCCGTCCGGCGCAGCATGGTCTGCCCATCTGTTGTGCAAACCAGGGCGGTGAGACCAATCCAGCCGTCCTGCACCTGGGCGAGCGCCGCGATCGGCGTGTCACAGTCCCCTCCTAGGCTGGCGACACAACTCCGCTCGGCGAGGCAGCAGGCGGCGCTGGACGCGTCGTCCAGGGCGGCCACGAGCGTCCGCGCTGTGCTGTCGTCTTCGCGAACCTGGACGGCGATTGCTCCCTGTCCTGCCTCAGGCAAGAACCAGTCAGGGTCGAGGCGCTCGCTGATGGCGGCGCTCAGGCCGAGACGATCCAATCCCGCCGCGGCTAGGATGACGCCATCGTAGCCTAGCTCACGAGCTTTCCGCAGCCGTGTCGGCACGTTGCCGCGGATCGGTTTGACCACGATATCCGGTCGTCGACACCGCAGTAGGGCCGACCGGCGAACGCTGCTGGTCGCAATAGATGCCGCTTCGGTTAGCTCGGCGAAGGCGCGGCCGTCGCGCGAGACCAGGGCGTCTCGAGGATCTGCCCGCGGCAGGATTGCCCCGAGCACCAGCGCCTCGGGCGGGGTCGATGCCAGATCCTTCAGGCTATGCACCGCCAGGTCAATGGCGCCCTCGCGCAGTGTTGTCTCAAGATCGAGCGCAAAGATGCCGCGACTGCCCGCTTCGGCAAAGGAGCGGTCGACAAGACGATCGCCGCGCGTAGAGATGATCACCTCTTCACAGCGGACTTTTGGATACGCCGCAACCAGCGCGGCGATGACGGATCGCGCTTGCACCAGCGCCAGCTCGCTGCCTCGGGTGCCGACACGAAGCGTTCGGGCCGAGGTGGTCACGAGATTCGTCCCACGAGCTCGATCGCAAACCCTCGCAAGAAGGCAAGGCCGTCCGGGCGAGCGTCGAGGTGATCGAGCGCGGCCACGGATTCTGTCACCAGATTGGCGATTCGCTCCTCACTGTGCGTCACGGAGCCGCCGTCGCGGAGGTATTGCTGCGCCTGTCCCACCTGTTCGTCGCTCAGGTCGCGCCGGCCGAGCAACGGTCGCAACTGCGAGGCGAATGGGCCTTCCAAGCCATGGAAGGCGAGGAGGGTGTGCTTTCCTTCTCGAAGGTCGGCGCCCACGGGCTTGCCGGTCACGCGCTCGCTGCCGAACACGCCGAGCAGGTCGTCCTGCAGTTGGTAGGCGATACCTAAGGGCACGGCAAACGCGCTCAGCCCGGCCAGTTGTGCCGGCCGGGCGCCGGCGAGGATGGCTCCGATGTGCAGGGGACCCTCAATTGTGTACTTGGCGGTCTTGTAGCGATGAATCTGAGCGACCAGCCGCTCGTCCACTCCCTGGTGTAGCTCCGCCAGCACGTCCAACGCCTCGCCGTAGCCGGTCTCCAGCGCCACGCGGGCCAGCGTGCGGGTCGCGGCGATCACGCGCGCCGGCTCAGCTGGAGTCGACGCCAGGACGTCGAATGCCAGCGTCGCTGCCACATCGCCCGCCAGGATCGCGAGCGAAGCGCCGTAGCGCTCGATCTCCGGCGACGGAAATCGCGAGGCGAGGGCATTGCTGAATCGACGATGCAGGGTGGGCTCGCCGTGGCGTATCGCGTCGCGGTCGAACACGTCATCGTGGGCCAGCAGAAAGGCGTGGAGCAGCTCCATCGCCGCTCCCGCTGTGACCAACCGATCATCGTCCGGCTCGGGCGCCCAGCAGCGATAGCCTGCCGCGACGAGGCACGCGCGCACACGCTTGCCCCCAGCAAGCACGAACCCAGCCAGGAACTCCACCAGCTCGCGGGTCTCTGGCGACACCTCGGCGGCGCCGTCCAGCTTGGCGGCAAAATAGCGTGTCAGAAACTGCTCGACGGCTTGTTTGCGGTCGCCGAGTTCGCGGCGAACCGTAGCGGTGTCGGCGGCTGTCTGCAATTCCGTGTCCCCAGCGCCGGCATTGTAACAGCCTCCAGGCGGCGCCGGCGCTATACTGGGCGCCACGCGGGGAGGCGTTCGCGATGCACCTGTTGGTTGTCCATGGGCCGAACCTCAACTTGTTCGGGCGGAGGGAGCCGCACATCTACGGCAGCGTTACCCTGCCACAGATCGACACGCGGCTGGCCGAGCTGGCAGATACCCTGGGCTGCCGCCTGTCGACCATCCAATCCAACCATGAAGGCGCCCTCATCGATTTTTTCCAGGGGCACATCGACGACGCGCAAGGCGCCCTCATTAATCCGGGCGGCTTCACGCAACACAGTGTGGCCCTCCACGACTGCATCAAGGCAATGCCATTCCCGGTTGTGGAGGTTCATCTGTCCAATCTGGCGGCGCGCGAAGAGTGGCGGCGCCACTCCATCATCGCCCCGGCTTGTCGCGGTACTGTGGCCGGTCTCGGCTGGCGCAGCTACACGGCGGCGCTGCGCGCGCTGGTGGAGTTGTTGGCGGACTAACGATGCTGCCGCGTCATCGACCCGGCACTCGTGGTATGCTTTTTGCGGCGCTTGTGCCATGAGACGTTCCGGCTTGTTCGGCGCGGCGCTGAAATGCGCCCCCGCCCGCTGACCGGATTTCAGCTTGTCGTCGCGAAGGCGGTGAGAAAGTCCCAGCCCTGGCTGCTGAGTAAGCATTTCAGGCGCGTTGTGGGTAGCGTGTGTCAGCCATAGGAGTATGTTGTGCCAGATCAAGTGCCGGCAGAGGCGGGAGCCGCCGGCGAAGTGACCGCGCCGGCCGTAGCGGCGGCGGCCGACAACGAAGAGAGCCTAGTTCTTCCTGATCGCGATGACGTTCAGGACGAGGACAACGAAGATGCCGAAGAGGATGACGACGAGGTGGTAGTAATGGCCGACGATGAGCTTGAAGACGAGACAACCGAGGAAGATGAGGAATCTGACGATGCCACAGTGGCCGATGACACGTCGTCCGGCACGATAGCCGTTCGCCTGTCGACGGAGCTACGCCGCCGATTGCGCCGGCGTGCCGAGCGCGAAGGGGTGCAGGCGGACGAGCTTGCCGAGGAGCTGCTGGCGGCCGCAATCCGCCGGCCCACCGAGTCGATCGCGGATCTCCGCGCGCGCTTGGAAAAGTTGGAGCGACAGGTAACTGAGCTTGCCGGCCAGCGGAGTCGGGTTGAGCCGGCTGCGCCTGCTCCCAGGCGATTCGAAGATCGACCTCGCGGGGACTTCGGAGGGCGCAGCGATTTCGGCGGGCGCGGCGACGCTCCAAGCCGCGGCGGCTTCGGTGACCGGCCCAGTTATGGCAGTGATCAGCGCGGCGAGGAGCGGCCGCATTACGGCGATCGCGCCGCGGGATCAGGCGGCTTCAGGAGCGAGCGGCGTTTCGAGGATCGCCCGCGTGGCGGGTTTGGCGATCGCGAGGCCGATCGGGGCGGCAATCGCGGTTTTGGCCGGCGAGATGATCGGCAGGACTCCCGCGATCGTCCGCCCCGACGCTGGGAAGCTCCGCGACGAGGAGAATAGGGCCAATGGGGCTACGCCCGAGCCAGCTGCGCCAGAGCGGCTTCAATCCGCTCTGGCGCGGCAAGGCGCTGCGGTTCGTCCGGTTCGGTATTGTCGGTGCGCTCGGCTCTGTCATCAACGAGGGTCTGCTCTCGCTCCTGTACGGCCGCGTGCATCTGCCGCTGATCGTCGCCTCGGCGATCGCCATCGAGTGCGCTATCGTTTCCAACTATTTGTGTAACGACCGCTGGACTTTTCACCACCCAACGCCATCGTTCTCGCGATTCCGGCGCTTCAATGCCGTCTCTTTGTTGAGTCTCGTCGTCAACATCGGCGTGCTGACACTCCTGAGCAGTCGTGCCCACGTGGACTACCGCGCCGCCAACTTCATCGGCATCGTCGTGGCGTTCGGCGTGAACTATGTGCTGAACGTGTATTGGACGTACGGAAAGGCGCTCGCGGAGCCGGAGTCAGGTGCGAGTGAAGATTGCCACGAGGGAACTCGCGCCCCTGCATGATCGGTGGAAGACAGACATCGCGTCAATCCTGGCGGAGAGGCAGGGATTCGAACCCTGGGTGAGAAAACTCCCACAACGGTTTAGCAAACCGCCGCACTAGACCACTATGCGACCTCTCCATATTTGGTTGTTTCCGGCGGAGGGAGAGGGATTCGAACCCCCGGAGGCTCACCACCTCAGCCGTTTTCAAGACGGCCACCATAAACCGCTCGGACATCCCTCCGTGCCCGACGCCAACCAGAGCGGAGTCGAGCCTGGACGTATGGCCGGTTGTGACCGGCTCCGCAGTATACCGGGATGGCCAGAGCAAGGTCAACGTGCGGAGCGACCTAGTCGGCGGCCCGGTTTCCGTCGCGCGGAGTCATTCTTGACAGCGCCCGGCGCGAACCCCTATAGTCAAGCCACTGCGCCGGAGGGGGACCTATGCGGTTGATCGACGTGCTCGGCGCGTTGGCGCGTCGCTGGCCGATCATCGCCGTCTGTTGCCTTATCTGCGCGGTCGTTGCCGGCGGATACAGCAAGCTCAGCACCAAGGTCTATCGAGCGAGCACCCTTGTCTCGGTGACGGCGTCCAAATTTGATTACGGCAACGGTCTGGCCGCGCAGCAACTCCTCGGCAACTACGCGCTGGAGATCAAGAGCGACGACCTGCTCAGCACGCTCGACCAGCAGATGAAGCTCGACAAGTCACCGGCGGACCTGAAGCAGGCGATTCAGGCGACTCCGGACAACACCAACAGCACTATCACCATTGATGTCGATGATACCGAGGCGCAGCGCGCCGCGGACATTGCCAATCAATTGTCCCAACTCTTCGTTGCGACCATCCAGGCGGAGAACCAGGCGCACTTGAATCCCGCCATCGACGTGCGCGTCTATCAGCAAGCGTCCGTTCCTTCCAGTCCGAACCGGCCAAAGACCAAGACCAACACGCTGGCCGGCGCTCTGCTCGGGTTGCTGATCGGCGCTGGCGCCGCCTACCTGATTGACGTGTGGGACGATCGGTTGCGCAGCGAATACGATGTCGAGACGGGGCTCGGTCTACCGCTCCTGGCCAACATGCCACGCATGCCCATGTCATCGGGCCGGCTGCCGCTGCCGCCGTCTTCCGGTAACGGCGCCACCCCGAGCCTGCCCAGCCGAGAACGCGATCAGGTAGGCCGCAGGAAGGAATAGATCGTGCCCGCTGCTGCCACCCATGACAGCCTTGTTACCCTGTCGCAGCCGGACTCGGCGTTTGCCGAAGAGTTTCGCCGCCTGCGCACCAATGTCCAGTTTGCCGATGTAGACCGACCATTGCGCACGCTGGCCGTAGCAGCTTCCCAAGCCGGCGACGGGAAGAGCACGACCGCCGCGAATCTGGCCGTGGCCTTCGCCCAGGCCGGTAAGCAAGTGGCCCTGGTCGATGCCGACCTCATCCATCCGGCGCAACACATCATCTTCGGGATCGAAAACGACCGCGGACTGACCGACGCGCTGAACGGCGATGCCTCCGTGGATCTGCTGCTCTGCGACACGGTGGCGCCCGGCGTGCGCCTGCTGCCGGCCGGCACACGGATGCCCAATCCGGCCCAGCTCTTGAATTCTGTGCACATGGAAGTGCTGATTGCCCGGCTAGGTGAGTTCTCCGACGTGATCATCGTCGACACTCCTGCCATTGCCGACCTTGCCGATTCGGCGCTCCTGGCGGGCAAGCTCGATGGCGTCCTGCTCGTCGCCGATAGCGGCCGAAGCCGTCGCGCAGACGTTCGCGATGCGCGAGATCTCCTGACGCGCGTCCACGCCCATATCCTCGGCGTGGTCCTCACCCACGATGAGGGTCAGGGCGGGCTGTTGCGTTGGGGATTCGGTCGGGGGTGAGCCTTCGACTTGGGGCTGTTGACCTCCACACGCACGTCGTTCCGGCGTTCGATGATGGTCCAGTCGATCTGGAAACCTCAGTTGCGCTCATTAGAGCGGCGGCGGCGGACGGGACCGCGATCATGGTGGCAACGAGCCACTCGGCGGAAGTGCTGGAGTCGCGACTGGACCGCGCGGCAATGGACGGGCGACTTGACGAGGTTCGTCGTGCCGTCGCCGGCGCGGGCATTCCGGTGACAATCCTGGTCGGGGTTGAGATCTTTTTGGATCTGGACTCCGCCGCGCGATTGCGGCGTGGCGAGCTGTTTACGCTCAATGGATCGCGGTATGTCCTGGTTGAGCCACCTATGGACGCGCTCCCGCTCTATTTCGATCAGGCGCTCTTCGAGCTGCAGACGGCCGGTTACATCCCGGTGATTGCCCATCCCGAACGCAACCGCACCGTCCAGGAGCGGCCCGGTCGGCTCTACGACTGGGTCGTGCGCGGTTGCTACGTCCAGATTTCCACCGCGAGCGTGACCGGCGTGTTTGGCCGGGCGGCGGCCCGCCTGGCCCGACTTGCTCTCGCCCACCGGCTCGCGCACGTCCTGGCCAGCGACGCGCACGACCCGGTGGTCCGGCCGCCCGCCTTGCGCCCGGCCTGTGACATGATCGCCGCGATCCACGGGCAGTCCATGGTGCAGGCGCTGATCGATACGCATCCGCGCGCGATAGTGCAGGATCAGGCAGTCGAAGCGGCGGAGCCGATACCGTTGGAGAACCGCACGGCTGCCGGTATCGTTGCGCGTCTGCTTGGCAGATAGGCCGCGACGAATGAGCCTGAACGACGCTCATGGCTGCGCGCAAGTCGAGGCGCGACTGTGGGCGTTGGCTCGGCCGTCACCGCGCGGCCAGCGGCCCACGCTTGACCGTATGCGTCTTCTCCTGCAGGCGCTCGACGATCCCCAGGAACACCTGCCGGCGATCCTCGTCGGCGGCACCTCGGGGAAGGGATCGACCTGTCACCTGCTGGCCGCCATATTCGACGCGGCGGGCTATCGGGCGGGTCTGCACGCCAAGCCGCACCTGAGTAGCGTGTCCGAGCGCATGGTCGTCGCCGGGGAGGCAATCGACTGCGACGCGCTGCATCGTTTGCTGGACGACGTTGCTCCCCTCCTCGACCGGACCGCCTTCGCCGAGCGTCCTACATGGTTCGAGCTGGTCGTGGCCCTGGCCTTCCGCTGGTTCAGCCTGCAACGAGCCGACCCGGCGGTCGTCGAGGTGGGGCTGGGCGGAACGTGGGACGCCACCAACCTGCTCCATCCTTTCGTCGCGGTGCTCACGAACGTCGGCCTCGATCACGTCGATGTGCTGGGTCATACGGTGGAAGAGATCGCCTCCGACAAGGTGGGCATCCTCAAGCCCGGCGGGCACGCTATCACCGGAGTGACGCAGCCGTCGGTGCAGCGGATCGTCACGGACCGCGCGGAGAAGGCAGGGATTCCGCTGTGGCGACTGGGTAAGGAGATCGCGCTGACTGTGCATCAGGTCGACGCCTCGGGGAGCCGCTTCGACGTCACGCTACCCACGGTAACCTACCGGGACCTGAGCATCGGCTTGCTCGGCCGACACCAGACCATGAATGCTGCGCTGGCAGTCGCGGCGGCCGCGGCGTTGGGTGGTCGGGGATATCCGGTGCGTGAAGAGGCGCTGCGTACGGCACTGCGAGACTGCCGCATCCCCGGTCGAATGGAAGTGATCCCCGGCAACCCCACCGTGGTGCTCGATGGCGCGCACAATCCGCAAAAGATGGCCGCGCTCGTGGAAGCCATCCAGACCATTTACTCGGGCCGGCGGATCGTCGCGGTGGTCGCGATGCGTCGTGGGCACGATGTTCGCGAGACCCTGGCCCCGTTGACGTCAGTCGCGCAGACCCTCGTGCTTACCCGCTTTGGCGCCACGACTGACTGGGGCCCTGAGCAGAGCGTCGACCCCGGCCTGTTGCGGCGATCTATGCCGTCGCCGGAGACGGCCACGCTCCTGGAAATGGATGCCAAGGATGCGCTGGCTCGGGCCTGCGAGCTAGCCGGCGATGACGGTTTGGTGGTGGTGACCGGATCGCTGTACCTCGTCGGGGAGCTGCGTCCCGGTCTGTTGGGCGGTTAACGCGGCGCGAGTTCGGTGGCATGACTCTTGCGATACGTGACGGGAGGTTTGGCATGCCGGGCTGGCAGGCTCTATGGACCGGCAGCCACTTCGCCATCAGTGGAGGAGAACCGTCATGAGTCAGGTCAACATCAATCCCAATGTTCCCAGCGGCCCCACCAACACCGGCGACTCGGCCGTCGCGGCGGGAATCAACTTGGTCACCGTTCTGATCGTGCTTGCCGTCGCCATCGTTATCATCGCCGCCATCATCTGGCTGTTTACCGGCTCAGGTTTCTTTGCCCATGGCGGCGCCGCTCCGACATCCGGTAATGGCGCAAGCCCGATCCCGACGGCGGTTCCGAAGAAGTCGGACATCATCAACTATCTGGCCGCGTTTGTGTAGAGGCTCGGGCCTCGGATTTCGCGACGGGAAGCTGGCTAGGCGCCCGGACGGAGATCGTCCAGCAGCCCTCGGAGCTTCTGCAGTCCGAGACGCATCCGCCCTTTGACGGTGCCGAGCGGCACCTCCAGGCGGGTTGAGATCTCCTGTTGAGTGAGGCCGGAGAAGAAGGCCAGCTCGATAGTTGCGCGTTGCTCGGTGGGGATATGCAGTAAGGCGCGCTTGATCTGCTCCCGGCTCAGGCCGGCGTAGACGTCCGTCCAGGTGTCGCCGCTGGCTACGTCGTGGCGTGCGATGTCGAGCGGCTCGCTGCGCGCCGATGCGCGGCTGCGCAGCACGTCAATCGAGCGGTGATGCACGATGCTGAGCAGCCAGGTACGGAGGCTCCCCCGAGTGGGCTGATAGGTCCTCGCCTGGCGCCAGAGTAGAAGGAACGCGTCCTGCACGACATCCTCGGCTCCGGTGCGATCACCCAGAATCCGTGCCGCCAATCCGAGCGCGATCCCGCCGTACCGATCGTACAGCGTGCCCAGTGCCTCCTGCTGTTGGGCAGCGATGGCCCGAATGAGCTGCTCGTCCGATCCCTTCGCCGAGGTCGTCTCGACGCTGTCCGACGCCATTGGGCTAGTCCGTGCCCGAGACGGAAGGAGCTCGCAGCGGCGCGCGGTCGACCTCGCTGTTCGTTCGGGACCGCGGAGGGTTCCCTTGCATGTTCTCCTCGCCAGGCAACGGCCCAGTATTCGCGGATTCTAGCACGATGAGCGGTACGTTTCTGCGATCATTGTGGCGGCGCAGGTGGCGGGTAGGCGTCGAGATCAGACCTTGCCCGCGAGGAACGGCGCGGAGGTCGGCTTGGCGCTGCCGCCGCGCGGCTCATCGGTAACGGCGATGAGGGAGGCGTCTGGTGGCAGGATGGGAGGGACCAGGATGCCATCGGGAAGGAATGTTCCCGCGGGAACGGCATTGCTCCCCACGATGTACCACAGTTGATAGGTGCGATCACTTGGGGGATGGGGAAGGTCCGGCGCCACCAGATAGGGGGCGCCGGTTGCCGGCTGGACCCAAAGCGCCGAGGGACCGTTGCCTGAAACGGGAGCGAGCCGGACAAAACGTTGACCCTGCAAGACCGCGGCGGCGGCGCGCTGCTCGATTGCCAGCTCCTGTTGCGTCTCAGCAAGCTGACCGCGTAGGACGACCGAGTCTATTGCACAGGCGACGAGGGCCGCGGCCGCGGCGCTGCCCAGGGCCCACGTCCCCCAGCGGCGGCGTGTCACCAGGACCGGCCGCGACGCCGCGGCGGCGACAATGCGGGCGCGCAACTCCGGCGGCGTCGGCTGCGAGTCGACTGATCGCGCCAGGGCCCCGGCAATTGCTCCCATCTCAGCGGCATAGGCGCGGCACTCGGCACAACTACTGAGGTGGTCGGTCAGCCAGTGAGCGTCGTCGGTTGCGAGCACACCAAACGCGCGCTCCTCCGCGAGGTCGTGCGCCCGCTCGTGGTCTTCCATTAGCGCTCCGTTGGTCTACCTCGGAACCATGGCTTAGCTGCCGTGCAGCACGATTATAGCTCTGTCATGCTACGTGGCGGTGAGCAGCGCGGATCATCGAAGTGAACATAATGTCATTGCGGCGCATGACGCAATGGGAGGCCCTGTAGCGCGAGGTTGCAAGCCTGGGCGTACAATAGTGACCGCGCAGGAGGGACCGCGCAGGCACAGTCGCTAATCGGAGGGGATCGCCGCGTATGAGGACGGGCCAATGAAAGTCTGCAGGAACTGCCGAAAGCTAAACAACGACATCGCGAGCTATTGCGAGAACTGCGGTGAGCAGTTGCAAGGCGGCGGCGCTACCGGCCATACGATCAGGCTGGTGCAAATGAACGTCGGATCGGCGGAACTGGACCGTTTGGTCATCGGTGGTACCGCGAGCCTCGGGCAGAGCAACGCCGCCCAGCAGTTGCACGGAGGCGTGGAGGTCGCGGTCGACCAAGCGCCCAGCGACCCCCTGGAAGGTCCAACCGGGCTCACACCGCGATCCGCGCCCGAGTGGGATCAGTAACATCGCGGCGTTGGGCTCACTGCCTAGCCGTTGGCTCGTTCCGATGCCGCAGCGCCGTCCCCGCGGCGCCGCCGGCTGCGGATAGGATGGCCCCCCCGAGGGCCAGACCCGCCAAGACGAATGCTAATCGCGCTCCTGCCTTGCCGACGGTCGCGGTGTCGCCGCCCGCTGTGCTGCCGTTTACGAGGAACGCCGGTCCCAGGAACGACGTTCCGAGTGTCACCACGACGGCGAGGACGACCAGCAACACGACCGCCGCGTAGCCGATGAGACCCGCGAGCCAGCCCCGCCTCCGCACCACGATACCGGCGCTGGCTCCGGCGAGGAGAAATCCAACGGTCGCCTTCACGACTTCCGGCACGGGATAGCCCGGGATCGCGACCAGCCAGAGCACGAGGAAGTAGGCGGCTACGGCGAGCGCGCCGCGCCACCAGCGCGGGCCCTCGACAAGGCGACCGAACTTACGTCCGTAGGGTCGTATGGCGGGCCGCTCGGGACGCGTGCCCACGTTTTCGTATCCGACGTTAGCTTCGGGACGACTCACGCCAGACGGGCGTTGGGCTGCTCAGCTCGGCGTCGGGGAGGCTCACCCATTTTCCCGTCTCTGCCGACTTCTGGATGGCCAGGATAATCTCGATGGCGTGCCGTGCCTCCTCGCCGGGTATGAGGGGCTGGCGATCCTCCTTGATCGCCTGCACCATGTCCTCCACCTCGCCGGTGTGGCCATCGAAGCCGATCACCATAGGGTCGGCAGACGGATTGTTGCGCCCGCCTGGGTACAAGCGGCGCATCTCCTCGTCCTCCTGCTGCTCATTCGGCCCTTTGATGCGCCAGGCGACGACTTCGCCGTCGTTGCGCAGGATGATGCTGCCGTTTTCGCCGAAGATGTGAACGTCGTTGGAAAAGCCCGGATGGGCGAGCGTCGTACACACGATGTTTCCAACAGCGCCATTGGCGAATTCGACGAGCGCCATACCCACGTCTTCGCACTCGATGTTGTGGGCAAATGTCCCCGTTCGAGCGACGAGGCGCTTCACCGGCGAGATGGCCCACTGGATGAAATCGACGCTATGCACGCCCTGGTTCATCACGGCCCCGCCGCCGTCGAGCGCCCAGGTTCCGTGCCAACCAGCCGGCCAGCCCCCGTCGTAGTATCCTTGTGCCCGCCACCAGTACAGATGAATGTCGGCGTAATAGATGCGACCAAGGCGGCCGCTGCGCACGGCCTCCTTCACGCGCTTCGACAGCGGGTGCAGCCGGCGCTGGAAGATGCCGCAGAGCTTTACCCCGTGCTGGCGGCAGGCGGCCACGAGGGCGTCCGCCTTGTACAGATTGACATCGAGTGGCTTTTCGCAGATGACGTGCCTGCCCGCCTGGGCCGCCTTGATCCCGGCGTCGGCGTGCATACCCGTCGGCAGCGCGACGTTCACCACCTGAACGTTCGTGTCTTTGAGCATGTCGTCAAGATCGTAGTAGGCCTTGCAGCCGTACTCGGCGGCCACCTGGTCGGCCAGCTCGCGGCGCACATCGCAGATGGCAGCCAGGTGGGCGCCTTTGGCCGCCCGAACGGCGCGGCAGTGATGCTTCCCCATGCCGAGGCCGACGACCCCGAAGCCCAACGTCTCTTTGGTTGCCTGTTCTGCCACCTGAATTCCCTTCCTGTGGACTGGCCTGGCCGCGGCCATCCATCGTAACGGGGCCTAGTATATGTTCCATGAGGCGTCGTCGCACGCGAGGGCTGCTGGACTCTGCGCGCTTGTGGCCACACGCTATGCCTATCGAACGCTGATCGTGACATCCGCCGACATGCCGGGATAGACCGGCAGGTTGCCCGCGTCGAAGTAGACAATGATTGGGACCTGGGGCGTCGCGCCCGACTGCTGTTGTCCTGCTGGGGCGGTCGTGACCAGGTCGGACGTTGCGGGCGTGAGTCCCGCGACCTGGCCCGGCACGTTCTTGTCGAATGCCCGTAGATAGACGGTGGCGCTCTGGCCTTCCTCGACCATCGGGGCTCGACTCTCGTCCACATCGGCGACGATGTACAACTGGGTCAGGTTAACGAGCGAAATGATCGCCTGTCCTGTAGTGGTTCGTTCGCCAACATGGACAAACCGCTTGATGATCGTACCGTCGACGGGAGCCTTAACGGGATCACGGACCGACTGCTGATCGGTTGCCGCCCCGAGCTGTACCTGCGGCGCGAGCTCGATGGTCGCGAGGGTCTGGCCTTGCTGAACGGTGGCGCCGACGTCGTAGGGCAACTCCAGCACTTCCCCGGTTCCGGGCGCCGATACCTGGGTCACGGTGCCGCTCACGCGAGCGCTGGTCGACTTGACGTAAGCAAGGGAGTCGTGCCAGATCGAGGCGCCGGCGATGAGCGCTCCCGCCAGTAGCGGCACAACGGCGATACCTACCAGGATAATGACTCGTTTCCTAGTCAAGACGAAGCTCCCCTACTGAACTATTGGCGGTCGCGAGCTTACCGCTATTTGCTCGACATGTTGGTGGGCGGTGAAGCAAGGTGCAAAGAGGCGTCACGGCGGGAGCGAATACACGTCGGATCGACTACCCGGCCGCTGCCAGCATGGCTTCCTGGGCCGCGAACTGAATGTCGTGGAGCGCGCGGTAGGCGCCGCCTCGCGCCAACAGCTCCTCGTGGCGGCCCTGCTCGACTACCTGTCCATGGTCCATGACCACAATGCGGTCGGCGTTGCGGATGGTCGACAGGCGGTGTGCTATCACGAAGACCGTGCGTCCGCGCATTACCCGATCCAGCGCCTCCTGGATGAGCACCTCTGTTTCGGTGTCGACGTCGGATGTCGCTTCGTCGAGAATGAGGATGCGCGGGTCGGCCAGGATCGCACGCGCCAGGGCGATGCGCTGGCGCTGGCCGCGGGAGAGTGACTGGCCCCCTTCGCCCGGGTTGGTCAAGTAGCCTTGCGGCAACTTCTCGATGAAGTCGTCGGCACGGGCTTCTGTGGCAGCGGCGATTACCTCGTCGTCGGTGGCATCGAGCCGTCCGTAGCGGATGTTGTCCGCCAGTGTGGTGCTGAACAGGTAGGTCTCCTGGAGCACGATGGCCAGGTGCTGGCGCAGCGAGTGCTGCGTTATCGTCCGGACGTCGCGACCGTCGATGCGCACCGCGCCGGACTCTACGTCGTAGAAACGCGGTATCAGATTGACGATGGTCGTCTTGCCTGAGCCGGTGTGGCCAACCAGCGCGATCATCTCACCCGGCGCTGCCTCGATCGACACGTCCTTGAGGACCGGCAGGCCGGGGGTGTAGCTGAACCAGACGCGATCGAGGGAGACCGCTCCCTGACAATGCTCTAGCGGAGTTGCCCCCTTCGAATCTTCAATGTCGACCACCTCGTCCATGAACTGGAAGACCCGCTCAGCGCCGGCGAGCGCCTGCTGGAAGGTGTTGTTGACCTGTATGAGGTCATTTACCGGCTGGTAGAAGGCAGTCAAATAGGAGATGAAGGCGACCAGCGAGCCGAGGCTCAGATCGCCCGCGAAGATCCAGTAGGAGCCGAAGCTGAGGACCAGCCCGGTGCCGACGGTCCCAATCATCTGGATCGTCGGGCTGGCCACGGCCTGCACGGCCGCCGTATCCATGTTGGCCCGCATATTCTGGCGATTTTGCTCCTGAAAACGCTCCATCTGCTGGCCTTCGCGGGCGAAGGCGCGGCTGACGCGGGCGCCGGTGATGTTTTCGGCCAACACAGCGTTCACGCCAGCGATCTTCTCCTGCACCCGCTTATAGCGAACGCGCAGCAGCGAAGCCGTCAACGTGCTGGCGACAAAGAGCGCCGGCAGCGTGGTGAAGCACAGCAAGGCCAATGGCCAGTTGAGGATCAGCAGGATGATGGAATAGGTCAGGATATTCACCATCCCAACGACTGCTTGCACGGCGCCGCCGTTGAGGGCGTTCTGAATGACGTTGATGTCATTGGTGACCCGCGAGATGATCTCTCCCGAGCCGTTCTTCTCGTAAAAGCGCAGCGAGAGCTGCAGGACTCGCTCGTAGAGATCCTTGGCGGCGCGATAGACCAGTTGTTGGGTCGCCAGGGCGACGGAGTAGCGGTTGACGTAGGTCAATAGATAGCGCGCCAACTGCAAGCCAATGAGCGCCACGGCGATGACGGCGAGCCGAGAGTTGTCGCCACGAGCAATGTCGGTATCGACCACCTGTTTCGTGATGAACGGGGGAATCATGTTGAGCAAGGAGGCGACGAAGATGCAGCCGGCCGCGACGAGCAGGAAGACCTTCTGGCCGGCGATGAGGCCGCCCATGCGCTTTATCAGCGTCCAGACCGGCGTTTGCAGCGTCACTTTCTCGCTGGCCATGCGGTGCCAGCCGCCGCCGCCGCCGCCCCAACCGCCGCCACCGCCGCCCATGCGCATCGCCATTAGCGGCCTCCTACCTTGGCGGGCGATTGCGGATCGCCAACGGACGTCAGCGTTGCTGCGCCATTACTCCGTCCATCGCCTGGCCACTCTCGCGTATGGCCGTTCGTCGTTGGTGGTGGCACAAGATGCGGCCCTGCCCGGCCGTTCCCGGCAACCATTGGGGTCGGGGCTTCGTCGCGGCCCACCATGAATTGCAACTCATAGAGGTGGCGATAGGCCGCACTCGAGTCCAGGAGCTCCCGATGCGTACCGCGCGCCATGACTTTGCCCTGGTCCATTACAAGAATCTGGTCGGCCCGCAGCACCGTGGAGAGGCGGTGGGCTATGACGATCGTGCTGCGGTGTTGCATGATGGCCTGGAGGGCCTGAGTGATCAGGTAGTCCGTCCGCGTGTCCACGGCGGATGTCGCCTCGTCCAGGATGAGCAGGCGCGGATCCACCAGGATGGCGCGAGCAATGGAGAGGCGCTGGCGCTGCCCGCCGGACAACCGCGTACCGCGCTCGCCGACCAACGTGTCGTAGCCGTCGGGCAGCTCCGTGATGAAGTCGTGGGCGTTGGCGGCCTTTGCCGCCTCGACGATTTCCTCAATTGTGGCATCGGAGCGGCCGTAGCTGATGTTCTCACGCACGGTCATGTTGAACAGGAACGTCTCCTGCAAGACCATACCAATCTGGGAGCGAAGCGATTCGAGCTTGACGTCCTGAACGTCGATGCCGTCGATGAGGACGCGTCCCTTGGTCACGTCGTAGAAGCGCGGGATCAAGTTGATCAGCGTGCTCTTGCCCGACCCGGAAGGCCCGACCAGCGCGAGGGTCTGGCCCGGCTCGATAGTGAAGGAGACGTCGTGAAGCAGCGGTGGATTATCGCGATAGGCAAAGGCCACGTCCTCGAAGACCAGCCGCCCTTTGAGCGGCGGCAGGACGACCGCGGTCGGCTTCTCGACCACGTCGAAGGGGGTATCCAGGATGGTGAAGATGCGATCACCAGCGGCGGTGGCCTGTGAGGCCATCTGATTGAGAAAGCCGATCGAGCGCACCGGCAACCACATGGCCGTGACGTAGGCCTGAAAGGCAACCAGGCTGCCCAGCGACATGTGGTGGCTGATCACTTGCGCTGCTCCGACCGACAGCACCAGGGCCTGGCTGACGGAGGCGGCGAAGTCCTGTCCTGGGAAGATCCAGCCGGTGCGCAGCGACGTGCGCAGGCGAACTTGCCGCATCTCCCAGTTGGCCTTGTTGAAACGGCCCCCTTCGTAGCCTTCGCGACCGAACGCCTTGATCAGCTTGATGGCCGCCGTTGTTTCCTGGATGACCGCGTTCACGTCGGCCAGCTTTTGCTGGAGGGCCCGCCACTGGAGGCGCATCTCATTCATCTTCATCTGATAGAAGACAATGAGCGGTAGGACAGCAAGCGCCACGACGGTCAACCTGACGTCCAGCAGCAGCATGATGATCAGGTTCACCACGATGGTCACGAAGGTATTGATGAGCCGCGCGAGTCCCTGGCCGAGGAAGCTCTGAACCGTGCTGACGTCGTTGGTGACCCGGGACATGAGCTGCCCCGTCTGGTTGGCGTCATAGAAGCTCATCGATTGAGACTGCAGGTGGGCATACAAACGGTTGCGCACGTCGAAGACGACGTGCTGGCCGAGCCATTGCTCGATGTAGCCCTCGAACGAGGACGCCGCGTTCGTTGCCAACGCGACGAACAGCATCGACACACAGAGCACGATGATCAAGCGCCCATTGCGGTTGGGTATGCCATTGTCGATGATGGCGCGAGTAAACCAGGCCGGCCCCATGCGGGAGAACGATAGGACCAGAATCATGGCCATGTCGAAGGCCGAAATGAACCAGTATGGCCCCAGGAACGACAGCAGCCTGGCCATCGTCTTCATCGCACGGTCTCCACAGTGGACACATCCGGCGTCGCCGCCGAGCCGTTCGGGCGGTTGAGGCCGAGCGCAGCGGCAAGCGCGCTCAGGCCCTCGTGCAAGGTTGCCACATCGCGCGGCGCAAGCTTGTCCAGCGCTTGATCGATCCGCAGCCGGCGCTCCTCGCGCAGACGCTCCACTAACGCGGCCCCATCGGCCGTGAGGCGGTTGATCACGACTCGGCGGTCGTCGGGGTCGTTGGTGCGCTCGACATGGCCGGCCCGAACAAGCCGCTCGAGGGTGGTCGATACCGTTGGCAGCTTGAGACCATGCACGTGCGCCAGTGTGCCGACAGTCGCCGGCCCGCGATAGAACAAAGAAAAGAGAAGCTTAAGCTGGGCCATAGACAGATCCAGGGTCAGCCAGTCTTCCGTCTGGGGATCGCGCAGTGCGCGACTGATGCGACGCAAGAGGATCGCCGTTGTTTCTCGCGGGGAGTCGCTCGTCTCGGCTGTCACGGCCCCATCACTATACTTTGGTAGTTCCGAACTATTCGCCATAGTCTAACCGCTGTAACGGATGTCCGCAATGGTGGCTGCCAGTTCGTTGAATCGGCGTGGAACGCGCTCGCTCAACTCTTGGCTGCCGGTGGCGCATTTGGTCGCGCCGGTCGCGGGGCGCGGAGCTGAATGCGCGGAGGCCCCACGAACTCCGGGTAGGCAACGTAGAAGTCGTCATCGTCGTCGACCCCGACTTCCCGCGTGTAGAGGCCGTGCAGCTGAAGAGCGACGACCGCCGAAGCTTGAGCCACTGTGGAACAACGCAGCAGCCCGCGCATGAGGTCCGGTTTGGGCAGCGCGTGGCGCTCCAATTCCTGCAGGTCAAGCTGCAAGTGCCGGCCAGTAGTGAGATAGTTGAGCTCGACTGGGTCGTCGAGCCCGGTTCCTCGTCGTCGGATGTAGGTATGAAGTGTCGGCACGTTTGGCTCCCTCAATTGGGAGGTTCACAGTAGCACGCACCGTAGCCGGGAGCAAACTGAGTTGCTGCTGGCGAAATTGGCCGGCGACGGGCCCTCACTCCGGCTTTCGGGTGCCCTCTGGGCGTTCTCCCCCGCAAGCGGG
>CALBSQ010000174.1 GCA_937967325.1 uncultured Chloroflexota bacterium
TCTCGATCCGGCCGGCGGAGTCACCCTGTTGCTCCTGGAAGGTGGACAGGATCTCGACCCATTTGATGGAATCAATCCCGAGGTCCGCCTCGACGTCCAGATCCAGTCCGAGCATCTCCAGCGGGTAGCCGGTCCGATCGCTCACGATGGCGAGAAACAGAGCGGTGATGGACTCGCACGTGAGCGTGGGCGCCGCGGGCGCCGGTTTGGCGGCGGGTGGCGCCGAAGCCACCTCGGCAGTGAAGAATGGCGGCGTCACCAGTTCCGGCGGACTCAGAGTTGCCTCTGCTGGCGGCGCGGGAACCGCTTCGGCAGGGGCCACCGGACCGCCAAGATAGGAAAGCATGACCGACTGCTGGGTGTCCAGGTAACGGCCCATTACGTGCTGGAACCGGCCCACCATTTCCGCGACGTCGGCTCGCGCCAGCAGCGGCTGGGCACTGGCTGAGGGCATTGCCGCCGCGCCAGCGGACGGGACAACGACGTGCCCGTTCGATCTTGGCAGGAGGTGACCGTTACTCACAGGCATCGGCTGAGACATTGGGATGGATGCGTCCACTCCGCTCGGCGCCTGTTCACGTCCAGCCGGTTTAGGCGCGGGTATGTCCGTATCGATGAGGCCACCCGCCACCTCGGGTATGCGGATGCTGAGGCGTCGACGCTGGACCGGCTTGCCGGCGTCGCGCAGCGGCAGGGCGTGCGCCGCGCTGACTAACCAGGCCGCCGGCGCTGTCGTCGGTATGGCCGTTCCCGGGTCCTCCAATCGCAGCTCCTGCGTCCATCGCCCGGCGAAGAGACGATCGGTGTGGACATCCACACCCTCCGCTGTTAGCCGGGCCAGCGCCAGTAGCAACTGTTGGAGACCGGACCTGCCCTCGGCATCTGTGGCGATGGCGACGTGCGAGCGTCCTGCCAGGATACGGCAGACCAGGCCCGTGAGCACACCCTTGGGTCCGACCTCAATGAAGATACGGGCGCCATCTCGATACATCGACTCGATCTCGCGAACGAATTCCACCGGCCGAACCAGGTGATCCGCGAATAGCTCCCCAACCTCGATCGGATCGGACGAGTGTGCCTCGCCCGTCGTGTTCGAGTAGACCGGGAATGCCGGTGGCCGCAGTGCGGTGGCCACCATGACCTCGGCGAACCGGGCGCGCGCCGGTGCGACGAGCGGAGAGTGGAAGGCGCAGGCGACGGGGAGTTGGCGGGCGCGGACTCCTTTCGCAGCGAACGCCGCCACCGCCTGCTCCACCCCCGATCTGCTGCCGGAGATGACGGTCTGGTCGGGCGCGTTGACATTGGCGCAGACCACGCTATCGAGGCCATCGAGCGCCGCGGCGACCGTGGCGACATCCACTTCCACGGCCGCCATCGTCCCAGGCTCGCCGGCGCTGCTCTCCTGCATGAACCGCCCCCGGGCTTCCGAGAGCCGCGGGAGCGCATCGTCGCTCATGACCCCTGCCGCCCAAAGCGCCACGAGCTCGCCATAGCTGTGGCCCGCGGCCATGTCCGGAGTGATTCCCAGCGCTTGCAGGACGCGATGGACGGCAACAGCGGTCGTCCCGAGCGCCGGTTGGGAGATGCGCGTGTCGGTCAGCGCCTGGCGACTGGCGGCCACGTCGGCGTCGCTGAACGACGGCGGTGGGAAAATCCAGCCGCTTAGGGGGCGGGCGAAGTCGCCGGCCAGGACCGCGTCGGTCTGCTCGAAGCTCAACCGTGCTTCCGGAAAGTGCAGCGCCAGGTCCCGTCCCATGTCCGGATACTGCGACCCCTGGCCGGGGTAGAGAAAGGCGATCCTCCCTTGCCGCGCCAGCGGCCGCTCGGAAAAGAAGACACCAGTCGGGTCCGCCATCTCCGAGCATTTCGGGTCGTCCAGGCCGGCACGGGCGGCCGCCAGCTTCGTGCGCAGGTCATCGTCTGACTGGGCGACAATCGCCAGGCGCACACCGGCGTGAGCACACTTCCGCGCGACGGCGCAGGTCGTCGCGGCCAGATCGGCCAGCCGGGGCGGGGAGGGCTGGGACAGCGCCCGGTCAACGGGAGCGAGTGCGCTCACCAGGCCGGCACGATCGCCGGCCGTCCAGATGAACAGCTCGCTCGGCCAATCGCGCTCCAGCGCGTCGTCCGTCGGGCGGAAGGCGCCACGATACTCTTCCATGACGACGTGGAAGTTCGTCCCGCCGAAGCCGAAGGCGCTCACCCCAGCTCGACGTGGCGTACCATCCGGCCGGGCGATCCACGGGCGCGCTTCGCTATTGACGTAGAAGGGGGTCCGCGCGAAGTCGGCGCGCTTGTTCGGCCGCTCCACACCAATGGTGGGAGGGAGCACCCGGTGGCGCAGTGCCAGGGCGACCTTGGCCATAGCGGCGGCTCCCGCCGTCTTCTTGGTATGCCCGATCATCGACTTCGCAGAGCCAATCGCGCAGCTCTGGCGCTCGGCATGGGCGCGCGAGAAGAACTTGGTCAGCGCCATCACTTCCGCCCGGTCGCCGGCGACCGTGCCGGTGCCATGGGCCTCGATCAGGCTCACGGTGGCCGGCGAGACCCCAGCCTTGGCGTAGGCGCGCTCCAGCGCCCGGATCTGCCCTTCCGGGCGCGGCGCCGTGAGTCCCTTGTCGCGGCCGTCGCTGGAGGCGCCGGCCCCCTTGATGACGGCGTAGATGCGATCGCCGTCGCGCTCGGCGTCTTCCAGGCGTTTCAGCACGAGCATCGCCAGACCCTCGCTGATGACGATGCCGTCGGCGCTCTCGTCAAAGGCGCTGCACTGCCCGCGCGGCGAGAGCGCTTGGGTCCGGCTGAAGCACAGGTAGGCAAAGGCGCTCTGCGCTGTGTCGACGCCACCGGCGACGACCACGTTGCTGGTCCCCGCCTCCAGCTCCCGCACGCCCAGGTAGACCGCGGCGAGCGAGGTGGCGCAGGCGGCGTCGACCGTAAAGTTGGCGCCGCCGAAGTTGAAGCGGTTGGCGACCCGGCCGGCAGCGACGTTGGACAAGATGCCGGCGAAGGAGTCCTCCGTCCATTCGGGCAGGGTGTCGCCTAACTGTTGCACCACGTCGCCTGCCTGCTCGCCAAAAAAGGTCGGCAACAAGGACCGAAATCCATAGAGCTGCCCCAATTCGCCCACGCCTCCGCCCGCCCCCAGGATCACGGAGGTGTGCTCGCGGTCGAAAGGACGCTCGGCATAGCCCGCGTCAGCCAGCGCCGCTCGCGTCGCCTCCAAAGTCAGCAGTTGCGCCGGCTCGATTGAGGAAATGGCAGAAGGCGGGATGCCATAGGCGGTGGGATCGAAAAGGATCGGCTCCAGGAAGCCGCCCCACTTCGAGTACACGCGGTCCTTCTTGGTCCGGTCGGGATCGAAATAGTCGGCGGCGCGCCAACGCTCCTCCGGCACCTCCTGAATCGCATTCACCTTGTTGATGATGTTATGCCAGTACCGCTGCAGCGTCGGCGCCTTGGGCAAGATCGTCGAGATGCCGATGATGGCCACATCGCTGGGACGCGGCGGAGCCTCTGGCATATCGTCAACAGCCAGGTCGCGGAGGAAAGCCGTCCCGCCGGCCGCTACTTCCCGGTGGAGATCGGCCACGGTGGTGAGCCGGTCACGCAGCACCGCGACCTGGCCGAGCATGTACATTCCCTGGGCACGCTGTTGGTCGGGGGCGACCTGAACGTAGCGAGGAGCTTCGGGCTGCTTCCCGTACCGGGGGGGCCGGTTCACCCCTTTCGAGGCGATACGCAGCCGGCCAAGGTTGAGATCCTCCAGCGCCTGGCGCAGCTCCTCCGCCGGACGGCTGGCCTGGATGAGGTCGCGCTTTCTCAGCTCGAAGGCCAACCGGAAGGGAGTATCGGCGCAACGAATCGCATGCCCAGGTCCCGTTTCCAAGAGGACAGTATGGTTGCAGCTCAGCGCCTCGCGCTGGAAGCCTTCCACGATCGCGCCGGAGGCGACCGCTTCTTCGGTGAAGAGATAGGCCGTACCCATGAGCACGCCGATCTTGACGCCGCGCTGGGCCAGCGTCCCCGCCATCGCGGCCACCATGGCGGCGGAGCGAGCATCGTGGATGCCGCCGGCGAAGACGACGTGGCAGTCGCCGCCGTTGACATCGAGGGAATCGATGCGGGCCGTGAGCCGCTCGATCATGGACTCCCAGAGCACGAAACTGGAGCGCGGCCCGACGTGCCCGCCGCACTCGCGCCCCTCGAAAATGAAACGGCGGGCGCCGCTGGTGAGAAACAGGTCGAGCAGGTTGGGGGAGGGGACGTGCAGGTAGGTGACGATGCCTTCCTGCTCCAACTGCCTCGCCTGATCCGGACGGCCGCCGGCAATGATGGCGAAAGGCGGTCGAAACGCGCGAACGACGGCGAGTTGCTCTTGCCGCAGCTCCGGCGGGACGAAGCCGAGAATTCCCACTCCCCAGGGACGACCGGCCATGCGGTCCGCGGTCGCTTGGAGGAGCGCCTCGACCTGTGGCCCGCGCATGAGGGCGAGCGCGAGGAAGGGTAACGCTCCCGCCGCCCCGACGGCGTCACAGAAGGGCGCGACATCGCTCACACGAGTCATGGGCCCTTGCAGGATGGGATAGCGCGTGCCATGCGCGGCGGCCAGCGCGCTATTCTCGTCCAAGGGGAGCGTCTCCTGGGCCGCTCGCAGGTGTACGGGCAGGGCTGCCGCGATCGCGCCGACGATGCCGCCCACCGTCACGAAACGTTTGGCCAGGGTAGCGGCAAAGGCGGCATCCTGGCTGAGCAGCAGCAGGGCATCGTCCCCCTCGCCGGCCACCAATTCGGCAACGGCGGCGCGCCAATCCAGGCCGACATCGCCGTCCGCGGCCGCGGCGGCCAAACGCCGTTCCGCCGCCGTGATCGTCGCGACGGCCGATAGTCCGGGTCGAGCACAGACTCGGTAGGCGCCTCCCAGCTGACGGCAACTTCGATCTGCTGCAGTTCCTCTCGGGTGAGCGCCAGCTCCGGCGCCTCGTACTCACTGACT
>CALBSQ010000175.1 GCA_937967325.1 uncultured Chloroflexota bacterium
GGTCTAGGACGCGGCAGAGCGGACAACAACTGTCGGCATGGGCGTGTCGAGAGGGAAAGCGCGATGGGAAGGGCGATGTCTCGCACCGCGGATGGCTTCAGCTACCGAGACCTCAACAAGAACGGCCGCCTGGATCCCTACGAGGATCCGCGGCTCCCGCTCGAGGAGCGGGTTGAGGACGTGCTCGCTCAGATGATGCTGGAGGAGAAGGCGGGGCTGCTCTTCCATACGATGGCTGCGCCCCCAAGCGGGCCGGGCGGCTTCCACGGCCTCCCCCCGGTGTCCGAGTTGATTACCGCGCGCCTGATCAGCCACTTCAACGTCCTGGGCGGCGGGGAGCCGCGGGCGCTGGCCGAGTGGCACAACGAGCTGCAAGCGCTGGCGGAGCAGACGCGGCTGGGCATCCCGATCACCCTCTCCTCCGATCCCCGGCACGCCTTCAGCAACAACCCGGCGACGAGCATGTTCGCGGGCGCCTTCTCTCGCTGGCCGGAGCCGATCGGTCTCGCCGCCATCGGCGACCCCGCGCTGGTGGAGCAGTTCGCCGACATCGCCCGGCAGGAGTACCTGGCCGTGGGCATCCGCGTGGCGCTGCATCCCATGGCCGACCTGGCCACCGAGCCGCGCTGGGGGCGTATCAACGGCACTTTCGGCGAGGACGCCGCGCTGGCCTCCCGGCTGGTCGCTGCCTATATCCGCGGCTTCCAGGGCGAGGCGCTCGGCCCGCGTAGCGTGGCCTGCATGACCAAGCACTTCCCCGGCGGCGGGCCGCAGAAGGACGGCGAGGACCCCCACTTCCCCTACGGCAAGGAGCAGGTGTACCCCGGCGGCAACTTCGACTACCACCTCATCCCTTTCGAGGCGGCGCTGGCTGCCGGCACGGCGCAGATCATGCCCTACTATGGCGTGCCGATCGGCGTCGGCCTCGAGGAAGTCGCCTTCGGTTTCAACAGGGAAGTCATCACCGGTCTCTTGCGCGAGCGCTATCGCTTCGATGGGGTCGTCTGCACCGATTGGGGTTTGCTGACTTCGCGGGAGATCGCCGGCAGTGCGATGGAGGCGCGGGCCTGGGGCGTCGAGCACTTGAGTCTTGCCGAGCGGGTGGAGAAGGCGCTCGGGGCCGGCGTCGACCAGTTCGGCGGGGAGGAGTGTCCGGAGGTCGTCGTCGACCTCGTCCGGAGCGGGCGGGTTGCCGAAGCCAGGATCGACGCGTCGGTGCGCCGGCTACTGCGCGACAAGTTCCGGCTGGGTCTGTTCGACGACCCCTACGCGGACGCGGACGCGGCAGAGCGGATCGTCGGCGCCGAGCAGTTTCGGGCGACGGGCGAGACTGCCCAGCGCCGTTCCATCGTCCTGCTCAAGAACGCCGCCGCGTCTGCCGGCGCGACCTTACCGCTGTCGGGCAGGCCGAAGCTCTACCTGGAGAATGTCGCCGCCGACGCATCCGGCGATTATGGGCAGATCGTGCCCGAGCTGGCCGGCGCCGATTTCGCCATTCTGCGGTTGGCGGCGCCCTTCGAGCCTCGCGATGGTTTCCTGGAGCGCTTCTTCCACGCCGGCGACCTGAGCTTCCCGACGGAGGAGCAGGCGCGCCTCCGCCGTATCCTTACTTCGGTTCCCACCATCGTGGTCATCCATCTGGACCGACCGGCGGTGATCCCCGAGCTCGCGGCGAATAGCGCCGCCCTCCTTGCCGACTTCGGGGCCAGCGATGCCGCTGTCCTCGACGTGATCTTCGGTCGCGTCGCGCCCTCCGCCAAGCTCCCCTTCGAGCTGCCGTCTTCTATGGAGGCGGTACGACGGCAGAAGGAGGACGTGCCCTACGATTCGGGCGAGCCGCTCTTCCCGTTCGGACACGGGCTCACGTACTGAGCGATGGAAACCGGGCTGGTACGGCAATGGCCACGGACTGGCCGGGGCTGACGCCGGGACAGGCCCCACCCATTCGCGCCCTTGATTAGGAGACGCGCCAAGATGAGGACGAAGGTCACCGGTCGCTTCGTCATCGGCTTCGACGGCGCCGACCACGTGGTGTACGACCGCGGCGAGGTCGTCTACGAGCAGGACCGCATCCTGTTCGTGGGACACCGTTTCCCCGGTCCCGTGGATACCACCATCGACGCTGGGGATTCGATCGTGAGTCCCGGCTTCATCGACCTGGATGCTCTGGCCGACATCGATCACGGCATCCTGGATACGTGGCAGCCGCCCGACCTTGCCCCCGGCCTCCAGTGGTCGGACGACTATTTCCTGCACCGCCGTCACGACGTCTTCACTCGCCAGGAGGAGGTCTTGCAGCGCCGCTATGCGCTGGTGCAGCTCGTCCTCAACGGCATCACGACGGCCATGCCGATCGCGGCGGAGACGCACAAGGGGTGGGCGGAAACGCTGGAGCAGTTCGCCGACGTGGCGGAGATTGCCGGCTCACTGGGACTGCGGATGTACCTGGGACCGAGCTATCGCTCCGGCGTGAACGTGACGCGGTCCGACGGCAGCTCCGCTGTCCTGTGGGATGAGCAGCAAGGCGAGGAGGGGCTCGCTGGGGCAGTCGAGTTCATCAGGAGATTCGACGGCTCCTTCGAGGGGCGTCTTCGCGGCTGCCTCCTGCCCTGCCGTGTCGAAACCTGTACCCTCGACCTCCTACGGGCGACCAAACGCTGGAGCGACGAGCTGGGCTGCCTGGTACGCATCCACGCCGCCCAGGGGGAACAGGAGCTGAAGCTGCTGCGCCAGCGGTACGACCGCGCGCCGATCGAGCTGCTTCACGAGCTCGGCTTCCTCGGCCCGCGCGTCTCCATCCCGCACGCCATCTACCTGCGCGGCAGCAGCCTGGTCGACGACGCGCGTCCGGACGAGCTCCGGCTGCTGGCGGACACGGGAACGACGGTTATCCACTGCCCGCTCACCTCGATCCGCCACGGGCACGTCCTGGAGTCCTTCGACCGCTACCGCGCAGCCGGCGTGAACGTCGCCCTCGGCACCGACACCTTCCCGCCCGATATGATCCGCGTGATGGACTACGGCAGCAACCTCGCCAAGCTGACAGCGCACGATCAGAGCGCCGGGACATTGCGCGACTTCTTCCGCGCGGCGACGCTGGGCGGCGCGCGGGCGCTGGGCCGTGACGATCTTGGCCGGCTGGCGCCCGGCGCCAAGGCGGACCTCATCACCGTCGACCTCGGCCAATTGCGCGCCGGCCCGATCGATGACCCGATCCGGACCATGGTGTACAACGCCGGCGGCTGCCACGTGCGCGATGTGATCATCGACGGTCGCCAGGTCATGCGCGACGGGGTCATTGCCGGCATCGACGTCGACCAATTGCGGCGCGACGGCCAGCGCTACTTCGAGAAGATGAAGCAAGCTTACTCGGAGCGCGATTACCTGAGGCGGCCGGCCGAAGTGCTGTTCTCACCATCGTTCCGGATTATTGCGTGAGGAGCCGCATGACGGATCTCTTGCCGACCTGATGCATGGTCGGGACTATAGGCACGCCACGGCGCATCCTGGAGGACGCCGCGGCGGCGAGAGCGTCTGGCCGCTCGGGCGCCCCCGCGATCAGCACTGCTGTCTAACATGAAAAGTATCGGGCTCAGGCCGGCTAGAGAGGAGCCTCAAGCGCATGCGCATTGGTGTCGATGGGCGGAAGTTCCCACAGGCAACAGCGCTGGGTCCTATCGGGGTTCTCGACGCCGTCCACCGGCTGGGGTACGAGGGCGTCTTTTTCCGCACCGTGCTGGACCTCAGCCCGGAGCTGGACGCCGGCCGTCTGCGCGAGATCAGGCAGCGGGCGGATGACCTGGGGTTATATTTCGAGGTGGGGCTGGGCAAGGTCAACCCCTATAACACCCCGGAGATACGCGACGTACGCCAACTCGGACGCGGCGACTACCGTCTGGGCATGGAACGCATGATCCGCGCTTGCCACGCGATTGGCTGCACCGAGCTGTGGGGAGATATTGCCAACTATCAGGGCTTCGCCTGGGGGCTGTACGCGATCGACCGCTTCCGGACCGATACCACCTGGCCGGATCAGCTCGAGGCCACCGCCAAGTTCCTGCGCCGGCTGGCTCCGCTGTTGCGGGAGCTGGGCTGCCATTTGAACCTCGAGACGCACGAGGAGGTCACCACCCGAGAGCTATCGCAACTGGTCGAGTCGGTAGGGCCGGACGTGGCAGGCGTCACCCTCGACCTGGCCAACGTCGTAGTGCGGGGCGAGGAGCCGCTGGCGGCGACTAGGCGTGTCGCCCCCTACGTGCGACAGACCCACATCCGCGACGTCGTGCTGCGCTTCGTGCCGGAGGGGCTGGAGCGCCAGGTCCGTGCCTGCGGCGACGGCATCATCGATTGGCGGGCGGTGCTGAGCGAGCTGCGGCGGCACAACCCACGACTCAACCTCTCCATTGAGGAGGCCAAGGAGGGGCGCAACACCATCCAGTTGTACGACCGCGCCTGGCTGGCGGCGGACCCCGGCCTCAGCGTCGGTGAGCTGATGGATCTGGTCCGCCACGCCTATGGGACAGAGCAACGCATCGCCCGGGGTGAGATCCCCGCCATCGATGCCTACTTTACCGGACCCTACGGGGTCGACGAGCGTCTTGCCTTCATCCGGCGCTGCGCCGACCACCTGCGCGCGGTGTCGCGGGAACTGGACGCCGCGGAAGGCGGGGTCGGCCAGTTGCGACGTTGGAGGGAAGGGCATCAAGCCTGAATATGTGTGGCGGCCATGACGGCGGGAGGACTACCCGGCATTTCGTACGGCGGCAGCCGCCTGCTCTGCTAATCGCGGTAGCTCAGGATGCTGGTGTGCCGTAGCCAGCGCGCTCCAATCGTCCAAGGACGCCTCCAGCGCACGGTCAGCGTTCCGCTGCGCGACGCCCTCCATGAGCTCCTCTATCCATAGGCCCGTTTCGGCAGCAAGCTCAGAGAACGTACGCTCCTCCCGCAGCCAGCGATCCGCGGCATCCCCTAGCAGTATTCGATGGGCAACCGCCTCACCGACTTTGGCGAGGAAGGTGTCCGGCGATTGATTTGTCAACTGTGCGGCGCGGGCCACCTGCTGGGCAGCGGGTGATTCGAGCTGCACCATGACTGTCTGTTTCTCTTGTACCATCACTGCTTCCCTAGCTTCACAATCGCTGCTGCCAGCAACGTGCGTGCCTGATGGAGTAGCACCGGACTCACCGTCCCAAGCGCCGTCAGCCTTGCAAGCACCTGCTCGGCTTCCGCCGTGCTTGGGGAGCCATCCTGATACCAGGACTCCTATCCGTCGTGCAAGTCGCTGGAACTCACGACCGCTTCCAAAGCGATCAGGGAGCTCTCCGGCCACCGCTGGCGCGTACCACAACGTGTGGCGTTGCAGGATGTGCGGCAACAGGCCGGCCCCAAAGGCATGAATCCAGAACGACGTATCGAACGTGGCCTCTGACCTAGTGATCATCATACCGCTGTTTGCGCGAAGCCCGGCGACACTGGCAGCGGCCGCGCGAACCGTGTACCACAGCCATAGCGAACAGCCGCCGTCCCGGACCACAGCCCGCCCCTTCTAATGACGTCCCGGAGTCGTACCAAGCCTCACCTCAACCTTCGCCGGTTCGCATTGGTGGCAATGCGAACCGGGCGCAGAGCGGTGCGCTTGCCAGTACCGGCCAGTTCAGTACATGATTGCGAGGCTGGATCGTACCAGCAACGGTGAATGGGAAGGATGAACATGGGACGTATCGATGACATGTTGAAAGAAATGGGGCTGAGCTTGCCCGCTCCGGCGCTGCGGCGGCCGGAGAATCCGCTAGCGTCGGCGGTGCGCGTGGGCAATCTGGTCTGGCTCTCCGGCCATGGCCCGGCGCCCAGCGCCGATGGCAAGAGCTACCATGGCAAGGTGGGGCGAGACCTGTCGGTGGAAGAGGGCTACGCGGCGGCCCGCCAGTGCGCGTTAGCCCTGCTCGGCAGTCTCAAAGCGGAGATCGGCGACCTGGACCAGGTCAAGCGCATCGTCAAGTTGCTCAGCATGGTCAATGCAACCGACGATTTCACCCAGCATCCCCAGGTTGCCCATGGCTGTTCCGACCTGCTGGTCAAGCTCTGGGGCGACAATGGCAAGCACACCCGCTCGGCCGTCGGGATGGCCTCGTTGCCGGGGGGCATTCCCGTCGAGATCGAGATGATTGTGGAAGTGTAGGTTCATCGGCGTGCTGAAGGGGCCAAGCTCCTTGTGGCGCCATCAAGGGATCCCTCACTGCCTTCCGAATATCGGGATTGGACGCGGTTCCGTCGTAGAAGCGTCGGCTAAGTCGGCGCTTCCGGTCGCCACGACTCTGCCAGGAGCAGGTGGGGCTCAGTGCGCAGGGCGGTAGAGGCGATAGCCATGACCTGTCTGGCCCGCATCAGCCGTACCGTCGCGTCGCCGATGCGCCCTACTTTCATCGCGTCGTGGGCAACGAGGAGAGGCTCGATCCGGTCAAAGGATCGCCGCACGCCCGGTCGGCCGACGGATGTCCGGATGTGCCGAACCCCCCCATCGACGAGCGCGCGAACGGTCAGGGTTTCGGGCATGGCGAAGTAGTCCAGATGGTTCTGCTCCTCCACCGCGTGCAGCAAGGTGCTGGAGCGGTGGCTGACTCCCAGCAGGCAGATCCAGCCGTCGATGTCGGCGAGGCGTCCGAACGGGCTCTGCAGGCCGAAGGTCAGCCAGGGATCGCACGATTGGGGCGCAGTCAGCAGCGCCGCCGCCGGGCCGATGGCGCTCACCGAGTGCGAGGGGTGCCAGCTTCGTAGCGCGCCCGGACGCAGGCGAACGGCCTCGGTGATGCGACCCATCAGCGACGGCGTCGTCAGTGGATCGAAGAGCGGATCAGCCCGCAGGTAGTCGTACTGGTAGCCGCGGAACGGTAGCGTGGGGATGACCAGGGTGCCGGCGCCGTCCAGGTGATCGAGGAAGCCATCGACCACCGCCTCGGTGCCGCCATCGACGTGGCCCAGGCTGGAGAGTGAGCTGTGGACAAGCACGACGGCGCCACGAGGGAGGCCAAGGTCTGCCAGCCCCCTCGCAATCGTCCGCTTAGTTACCGTGGTCGGCGCTGCCAGGGACGCACCACTTCCTCTTGTGTCCGTCGTAGCACGTGCAATCGTAGGTGAAGACGGCAGCCCTCATTGTAAGGATCGGTCCGTTTGCCGTCATCCATGACGAGGGCTGGCGGGACTCCATGTGAGACGCCGATTGGGCTGGGCAATATCCACCCTTCGCCCCACAGCCGTGAGGAGACAGTACGCGTGACGGAGGTATCCATCGAACTTGCCAAGAATGGCGCTTGGCCGCTCCTCGTCCGTCTGAATACGGCGCTTGAGGCTGGCGAGATCGACGAGGCGCAGTGGTATCGCGAAGTGGCAGCGGTCATCACTCCGGCCTACCTGGCGAGCGACGACCCTCGCGGCCAGTCGGGTAACAGCAGCGAGGACGACGCCCAGTGGGCGTACAAGCGTAGCCTGATTGCTGAGGCAGTGGACCGCGAGGGCACGTTGCTGGATGTGGGCTGCGCCAATGGCTACCTGATGGAGACGCTCGTTGGGTGGTGCGCGGAGCGCGGCCACGACGTCACACCCTACGGGCTGGACATCGCACCTGAGCTGGCAGCCCTGGCACGCCACCGGCTCCCCCAATGGGCGGAGCGTATCTTCGTCGGCAACGCCATCGACTGGATTCCACCACAGCGCTTCGACTTCGTCCGGACCGGCCTGGAGTACGTCCCGCCGCGCCGGCAGCGCGACCTGGTCGAGCGCCTGCTGCGGGACGTGGTAGCTCCTGGCGGTCGCCTGATCGTCGGCGTGTACAGCGAGGAGCGGGCGGACCTGCTCGCCGCGCCATCGGAGGAGGCGCGCGTGGAGGGATGGGGCCTCCGGATCGCCGGCCATTCCGCGCGACTGCATCTGCGCGATAGCCGGCTCGTCTACCGTGTCTTTTGGATCGACCGGTAGCTGGCGTCGGCCCCTCGGGTGCTCTCTCCTTGAAACGCCCTCTGCTGCTCGAATGCATCATGCTAGCGGAGGGGCGTCAGCGCCGGCATGTGCCGGGCGTGGGGGCATGAGGTAGGCTATTCGTATGACGCTCGGCAGTCAATCCTACAGCCGGTCGGCGCGGAATGGCATGCCGCATGCCAGACGGCCCAATCGGATATGCTCCCCAGCGGTTGTGGGGTCGGATGGTTACCGACGTTCGATTGCTGGGAGGCGCTGCGTGAAGATCACCGGACTGCAAACCTTTGTTGTCGACGCGGGCGGGGGCAACTGGGTTTTTGTCAAGGTACACACCGACCAGGATGGGCTGACCGGCTTGGGTGAGGGCACGGTGACCAGCAAGGCGCAGACGATCGCCGCCGCGATCCAGGAGCACGAGCGCTTCCTGGTCGGGCGCGACCCGTTCAACATCGAGTGGCTGTGGCAGGCGATGTATCGCTACGCACGCTGGCGGGGCGGTCCGGCGCTGAACTCCGCCATCTCGGCCATCGAGATGGCGCTCTGGGACATCAAGGGCAAGGCGCTGGGCGCGCCGGTCTGGCAATTGCTCGGCGGCGCCGCCCGCGAGCGCATCCGGCTTTACTCGCATGCCTCCCCGCACGGCGAGGCCGGCATGCGCCGCATCGAGGAGCTGGTGCGGCTGGGCTACACCGCCGTCAAGGTCGGTCCCTTCGCCGTGCGCGACAGCGTGGTCAACCCGACACGGGACGTGCGGGAAGGCGCGGCGGCCATCATCCGCATGCGCGAGGCGGTCGGCGACGACCTGGATATCCTCATCGATGCGCACGGTCTCCTCACGCCGACGATGGCCGTCGACTTCGCCCGCCAGGTGGCGCCGGCCCGCCCGATGTGGCTGGAAGAAGCGACGCAACCGGAGGATCTGGCCACGCTAGCCTGGGTGGCCGAGCGCAGCGAGGTGCCGCTGGCAACCGGCGAGCGGCTATTCACCAAGTGGGGCTTCAACGACCTGCTGCAGCAGCGCGCCGTCGCCTACATCCAGCCCGACGTCAGCCACGACGGCGGCATCTTGGAAACCAAGAAGATCGCCGCGATGGCGGAGGTCAAGTTCATCGAGGTGGCGTTGCACGGCGCTAGCTCGGAGGTCTTGACGGCGGCCAACTTCCACGTGGACGCCGGCACCCCCAACTGCACCATCCAGGAACACCCGCTCGGCTGTCCCTGGCGCTACGAGGTGGTGCACACGTCCTGCACCATCGAGCACGGCTACGCCGCGCTCCCCCAGGCGCCGGGATTGGGCGTCGAGCTGGACGAGGCGGAGGCGGCCAAGCATCCCTATCGCGCCGATTTCCGCTCCCAGCACACCTTCGCCGACGGCTCGGTAGCCGATGCGTAGTGATCCCTCGCTTACGTCACGCCTTGCTTGTTCGGGCCGCCTGCTC
>CALBSQ010000176.1 GCA_937967325.1 uncultured Chloroflexota bacterium
CCCTGCCCCTCCGCCCCCCGGCGCCCCGGCAAGCGCTGGATCTGACGCCCGACGACTTGCCGGTGCTGCTGACCGAGCTGGGCGAGCCGGCGTACCGCGGCCGGCAGGTGGCGCGCTGGCTGTTTGCCCGCGCGGCGCGCTCCTATGGCGAGATGAGCGATCTACCGTCGCGCCTGCGAGAGCGGCTGGCGGAGTGCCTGCCGCTCCAGCCGGTCGAAGTCGTCGACACGCTGCGCTCGGCCGACAGCGCCACCGAGAAAGCGTTGCTACGGCTGGGCGACGGCGCGGCCATCGAGACGGTGCTGATGCGGCAGCCGGCACGCGGTGGGATGCGCAACACGATCTGCTTGTCTACGCAAGTGGGCTGCGCCATCGGCTGCCCGTTCTGCGCCACCGGCCAGGCCGGCTGGATGCGCAACCTCACCTCCGGCGAGATCGTGGCGCAGGCAGCGCACTGGCAGCGCGTGCTGCGTGCCGAAGGCGCGGCGCTGGACAATGTGGTTTACATGGGCATGGGCGAGCCGCTGGGGAACTACGCCGCCACCTTCCGCTCGATGGGCGTGCTCAACCATCCCGACGGCTTCGGCCTCGGCGCCCGCCACCTCACCATCTCCACCTCCGGCCTGGCGCCGCAGATCGAGCGCATGGCGCGGGAGCCGTTCCAGGTGAACCTGGCGGTGTCGCTGCACGCGCCCAACGACGAGCTGCGCGACCGCATGGTGCCGATCAACCGCACCTATCCCCTGGCACGGCTGCTCGCTGCTGTGCGCCACTACATCGGAGTGACCAACCGCCGCGTGAGCTTCGAGTACGTGCTCATCGCCGGCGTCAACGATGCGCCCGAGCAGGCCCGCGAGCTGACCGACCTGCTCAGCGGCCTGCTCTGCCACGTCAACCTCATCCCCCTCAACCCCGAGCCGAGCGGCCAGTTCTCCGTGCCTCGGCAGGAGGCGATCGCTCGCTTCGCCGCTGTCGTCGAGGATCGCCATATTCCCTGTACCGTTCGCGTCGACCGCGGCCAGGACATCGCCGCCGCCTGCGGCCAGCTCGCGCGGCAGCAGCGCGGTCGGAGCCGTCAGCAACCGCCGATCGGCGTTTAGCGGCCAAGGGACGACGGTACAATACCGGACCCGGGTGTGGCTGTCGGCTTGCCGATGTGGTAGCTTGTGGATTCGGTGAACGGGAGGAGTCCGCCAATGCTGGATATGGCCGAGATTCAGGCTGAGCTCGCGCATTTCCATCGTGACGTCGAGTACGGCCAGGCCCACTACGACGAACTGCTCGAGAAGTATCCCGAGCAGTGGGTCGCCATCTATGGCGAGGCGGTGGTGGGTGCTGGCCCCGATCGCCGTCAATTGGGTGATGCACTTCGGAAGCAAGGGATACCTCCAGAGCATACGTACTTCGAGTTCTTCACTCATGACGACACGGTAATGATCATTTGACGGATGATTCGTGGCTACTTCGTGGCAGCACGCGGCAGGAAGCGCCCATCTGTTGACGGCGTCGTTATGGTCCCGTCCCTCCGAAGTCGGGGCCTGTTGGTACGGTTCCTCGTTGATACTGGAGCCGACCGCACGGTGCTCTCGTCAGACGACGCCTCGGATCTGGGAGTTGCGCTTACCGCGTTGACGAAGGGGCCGCTAGTCGGAGGAGTGGGTGGCCGGGTTCAGACCCTTGTAACCGATGCTGTGCTCACGATGGGCAGCTTCTCCACTTCCTTGCTGCTCACCATTCCTCTGCCACGTCCGGGCATCCCTGCCATCCCCTCGATCTTGGGCAGGGACATCCTCTCCCGCTTCGCGCTGTTCATGGAGGAGCGCACCGAGCGCGTTTTGCTGCTTGAACCGGCAGAGGCGGACCGGCTGGACCTGTCCTAGGCGCTCCAGCTTCCCTCCGGCACGTCAGTCCGGCCGGCGCATCGCGGGTTGGCCTCACCCGTGGCGCTCGCTACCATGGCGCCAGCGCTCAGGTATCGCCATGGCGCAGCGCCACAACAGAGAGGAAACGAGGACGTGCCCACGCTCCTATTCGGCTATGACGTCGAGCATACCAATCCGACGGTGACGGCGTCTTTTCTGGCGACCATGCGGAGAGTTCATCGGGGTCTCCAGGCGCCGGCCAGCCTGTTCCTGGTGGGGAGCCTGGTCGAGCGGAACGCCGCCGACCTCCAGGGCTTCGCCGGCGACCCGCTGTTCGACCTGCAGCAGCACACCTACTCGCACGTCCTGCTCAAGACCGTCTGCATGGTCAACGAGGACGGGACTCAGATCAAGCGCGGCGGCAGCCTCGAGCAGATCGACGAGGAGCTCGGACGCGCCAATGAAGTGATCCGACGGTTGTTGGGCGTCCACTGCTCGGGGATCACCGGCCCCTGGAACTACTATCGCGGCCTCTCCGACCGGCCGGACCTGCTAGAGCTGCTACGCAAGCACGGCCTGACGATCTCGCGCTGCTGGGGTCGCAACGAGCAAGACTGGCAGCCGGTCCGCCTCGACGTGCAGCCCTTCTGGTACGCGCCGCAAGGCTTTCCCGAGATCCTGGAAGTCGGCATCCACGGCTGGCAGGATTGCATCCGCCGGGAGCGCATCGGCTGGGAACAGGTGGACCAGTACGTCGAGCTGACCTGCCGCGACCTGGATGAGGCCGCCGACCGTGACCGCGTCTTCTCCTACTGCCAGCACGATTGGAGCAGCATCCGCTCGGACCCGGAGATGCGCGCGACACGCGCGATCCTCGAGCACGCGCTCAAAAGGGGCTTCCGCGTCCTGACCTACCGCCAGTTCTACGACGAGCGCTGGTCGCGGCGACCGGTAGAGGAGCGGGATGCCGCGGCCGCGGTGCATGCGGCAAGTCCGGTACCCGTGCCCGCCGATTGAGCTCGCCGGCCGTCCGACGTGGCTTTAGGGACCGTACGTGAGCGCTACGCCGAGCGCCTCCTCCGGTCGCTCGATCAGCAGGTCGGCCGCCTCAGTGACGCGCTCCAGCGGGAAGCGATGGGTGAGGAGGGGAGCGGTGCGCAGCCGTCCGGCGGCCTGAAGCCGGAGCAGCGCCTCCAGATTGCTCTGGGCCGTCCAGCGGACGAAGCGCGACGGGTACTCCGTGGCGCCCTGATTCCATTGCGGATCGCGGCTGCCGGGACCGCGCCCGTAGACCCAACGGACGTCGATCTCCTTGACGTGGGGGCTGGCGTCGCCTTCCGCGCCGCCGAAGTCGGGATGCAGCGGTCCGCCGACGAGGAGCAACACGCCGCTCGGCCGGAGCAGCCGGACCGCCAGATGGACGAGTTCCTGATTGCTTCCTACCACGCAGAGGGCGACGTAGTCGGCGCCGAGGCCATCGGTGCGCCGCCGCACCTCGGGCAAGAAGTCGGCCGAGCGCGCGTCGATAGCGGCTTCGATGCCACAGCGCTTGGCCCGCTCCAGCCGGAGCGGGTAGAGGTCGGCGCCGAAGGCGCGGCCGCCAAGGGTCGTGACGAGCTGAGCAAGGCACTGCCCGACCATGCCGAGGCCGATGATGGCCAGCGTCTCGCCGGCCTGAAACTGCGCCCGGCGCAGCGCGTGGAGCGCGGTGAGTCCGACGTTGGTCGTGGCCGCCTCCTCGGGACTGAGCCCCTCCGGCACGCGTGCTATGGTGTGGCGCGGCGCGTAGCCGTACTCCGCGTGGGCGCCGAAACCGCCGCCCGAGCAGGCGACGAGGTCGCCGACCTGGTAGGCGCCCTGCA
>CALBSQ010000177.1 GCA_937967325.1 uncultured Chloroflexota bacterium
CCTTGTTCCCGGCCGCTTGCATGGCGGGCACAAAGGACTGGAAGAAGCTGGGAAAAGAAAAAACCATCCCGTCGAGGTCACACGCGTAGGTTTGCATATACGTCCAGTGTGGGGGTGGGGTGTCAAGGAAACGTCGAAGCGTCTCTCTGGCTCGAATCGGCAGGCAATAAGCAACCTAGCGACGATATAAGCGACGCCTGTGCCTATATGTCCTATCTGGAAAAATCACTGGACGTTACGCGGAGCGCCACTTATCCTTCTCAAAGGCCGGTCCCGTGCGTCTGGCCTGGGGAGGATCAAGGCGGCGATGCTCTATCTGCCGGGCGCGCCGAGGGTCGCCGAGTTCTTTGCTGGCATCGGACTGGTGCGGATGGCGCTAGAGCGGGAAGGGTGCCGCGTTGTCTTCGCCAATGACATCTCCCTGGAAAAACAGCATCTCTACGTCGCGAACTTCGATGGGTCGCATTATGTGCTCGACGACATTCGCCGCATTCGCGGTGACGACGTTCCGGACGTTGATATCGCAATAGCATCCTTTCCCTGCACAGATCTCTCCCTCGCCGGTACCCGCGCGGGCCTGCACGGACTAGAATCGGGAACGTTTTGGGAGTTTGCCCGTGTGCTCGAGGAGATGGGCCAGCGACGTCCGCCTGCAATTCTCTTGGAGAACGTTACTGGCTTGTCGATCTCAGCGGGTGGAGAAGACCTACGGAGAGCGTTGATTCGGCTCAACGATCTGGGGTATTGGTGCGATGTGCTGTTGGTTGACGCACCCTGGTTTGTGCCACAGAGTCGCCCCCGATTGTTCATTGTCGGCTCGCGCAATTCCATCCCGCAGGCCGAGATCACGTCCTTTACCTCGAGCTTCCTGGCTATCCCGCCGAGCCAATTACGGCCTGCCTGGCTGATCCGATTTCTGGAGCGACTTTCTGGAGTCCGGATGCAAGCGTTACCGCTTGACCCCCCTTTGCCCACGACCGCGACGCTCGCTGATGTCGTTGATCGGTTTTCGGTTGACGACGAACTCTGGTGGGATCAGGAGCGCCTGGACGCCTTTACCGCCTCGCTCTCTCCGCTCAATGCGCGCCGTCTCGAGCTACTCCGGGAGCATACGCGGCAGACCTGGGCGACGGCCTATCGACGAACTCGGGGTGGGCGGGCGCTCTGGGAGATCCGGTCCGACTCCATCAGCGGATGTCTGCGCACGGCGCGCGGGGGATCGAGCAAACAGGCGGTCGTGCAGGTTGGACAAGGCCAGATCCAAGTACGCTGGATGACCCCGAGGGAGTACGCCCGTCTGCAGGGAGCGCCTGACTACCACTTCGGTGAGGCTCGTCCCCTTCAGGTCATGTTCGGCTTCGGGGACGCCGTCTGCGTGCCGGCGATCGCATGGATTGCGCGCGAGTACTTACTACCGCTCGTGCGTGGTCACATCCCGAATGGTGCGGAAACGTGTGTCGCGGCCCTTGCCTAGTCCTTCGCAGGAGCTGACCCCTGATTTTCAGGCGATCCGCCGCGCCCTCCAGCAGTTCCTCAATACGCGAGACGAGGCGGGTCGCGTCATTGGCTCCGCCAGGTGCGGCGTGTACGCATTCTATGACTATGACAGCGAGCCGATCTACGTCGGACAGACCTACGAGTCGTTGCGCGCCCGTATCGGGAGGCATCTGACCAACCAGCGGACGGACGCGGTCGCCATGCGGGTGCTCGACCCGATGGAAGTGGCCAGGGTCGAGGTGTGGCCGATTTTTGGCTCTGGCGCAGCAAGTGTGATGCTGGGCCGGGCGGCCCTGCTCCTTGGTACTGCGCTGCTCGGGGCTGGCCGCCCAGGGCGGGCGCCTGGGCGCCTCGGTCGCTGTTAGCCAGCGCGGAGGCGGCAGCGGAGCAGGTCCAGCTTACAGCGGCCATACCCTTGTCGTTTGAGCAGCTTGATCTTGTGGATCGTGCCTTCCACGACGCCGTTCGACCAGACCTCGGTGAAGGCGGCCTCCACCGCCGCCCGATCGGCGAGCATCCCATTGGCGGTACCGACGAAGCTCGGCAGCTCGCTCGCCTGGGCGTCGGCCAGCCAGGCGTGGAAACCGTCAAGATCGCGGTCGCGCAGCAGCTTCCGGAAGCGATGCGCCAGATCGTGCGCTTGCGCCAGAGTCGCATCCCGCGCCAGGAGGAAGTCGAGGGCGGCGTGCTCCTCGGCGTCGAGTTGTTCCGGCGGGCGTAGGAGCAGCCAACGGCGCCGACGCGGATCGGGACGCCGCCGGCTGCTCCGATGGCGGAGCGGCTTGGGCAGCTTGGGCGGACGCCAAGAGCGGATCGCCTCCAGCAGCAAGGTGCCACTGCCGGCGTAGCCTTGTTCCACCACTTCGCGGGCCAGTTGGCTGCCGTTGGTGCAGCCTTCCTGCCAGCGGCGTTGCAAGTAGGCGGTGTAGGGTGCCAGCTTGGGGGAGTTGATACCCCCGGGACGGGGGTGGACGACCACGTTGTGCGGCGGCGCATCGCAACGCAGGAGGTGCTGCACGGTGGCTTTGTTGATCCCGAGGGCGTCGGCGATGCCGCGCACCGAGGCGCCCCGGTCCCGCAACTCGTGGACCCGTCGCCAGCGCGCTGCCCGTGCCGCCCGCCGTTCTGCCAACTTTTGCCTGGTCGGGCTGAGCGGTTTGGCGGGCGGCACGCGGTCGGCGTCCCCCGCTGGCGGCGCCGGGTCCGGTTGGCGCGGCTCGTCGACCACGATCGCTGGCGCCGGAGTTTCGCCGCCGGCAGCGCCGGGGCCGCTGGCCTCCTCGCGCTCGTCCGCGGCCGGCGGCGCCCAGGGCCGGCCCTTGATGACCTCGTCCAGGGCGCCGCTCACGTTGCGCGCCAAGTGGAACCGGTCCGCCACCTGGGTCGCTTCCGGCGCCCCTTGTCGTGCGCCCTCGGCGTAGGCGCCACCGCGATCGCGCACGATCACCGCGACGCCGGGATGTTCCCTGAGCCAATCGGCGAGCACCGTCGCCTCCCGTCCCTCCATGAGCTCGACCGGTTCGCGGGTCTCCATATCCAAGAGCAAGGTGGCGTAGCGCCGCCCCCGGCGGAGCGCCAGATCGTCCACGCCAAGGACGCGTGGCGTCGTCGTCCGCTCGGTCGGCCCCGCCCGAAGCAGCCGGAGCAGGGTGTCACGACTGGCTGGCGCCCCCTGCCGGGCCGCCAGGCGCGCGCCAGCCCGACCGCCCAGGGCGGCGGCAACGTCGGCCAAGACCGCCTGGACGACGGTGGTGAGGCGCCGCCGGCGGCCCAGGGCATCGCCAAAGCCCTCCGCGAAGGTCCGTCTGGCGCACGCTTCGTTGTCACAGCGGAACCGCCGCACCCGCACCGCCAGGCGCACGACGAAGCCCCGCCAGGGCAAGTCCAGCGGGAACCGCCGGTAGCGCGCCTGCACCCGGCGACTCGCTACGCCGCAACTCGGGCACGAGGCCGCCGCATCCTCCCCTTCGGCGTCCAGGAACAGCGTCTCGCCTTCGACTCGAAGACCGGTGACGCACAGCGGCGCCAGCGACAGCGTGCCCATGTCCGTGCCTCCCAGACACGCCCATGGTCACATCCGCATCGCCCGCCGGCCGCCACACTTGCTGCGCCAGAGCCGATTTTTGGGGTTTAGAGCGTCAGACAGAAGCGTCGCGACGAAGGCAGCTCAATCGGGCTGAATCGACGGTATACCAGGCGCTGGCTGCCAGGGCGGCCGTCTCGAAACTGCTGAACGAAGTTATTCCGGCTCCGCTCGAACCGACTGAACTGCCACCATCGTACAGTGGGGACATCGTGCCCGCCGCGCTTAGGGAGCGACTGGCGCATCCCGACGAGCGAAGTGCGCGCAGGGCCAGCACGGTTGCGAGGTTGCGAGCTTGGCGCAGATCATCCGCGAGCGGGACGTGTCGATCGGTCTCCGCCAGACTCTGCTAACGCAGTCGGAACGCCTTGTCCTGCTGGCGCGCCGACGGCTGGAACAGGTACGTGGAGCAACACCGATTGAAGAAGTGATCGCGGAGACGCGGCGGACAGGCGAAGAATGACGGATACTCAAAAACGTCGAAACTCCGCCGCCTACCCGGCCTGTCGGCTATCCTCGATCGAGCGACCGCTCCACGCGGCCCAAGACCGCCAGATAGTCGTCGGTTGACCCCGGCAGGTGGGAGCGCACCTCGCCGGTGAAGCCCTGCTCGGTCTTGATGAGGTGGGAGCACTCCCAGCGGTTGCCGTGCAGTGCTGGCGCGACCCGCACCACCAGGGTGTGGCCCGGCCTCGGCAGCTCGGTCTCGAACAGCGCGTAGTCGGTCTCGAGCTGGCGGACGCGCCAGCAGCGGCCCAGCGTCCCCCGCCGCCTCGCCGCCCCCACGGGGCCGAGCGACGCGCAAGTGCTAGGCCAGCCGGTAGGAGCGCGGCGGGATGCTGAACACTTCGTCAGCTCCGGCCGGGGTCCGATCATCCCTGCGTCATGGTGCGGCGCGCCGCCACCGGTCTGCTCGGCTGGCACGATCCGTGCCTGTGGTTGGCTCGTGCGCCGGTCGGCGGTCCCAGCGGGAATGGGCTGCCACCGGCAATGGCGAAACGGGAGGTGCTCGATGCTCACGGCGCTGGTGGGGTGGATCATCATCGGGATCATCGCGGGCTGGCTGGCGGGGCTGGTGGTCGGCGGCGCGGGCTTCGGGGTGATCGGGGACATGGTGATCGGGCTGATCGGGGCGCTGATCGGCGGCTTCTTGGTGCAGACGCTCCCGGGCAACCGCAATGGGGCCAGCGGCGGCTTCGTCTGGAGCCTGATCGTCTCCTTTGTGGGCGCGGTGATCCTGCTGCTGGTGGTCCGGCTGGTCTCGGGCGGCGCGCGCCGGCGCGGGACGGTCTAGCTGGCTACAGCCGCACCCGCCGTCCGAAGGTCGCGTTCCCGGTGGTGAAGGCGCGCCGGACCGCGGCGACGGCCGCCCTGCCGCCGGGGATGACCGTGCCGGAGTTGTCCTTCCAGAGGGACGATTGCAGCTGTCCCAGGTGGTTCCAGAAGTTCACGCCGATCACGAAGTTGCGGCTCTGCACGGCCGTCACCACGCTGTCGTAGACGCCGTACTGCACCCCGTCCCCGTAGTCGGTCTGGGTGTGGAAGCCCCACTCGGAGAGCATCAGCCCCGCCGGCATTATTGATGGAGGGGAAGGCCAGGGCGAACTTGTCCAGGTCGGAGCCGTAATCCGCCTTTCAGCTTTCGCCGTCCGTGATGCTCCTGCCCTCCTGGCGCACGATGGACAGCCCCTGACTAGGCATGTCGAGATATCCGCGCCCCGCAGGCCTGAGCTCGTCCCGCTGGTCGCCGAGCCGCCCACGTTGACCGTCTGACCGTACACGTCTATAAGGGAGACGCTGCGGGAACCTGGTAGCTGAGACCTGGTCATAACTTGCCGACTACCGGCACGCACCACACGAACGGGAAACCTCGGCCGCAGCGTGAGACGCGAGCCGCAGGCCCCGCCGCAGCATGCGACCCGCTGGGCGGCATGCCGACCGATCCGCGCGCGATCGAGATATGAGCAACCAGTGAGCACACTTTGGACTGGAGCGACGACTCCCCCCGTCCGATACTGGACTTGCCACATCTTGAACCGGCGACCGTGGGGACTCAGCCAGGACCAACGAGTGGTACGTTAGGAGACCAGCACCATGCGCCAAGCCGGATTCGCCGCTCGGTCGCGCGGCACGAGCCTGTGGTCCCACACCAGCCCGGACGCAAGCGCCTGTCTCACCGCGCTCGACCGTCTCCTCCTCCTGGCGCCGACGATCGCGGCCTTGTTTTTCGGGCTCGCCGCGCTGCTCGTCGCTGTGCCCTTCGCCCACCTCGCCGGCTACGCGGGCAACGACCAGTTCTTCTACTGGCTGGCGGGGGCGGCCACGCTCGGCTACGGGATCGCGCTCGCCGTGGGGATCCGGGAAGAGAGCTGGCGGGGCCTGCGCGCGGTCGTCATCGCGGAGGTGGTCTTCAACCTCCTGGCCCTCTTCGCCTGCGCACTGGAGCTCATTGGGGGCACGGCCACCGGGATCGTGTCCGTCATAACGGTCGCCTCGCTCGCCCAGCTCGCGATCGCCGTCGGCCTCCTCGTCGAACATCGCGCCGCCCCCTTCGGACCGGCCGACCTCCCCGGCGGGTGGGCCGCGCTGGCGGTGATGGCCATCGCCATCGTGGCGGCGTCGGTCTTCGGCCTCCTGGGCGCCTTCCTGCCGGTCGCCACGACGCATTTCTTTGGCTACCGGGGCGCCGAGGTCTTCCTCTACCGCGTCGCCGGGGCGGCGACGCTTGGCTACGCAATCATGGGCCTGTGCAACGTCCGCTCGCGCAACTGGCACGAGGTCCGCCTGCCGGTCCTGATGGCCAGCGTCTTCAACGGCGTCAGCTTTGTCGCCGCGCTGCGGGCGATCCTCCAGGGCGACCCGCTCCTCATGCCGATCATCGTCGCCGTGGCCACCTTCGCCGTGACCGTGCCGATGCTCTATGGCTTCATCACCACACGAACGAGCGACTAGCCCGGCCATGCCATGCGTTGCCAGAGCGACGGATCGGTGGCCGACGAGCTCCGCGGCGGACCGGCCGAGGCAGCCCGACGATGCGACGACGAGCGGAGTGCAAGGAGGTACGGCGTGCTGGCGGTGGATCTGCGGCGGCTGATCGCGGCGCCCCGCGGGGACTTGGAGCGCTGGTATCGGGACAGCCCGGCCGGCCAGATTCCCGCGGGGCGCGGCCGCGGGCGCCTACTCCTGGGCGCCGGCGCGGGCGCCAACCGCGCGGCGGCGTGGTACGTGCGCCACGTCCTCTGGCAGGGGAAGGTCTTCGATCCCCGCCGTGGCGAGCTGCGGAACCTGGTCACGCCGCTGGGAATCGCGGCGATCGTCGCCAAGGTCTACGCGGGACCCAGCTGGTCCGATGGGAAGCCCTGCATCGTGCTGGACTACGCGCGGACATCGCTGCTGGCCCGCTGGGTGCGGGACGAGATCCGCCTAGTCGCCCCCGATCTCTACCTCGGCGTTGCTCATGTGGGCACAGTGCCGGTGGTGCACTTTGCCCTGTGCTTCGGTGATGCCTGAGACGCTTGTTCACGGATGAGCCAATGCAGCGGGGTGATGCAGAGTGAGTCGCACCATGGCGAGGTAGATCCAGGCTTTGGCCGGCTCGGTCGGTGGCCCATCGTCGCGGACGAGACGTCGGCAGCCCACCAGCCAGGCGATGGAGCGTTCAATGGCCCACTGCCCCGCCTGCACGACAAAGCCTTCGGCGCCGGGCTTACGCCGGACGACTTCCACGGCGACCCCAGCGCTTCCCCGGCGAAGCCCATGAGGTGGCCGCGGTAGCGGGCATCCGCCCGGCCCGGAGTTCTTCGCAGCAATCGGGCGCAAAGGTGGCGCGGCCACCAAGGCGCGGTTGGGGAGCGAGCACTACGCATGCATCGGCAAAATCGGCGGTATGGTCGCCCGTGCGCCTTGGGGGCGCACCGAGGACGCTTGACCGCTCGGCGTGCCGGTATCGGGGGCACTCAGTTCCGACTGCTGTGGGTCCGGCGCCAAGTGCGGCGGGCGCGCTGCAAGGACTCCAGGAGGTCGGCGGCCATCGCGGGCGGCGGCACCTGACCCTGCCAACGCACGATTCCGGTCTGCCGGCCATCGGGGCCCATCTCCACGATCACGTCCAGTCCGCAGGCGCAGTGCGCCTCGTAGCCATTCGAGCGGAAGATGAACGCCCAGTCGTGTTCGTGCATACAGCAGAGTATTGCACCAAAGCACCCTCTCGGTTGGGCCGCAAGTGCCACTCCTGTCGAGTTGGCCAGATCCCGGGGATTGGGACCGTCATCGCCCACCCGGCACTCGCCAGTACGGCACCGCCGGCAACCTCTACCTGGGCGCTACCGGGGCCTTCCCTCCTCCGTAGCCATCCGGTACGATGGAATATCTGTTCTAAGTATGAGGTGCCTGGGTAGCGATGGCGCGACGCTTCGACCGTTCGCCCGAGTCGCTGGCATTCGTGTGGGGCTACACCGACACCTTCGCTCGGGCGCTGCGCGACGGTCACCATGCGGAGCCTGATGGTGCTATGCACGAGGCGCGCGGCACGGTGCTGACCTGGCTCGGGACACATCCGCTGCGTGACGATCGGTTCGAGGAGCTGCTCCGGCATCGCCTGGATCACGGCTCCCTGCCCCAGGTGAAACTGGTCTGTCGCCAACTACTCAACGCCTGGTCAGACTGGACCATCCGCGCCTGGTACGTCGAGCGTGGGCAGCGGTTGCCCGACGCGCCGGACTGGCCGCCGTTGCAGCCATCTTCGGTGAAGCGCCATCCCGAGAGTCATGACCGAAATGGTCCCGATGGTGCATAGTACCTCTGGTACGGCTACCATCGCCCGATGCGTGCCTGGTTTCAGTGACAACGGACCGCCGCGCCGCGTGGCGCACGGTGCCAGGATCCCGGGCCGGCTGATGCAGGCGAAGCGGAACATACAGCCAACTGGGATCTCGGTGAAGCGAGCGATCGGAACTAGGGAGTGGAGAACGGGCGGGTGCCGGCGACGCTATGGCTTGCCTCGGGCCTTTGCCGCGTCGATCGCCGCCTGCACCTGCGCCTGCAGGGCCGCGAGCGCGTCCTTGGCGGTCCTCTTGCCGCTGTACGCGTCCATCGCCGCGCTGGTCATCCAGTTCCAGGCGTCGTCCTCGTTGACGTAGGGCGTGCCGTCGGTGACCGACGCGTCGATCGCCGGCTTGAGCGTGGGACGCCCCGCCGGGGGGCCCGCGACCTTGGGGTCCAGGTAGGTCTTCGCCACCGAGTCCAGCCGCGCCGGGCACTCGTTGGTGGCGGACGCGATGGTGTCCTGCACCGCCGCGCCGGTGAGGTAGACCAGGAAGGGGAAGACTTCCGGACGGTGCTTGGACTGCGGGTTGATCACCAGGCCGGCCATGTTCGACCAGTTGCCGGCCTTCCCATTCTTGGGATCGTAGGGGAGCATGGCAGCGTCCCAGGCGATGCCGGTCTTCGCCTGCTCCAGCGACGACCAGAACGCGCTCACGCCGTAGTGCATGGAGATCTTGCCGGCGGTGAACGCCCCCGCCGCGTTCTTGTTCGCCTTGGTGATGCCCATCCACCAGGTGGGCTCGGCGTTGCTGCCCGCCTTCGCCATGGCCGCGGCGTAGTCGAGCGCCTCGACGCAAGCCGGGCCGGCGATGGTGCACTGGTCGAGCGCCTGGTTGTAGTAGCTGCCCCCGTGGGCCAGGGCGAGCGAGTACCAGCTCCCCTCGTACCCATCCCAGCCCAGGTGCAAGCCGGCGCGATCGACCGCCCCGCCCGCTTGCACGGTGAGCTTGGCGGCGTACTGCTGGAGGGTGTCCCAGGTCCATTTGGCCGGGTCCGCGGCCAGCTCGGCCGGCGGCGTCAGCCCGGCGGCGCGGACGTGGTCCAGGTTGTAGGTGAGCGCGCTCACGCCGTAGTCCCAGGGCAGCCCGTAGCTCTTGCCGTTGTAGTGGTACCACTGCACCGACGACGGCAGCATCTGCTGGAGGTTGGCGCCGACCGTCTTGTCGCGGGCTGCCAGGTCGTCGATCGGCCCCTCCAGGCCGGCGAAGGCGCGGTTCTTGAAGCCGTCGCTATCGGACAGGTAGGCGTCGGGACCGGTACCCGCGGCCATGACCACCGTGAGCTTCTGGTTGTTGTTGGTGCTGTAGAGCATGTTCTTCACTTCGACGGCGCCGGAGGCAGCGTTGAACTGCCCAGCCCACTTCCCGAAGGCGGCCTGGTAGGGCGTGCCGCCATAGTGCCAGAAGGCGAGCGTCGTCTTGGCCTGGGCGGGCGCCGTGGACTGGGCGCTCAGCGCCGCGGAGCTACTCGCGACCTCGGTGCTCGTCGACTGAACCAGCGAAGCGCTCGACGCGGTGCTGGTCGCGCTGCCGACTGATGCGCTCGTGGCGGCCGTGCTGCTTGCGCTGGACACGGCGGGCGACGCGGCGCTGCTGGGGGCCGCCACGGCGGTGCTGCCGGACGTGGCCGTGCCGCCGGACTGTGATGCCGCCGTGCTGGCGCCGCCGCCGCACGCCACGAGCAGCGGGACGGCGGCGCCGAACGCCCCGGCGGCGCCGAGATGGAGGAGCGTGCGACGGCTGATCCTCGACGAGCGCATGCGAACTATCCTTCCCTTCATCGGTACATCTAATGCTACAACGACCGTAATGGATAGCCGATCCAGCGGGATCCTGCGAACGCGGGTAGGAGATCGGGATCGGCCTCGAAGTCCACTGTCGGCATCGTAGCACGACGAGGCCGCGGCGGTACGCTGGCGGCGAGTACGTGGGCTGGCGAGTCAACCATCGGTGCCGATGGACGGGTGGCCGCGCCGGCGCGGTACGGCAACGCCGCCCATGGGGAGGGCATGCGCAGTGTTTCATCCGAGTCGTCGGCCCACTCACCGCGCTGACGGGTGCTCGCCCGCCTCAGAAGCCGATAACCACACGCTGCGCGCCGGGCCCCACGTCGACCATCAGCCGCAGCCGCCCTTCGTGCAGGATCCAGCCCTCCCGGCCCGGAGCTAACGCTGCCAACGGACCGGCAAGCGGTCGCACGCTGGCCTCGTCGTCGGAATCGAGACTCACCGACCGTACCACGTCGGCGGAACCCGCGATCTCGACGTCCAGCGTCAGGCCTGGGCAGGCGAACGGGCTATCGAGGTGGACCTCGAGCTGGCGATCGCCGACCTCCAGCCAGTGTTCGACCGACGCGGCCGTGGCGACGTAGCGCGCCAGGTCATCCGCGCGCAGCCAGAGCACCCGGTCGCCGAGGAGCCCGCCGATGCGATCCACCACCTCTGCCAGCGCGCGCAGGCCCAACCCGCTGCCGTCCGAATAGAGGGATTGCCAGTGGGTCAGCAGGATCAGGTCGCTCTCGGTCCGCAACAGATCGACGAGCCGGCCGCGCTCGCCGCGCGCATCGATCAGCCGATCGGCCATCGCATCGACGGTCGCCGGTTGCGACAGGCCGCGGCGGCGCGCTTCGGCCGGCTGGCTGGGCCAGAACTCATCGCCGGTCGCGCTGGGGATGCTGACGACGCACGACCCCCGAGCACGATCGCAGAGGGTGACCGTTGGCCGCACATGGGCCGCGCGGCCTCGGACGTGGAGGAAATAGTAGATCACGCCGGACCGGCCGTGCTCGCGAAACGCCCGCTGGATCGCGTGCGCGTAGACCAGCTCGTCGCCCCGGAAGTAGCACGGCTGGGTCAGGCCGCCCGGACGCAAGCCAACCTCGTCCAGCAAGGCGATGCTCCGAGCCATGTAATGGGCGAGCACGTCCTCATCCTGGCGGCCCATCCAGTCGTGTTCGGACTGGGCCAGCATGGTCCCGCTGGCGAGGTCAAGGGCGCGGGTGTGCGTGAGTACCTCCGGCGTCACATCGAACCGCGGCATGAGCCGATCGCGCACGATGGCGAGCCATGCCGCCAGCTCGTGCCGGCTGTAGCCCTCCCAACCACTGGTGATCGGCCCGAGGCCGGCCGGGTGGGGCAACACACTGAACTTGCCGCGCACCGGGGTCTGGACGACCCAGCGAGCAAAGTCCTCCAGGAACGCGGTACGGGAGTGTCCGACCCGACGCCAGACACCGTGCCACTGCGGAGCTGTGCGCTGGCGCTGGTGCGGTCGGCTTGGCCGGCGTTCGCTAAAACTGGATCGGCGCGTTGGCAGTTCAGCTGCGTCAGCGTAGATGGCGCTACCGTACGGTCCGGCTGTTCGCTCGCCCTGGCCGTGCTCCGATAGGCCACTGCCCCAACGAAAGGCAACGAGATCGCCCTCGTCCTGAGTGGGGCAGACCGGGACGCTGGCGGTGCAGGGGATGGCCGGCTGAGGGCACGATTCCAGACCTCGCTGCGAGCCGCCGACGCGCACGTCGCGGACATGCACACCATCGATGACGCGTCCTCGTTACCACCGGGCGACTGCAAGGCACAAGCCGGGATGTACGACCTGGCGAGCAGTTCGCGCATTGAGGACGACCGTCTCGACCGAAGTAGCGCACAGGTAGCTCTGAGGTGGTCGATCGCCCGCTATGCTCGTCGCGAGTGCATGGTTTACGGCTTTCTCCCTAAAGCCGTCGGGATGGTTCGCGCCCGGGAATTGGTCCGCATCGCGACCAGCGGCACGGCTCGGCCGCGCTCGAGAGTGGATCGAAAACGAGCATGCTCTCCGCTCCCGATGCTCTGGAGCCATGAGGAAACGACGGCCATTCGGAGGAATAAGGACCGCAACACTGCCTGTACGCCTGTCAGCTCGTACACATTGACGCCAGCGCGATGCGCACGCGCTTCCGCTAGGGAAGCAGTGTGGTCGCACCGCATCGGTCGACCCGGGCCCCGAGGGGGTCCGGCGGACGTACTGGCCTGCGCCGTCCGATCGGTGCCGAAGGCAGTCAGCACGGGCTACACTTGGGTCTGGACAGGTGACCGTGCGAGGAGTGGTAGTGGACGAGTATCGGCGCTCGAACGTGGCGCTCTGGGACCACTGGACCGCGCTCCACGCCGAGTCGGCGTCGGAGTACTACGACATCGCCGGGTTCAAAGCCGGCGCGTCCACCCTCCGGGCGATCGAGCTTGCCGACCTCGGCGATGTCTCGGGCAAGTCGCTCTTGCATCTGCAGTGCCATTTCGGCCTGGACACGCTGTCCTGGGCGCGTCGCGGCGCCCGTGTCACCGGCGTCGACTTCTCCGAGCGCGCCGTCGCATTGGCCCGCTCGCTGGCCGCCGAGCTCGGCATCGCAGCCCGCTTTGTCCACTCCGACGTCTACGACCTGCCAGCGGCCTTGCAGGGCACATTCGACATCGTGTTCACCTCCTACGGCGTGCTGTACTGGCTGCCGGACCTTCGCCGCTGGGCCGAGGTCATCGCCCATTTCCTCGCGCCCGGCGGGACGTTCTGCCTGGTAGAGCACCACCCCTTCGCGGCCGTGTTCAGAGACGGCGATCTCCGCGCGGCATCGCCCTACTTCCATGGCCCGGCGCCGGAGCGGGTGGAGTCCTACGGCTCCTACGCCGTTTCGAGCGATGAGTACCAGGGTGCAGAGTACGGTTGGAGGCGCCGGCTGGGCGAAGTAGTCGACGCGGTGGCGGCAGCCGGGCTGCGCCTCGAGTCCCCGCGGGAGTTCCCCTACAGCGACTTCCCGAGTTTGCCCGGCCTGGAGCGCGGTGCGGACGGGTGGTGGCGCCTGGCGGGGAAGGGCCGCGAGATGCTCCCGATCCTGTTCTCCCTCCGGGCCACCAAGTGAGCTGGGTAGGAGCGCGGCGGTAGGGAAGGCTCCGGCGGCGCAGGTCGGAGCCGGACAGGATGTACCGACACCGGGACCATCATGGCCGGGGCGACCATATGCGCGACCGTCATGCCAACCCGTGGCGGAACGCTCGTAGCACGACCTAGCCCGCCCGACTTCTACCCGACCAGCCACACCGCGCGGTGGCACCGCGACGAATGGGCGCCGGCACTCTCCGCCGTTGGGGTTGCCGATTGCCCGTCCTCGGACGCAAAGGTTCCTCCCGCTCGTAGGCGTGCGCGGCTGCATGCAGCCTGCCGGTCCGACACCGGCGCTACCGCGTGGTCGCGGTAGCGGGCGTGATGAGCGAAGGAGGCGCCATCGTCCCAATCCGATTCCGCGCGGCGGGTGGTCCGTCGCGCCGTGGGCTGTTGTCGATGATGCCGGGCGTCTGGTCGCTCGGCATCGTTCGTTTCCGAAAGGAGGATCCCGATGCCTCAGCATGGTCTGCCCGCGATCAAACGCCTCGCCGCCATCCGAGCGGCCGGCGTCCGTCTGGTGCGCGGTATCTGGCGCCGGTGGCGCCACCAGCAAGCGATGGTCTGCGTCACCGTGGTGATTGCGAGCCGGCGCCGGCGGTGGCGCGTACGACGCCATCTCCGCGCCGGAGCGCGGCAACTCCAGTGCGCCTTCGGCGAGCTGCCGCTCATCGTCGTGGCCCAGGAGCGGCTGGATGGCGGCAGGCGCTCGCGCTGCCACACGTCCTACCTGCGCGCCGATGGGACACCGGCTGCCGTCATCCGGTTGGCCCTCACGTTGGACCAGCAGCGGCTGACAATCGACGAACTGCTGGCCGCGCTGGTGGACGAATACGTCGCGCTCCCCGGTCCCGCGCCGACCGCTGCGGGCCTGGAGGAACTGTTCGCGGATCTGGGCGCGGCTCGCGACGGCGTCCCCAGGTCATGGGGCGTCTAACGCCCGGTGGCGGCCGCGGCAGATCGCGTGCAGGATGCCGTCGCCGTCACACTGTACCGCCCACCGCGTGTCGAGAAAGGAAACGATGCCATGGCGCAATCGAAAGTCGTGCTCTCCAGTCTGGCCGACCTCGCCCAACTGCTCGATATAGCTCCTCCGGCAGAGGCGGCGGCGGGACCGCCCGAAGCGGCCCCAGCCGGCGAGACGGGGCGGGAGCCGTGCCCAACCCACGTTCCAGAGTCTGGGGCGGAGGCTGTGGATCTCCACGCGCTGCTGGCCGAGCTCCAGGCCGCGGGCGCCGCGCTGACCAGTGCGACCGAGCGCGACCGGGAGGCGCGGAGCGCTGCCCTCGGTCAACTGGACGGGTATGACGCGCTCGTTGACCGGCAGCGCGAGGCCGAGGAGGCGCTTTCGCGCGCCCGGCAGGTTCGGCGGGACGCCGAAGCGCTGGCGGCCGCGGCTTTCACCGAGGAAGCCCGCGTCGCCGCGGACGCGGTCGCGCGGACGGTCGCCGAGGCCGAGGCCGGCGTGTCCCGGCTGGCAGCACAACGGCGAGAGGACGCCGAGCGGATGGCCACCCAGCCGGTCCTCCAGCGGCTACTGGAAGAGCGCCGCCGGGCTGAGGAGCACAAAGACACCGCGGCCGCCGAGGCGGAACGCGCTCGGCGGCTGCAGGATGGCCTCGCGGCGGTACAAGCTGTACTCGCAGCAGGCCAGTTCCAGGAAGCTGGGGCGATGTTGGGGCCGCTTGCCAAAGACCACCCCGACAGCGCTGATGTGCCTTCCTTGCGGGATATCATCCGGCGTCGGGCGCAGGCTGTCAAGGTCAGCGCTGCCGAGGAGGCACTGCGGACGGCGCGCCGCACGTATCGACAGGCGCCCGCCGAGGCCGTCGCCCGGCTCCAGGATCTGGATATCCGGGACCTGCCCGAGGATCTGCTGCGCCAGATCAAGGGGATCTGGGCAGCGGCCTGCGCCCGGCTTTGCCACGTGCGCGGCGTCACCGCGCCACTGCTCCGTTACCTGCCGGCGCCTGCCCACGGCCTCGTCGTGGCGCGCGAGCAGGAGGGCTGCTACCGCGTGGTGGGCGCCCTGGGCGCCCACGACTGGACGGCGGGCAGTCTCGTCCCCGAGACCTTCCTCCGGCAAGCACGCCCCTTGCGTGCGACGGGCCATTGATCGCGGACGGCGTGTCGCCACGGCGCCGTGGCCGGCGAGGACTCGGACTGGCAGAGGAGGAGCAGATGGACAGACCACACTGGCGCCTCGATCGCGTGCAGGTTGCAGGGTGGCAAGGACCGCCTGAGCTGCTTGTGCAGCGCCGTGCTCCCGATCGGAGCGAGCCTCCGGGCCTCGGCGATTTGGCCCGGTCGGGGGATCCCAGCCGCGGCTGCGGGCCGGATGTGGCCGGGACAGGCGGTCGGTTGGCCCGTCCCCTCCCTGTCAAGGCTTCCTGCTCGCGCCGGCAAGCGCCGGTGGGGACACCGGACCGGTGGTGCTCGTGTTCCCGGCGCTGACCGACGAGCAGCGCGCCGCCGTCTGTGCCGAAGCCGGTCCGCTGCTGATCGTGGCGGGACCGGGCAGCGGCAAGACGCTCGTGCTGGCCGTCCGCGTCGCCTACGTGATCCGGCGGGATGGGATCCCGGCGGAGCGCGTGCTGGCCCTGACGTTCGCCGCGAAGGCGGCCCAGGAGCTCCGGGCGCGGCTGGCCCGCCTGCTCGGCGAGCAAGGGCGCCAGGTCGACGTCGCCACCTTCCATGCGCTGGGACTGCGCCTGATCCGCCGGTGGCCGGCCGCGCTGGGCCTCCGACCGGGGAAGGTCACGGTGCTGACGAGCAGTCAGGCCCACCACCTGCTCGATGTCACCGCCGCGGCCGCGGGCATCGACCTCGCCACCCGGCCGGTGGCTGAGCTGGCGATGTGGCTGGAGCAGCTCCGGCGCAGCGACGGTCGCGGGCCGGCCGACGCTCCTTGGGCGACGCTCCTACAGGCGTACGAGGGCGCGCTGCGTCGCCACGGCGCTGTCGACTACGCCGCGATGCTGACCTGGCCCCTGCGCCTGTTCCGGGACCGTCCCGAGACGCTGCGGCTGATGCGCGACCGCTATCAGGTCGTCCTCTGCGACGAGGCGCAGGATTGTTCCTTCCCCCAATACCGGCTGCTGCAATTGCTTGCCGCGCGCCATCGGCGCCTGGTGCTGGTCGGGGACCCTCGGCAATCGATCTACGCCTGGCGGGGGGCGGACGGTGAGGTACTACGTCGCTTCGGGGAGGAGTTCCCGGAGCGGCGGGTCGTGCGCCTGACCCAGAACTTCCGCTCCAGCGGGCGGATCGTCGCGCTCGCCAACGCGCTGGGCCGCCCCCTCGCCGATGCGGGTCCGCTCTGGACCCGGAACCCGCCGGGGCAGCCGGTCCGCCTCTACCTCGCCGCCGACGAGGTAGACGAGGCCGGCTTCGTCGCCGCGGAGATCGCGCGGCTGCTCGGCAGTGGGGCGGTGACCGGCGCCAGCGAGATCGCCGTGCTCTACCGCGTCCACCAGCAGCGAGAGCCCCTGGCGCGGGCGCTCCGTGCCGCGCGCCTGGCGGTCGGGCGCGCGGCCGGCGAGGAGGCGATCCGGCTGTCTACCATCCACCAGGCCAAAGGGGCGGAATGGGCGGTGGTGTTCGTGGTGGGCGTGGAGGAAGGACTCCTCCCGCACTACCACGCCCTGGAGGCTCGAGCGGTGGAGCAACTCGCGGCGGAGTTGCGGCTGGCCTATGTGGCCGTCACGCGGCCCCGCCTGCGCCTGTACCTGACCTGCTGCCGGCAGCGGCGCCAAGGCGACCAGCTCCGTCCCCGTGGCACGTCCCGCTTCCTCGAGGGGCTACCCGCCGGCCTGCTCGCCAGGGCAGCCTGAGCACCGCGCCCGCCGCGATGCTGCGCCGTCCCGACCTTGCCATCCTGAAGCGTGCCCATCCCCTGCCCGGCGTCGTCGCCGGCTATGAGGTGGCGCTTTGCCGGAGCGGGCAGGTGCTGCTGGGCCGCTGCCCCTTCCACGACGACCACGAGCCCAGCCTGCTGGTCGACCCCCACGACGACCATTTCCACTGCTTCGGCTGCCGCGCCCACGGGGACCTGCTGGACTTCGTCCGCCGGATGGAGCGCACCGATTTCCGCGGCGCCGTCGAGCGGTTGTCACGCTGTCCGGAACGAGCAGCGATCCCGGCCCGCGACACGGCCGCGCCGCCGAACGGTTGGTTCGCCGCGCGCCGCTCTCCGCCCGCCTGGAACCTCAAGGAGCGTGCCTGCCTCACCTCGGCTGTGGAGCTCTACGAGCAACAACTCCGGGCCGAGCCCAAGGCCCGGGCGTACCTGCGGTGCCGGGGCCTGACACCGGAAACGATCGCCCGCCACCGCCTCGGCTACGCCGTCGGGGGCACGCTCGCTGCTGATCTCCGACGGACGGGCTTGCCCATCGCGGACGCCCGGCGCGTGGGGCTGCTGGATCGCCAAGACCGCGAACACCTGCGCGGTCGCCTGATCATACCGGAGCTGCGGGACGGGCAACCGGTCTGGCTCATCGGCCGCGCGGTCGGGAGCGACGGCGGCCGACGCTATCTAGGCCTGCCGGGTCGCAAGCCCCTCCTGGGCTGGGAAGCCGCCGTGGGAGCGCCGCTGGTCTTCGTCACCGAAGGGCCCTTCGATTGGCTGGTCCTCCGGCAATGGGGCTATCCGGCGCTGGCGCTGGTGGGCGCTCACGCCCGACCAGACCTGCTCCGTTCACTGAAGCAGTTCCCGTGCCTCGCGCTGGTCCTCGACAACGACGCCGCCGGCCAGGCGGGAGCGACCACCCTGGAACAGGTGCTCGGCCCGCGCGCGCACCGCGTCGCCCTGCCGGACGGTGTCAAGGACGTGGCGGAGCTCGGCGCCTGGCCGGACGGGCAGGCCCGCTTCGCCAGCTCCGTCCGACAAACGGAGCTGCCAGTCGCCGCCTGAGCGCCGGGCCTGCCCGGTCTCCTGGTCGTTCGCGGTCAGCGAAGGTCCGCCTGTGCGCGTACGTGTGCATCAGTTCCACGCCTGGCCGGTGGGTTGCTCCGTCCAGGCGTGTCGTTGTCCCAATCGTGCCAATGAGTAAAGAGCTAGCGTTAGGAGTTACACCGTGTCCGCCTCACTCAACTCGGTCCATCTGATCGGCCGCGCGGGCCGCGAGCCCGAGATGCGCTATACGTCGAGCGGGCAGCCCGTTACCACCTTCTCCCTCGCCACCGACCGGCGCACCAGCAAGCTTGACGACGATCCCGGCCCGGATTGGCACCGCGTCGTCTGCTGGGGGAAGCTGGCGGAGTTTTCCAACCAGTACCTGACCAAGGGCCGCCTGGTCTACATCGCCGGTCGCCTCGCCTACCGGACTTGGACCGGTCAGGACGGCCAGCCGCGGCACAGCACCGACATTGTCGCCAGCGACGTGCTGCTGCTGGACCGCCGTCCCGACGGCGAGCTGCCCGTCCCAAGTGACGCCGAGCCGGCTGAGGGCGATGCGATCCCGTTCTGAGCGCCTGCTGTGCCCGCCGCTGCCGCACTTGCGCGCGCACCGCGGCCGGGTGGTGTGGCTGCTCCACCCTCGATCCGCCACGACCGGCGACACCCTCCGCCTCCTGGCCATCGTCGCCAGCCCGCGTCCACCTTTCCTGCGACGCCTGCGCCTGTTCCGGTCACCAGCCATCACGGCGCCCGACGGCTGCCCACCACGAGCCGCCTGACCGAGGCCGGAAGCGATGCCCGCTGTCCTCGACCTCCTGCCGCGACGCCAGCAGTTGGCGCTGGCCGTCCGCGCGAAAGGCCCGACCGAGATCGCGCAGACCCTGGCGATCCACGCTGGGCAGTTCTACGATCGCGAGCCCTTTGACGTGGTGGCCCGCGAGGTCTACGCGCTCTACGCCGCCGACAGCGCCGACGCCGCAGACCGCTTCCGTCACCGGCTCGACCGGCGCCTGCGGGAGCGAGACCATCGCGCCGTGAGCTGGGATCCCCGGACGGTCGGGTCGCCGTGAGCCGGCCGCCGAGGTCGCAGCCGGCCCTGCCGTTGCTGCCCGACACCACCGACCTGCTGGACCTCGTGCGCCAGAACCTGCGGCTGCTGACCGACCTGGCGGCGCATTACGAGGTGGCCCGCCTGGGGCCGCCAGCGGATGCCCGCGTGATCGCGAGGCCGCTCGACGTGGCCGAGTACCTGGCTCCGGAGCTCGCGGATCTGGCCCAGGAGCAGTTACGCGTCGTCCTGCTCGACACGAAGCACCGCGTCGTCGGCTGCGAGCTGGTGTACCAGGGCGGCATCAACTGCTGCAACATCCGCCTGGCCGACTGTTTCCGCGGCGCCGTCCGCGCGGGTGCCGCCGCGCTCATCCTCGTCCACAACCATCCCACTGGGGACCCGACGCCGTCACCCGAGGATGTAACGGTGACGGCCGACGCCGCCCGGGCCGGCACCCTCCTCGGCGTCGACGTGCTGGACCACGTGATAGTGGGCCAGCAGGGAAGGCACGTGAGCCTGCGAGAGCGCGGCCTGTTCACCCCGGCGCGAGGGCCGTCAGCGTGAGCACGGCAGCGGCACTGGGGTCGAGATCAGAGATTGCCGCCGCGCTGGGAGCGGCGGGCAGAAGGGAGCAACGACCATGACCAGCACTGCTATCCCCGTTGAGCGTGGCTGCGGGAGGCGCAAGCGCGGCGGGATCTACGGGGAATGCGGGCTGAGCCGTTGGGGCCGCCCGCTCGAAGACTTCCTGATGGATCCGCCGGTCCTGGTGGACCCTCCCGCCCTCGGCGTCTCCCCCATCGGCGTCACGCTAATTGAGGACCCGGCGACGGGGAGCACGCACATCGTGGACTGGGTCGGCGAGGAGCACTACCCAAACGTGTGCGACCTGCTCGAGGAGACGAGGCGTTTCGGCCTCTCCCGGCGGCTGCCGCGCACGCTGGACTTCGGACGGCTGGACGCGCACAGCCGCATCCTGCTCGTCCACCGGCGCGCCGGCGTCGTCGACGTCGCCCCCTACGCCGACGACTGGCGGCGACCCTGCCCCAAGGCGCTGGCCGAACACGCCGACCCGCCCCGGGCGCCCAGCGTCTGCGCGGGCGTCTGGTGGGAAGATGTCGTGGGCGGCGACCCGGTGGAGGAGGCGCCGGCGGGATCGCCCGCCGATCCGCGACGCGTCCGCCGGTCGATGCCATCCTTACGTTACCTCGCTCGTCGCGGGCCGGACGGCGCCACACCGACCTATGCGCCGGCCATCTTTGCCAGCTTCCCGATCTCCCGGCTCGTGGTGATCCGCGACCCGGAGGGCGGTACGCACGAGCCGGCGCTGGACCGGGCCGGGCAAGCGAGCCTGCCGGTGGACATCGAGGACGCGTGACTATGGACCGTCTGGAGATGGAGCAGATCCCCCTGCTGCCGGAGACGCCGCTGGAGTTTTCCTCCCGGGACGTGCCGCTGGCGTCCCTGCCAGCCGACGCCGCCATGCTCGGGGCCGCGCCGGATCCCGCCCTGGTGGCCAGCATTCGGCGGCACGGCGTCTTGCAACCCGTACTGCTGCTGCGCACCGTCGGTGGGGCGCTGGTGGTGGCGGAGGGGCGCCGGCGCGTCAAGGCCGCGCGCCTGGCCGGGCTGGATGTCATCCCCGCACGGGTGGCGGATGGCGACGATGACTTGGCGGCAGCGTTCGCGCTCGTCGCCCACGGGACCCGACACGACAATCCCGCCGCCGAGCTGGACGCCATTGAGCGGCTCCTGGCGCTCGGCGCCACCGAGTCGGTGATCGCCGGGGTAACCGGGCTCAGGCCGCAGACCATCCGGCAGCGGCTCCGCCTACGCCAGCTCGACGGCGAGCTGCGCGAGGCGCTCCGGCTAGGCCGGATGGCTATGGGCGTGGCCGAGCAGGCGGCGAAATTACCCGAGTCCGCGCAGCGGCGGCTCGCCGTCAGGCTCGACGAGACGGGGAAGGTCACGGCCGCCGACGTGGCGGCCGAGCGGCAAGCGCGCGCGCAGGAAGCCTCCGCCGCGCTGCCGTTCTTCCTCCTGACCGCGTCCCCGACCGCCGACGAGGTGGAGACGCCCCCGCCGCAGCGTTCGGACGTGGTGTTCAGGTTTACCTCCTGGCTGGAGACGGCGCTGCAGCCGGCGGAGCGCAGTCCAGTGCGCGACGTGGTCGCGCTCGGTGGCGGGACGCTCCTGGTGCAGCTGGACGATGGCGCGGCCTGCACGATCCAAGTCAGCGCTGGCGTGCCTGCCTACGCCGAAGTGGCCTGACCGCCAGCAGCGGCGGATGACTTCGCCGACCAGGGTCGGGGGATGGGCATTGCGTCCGTCCCCCGGCACCACCCGACACGCGACTCCGGCCGCTCGGGCGCGCCGTGTGGTCAGGAGCCGATCACCGGAGCCTTGCAGAGCCAGCGGCACGGTGCCGCTGGCCAATGGAAGCAACAGCGTGCAGGAGGAAACAACATGGTGATCGTGGCGAAGCAAGCCAGGACGGCGGGGCTGCCGACCGCGCGCGAACAGCGGGCGGATCCATTGGGTACGCGACCGCCGCGCCAGGGCGCAGACAGCGTCGCGCCTGGCGATTTCGGATCTACCTTGCGTGCCTTCCGAGCGCGTGCCGGATGGTCGCAAAACGCACTGGCGAAGACAGCGGGGCTCGACGCGAGCTACATCAACCGCCTGGAGCGCGCGGAGCGTGAGGCCCCGACACGCGAGACCGCCCTGGCGCTGGCGCGGGCACTGCGGCTATGCCCGGGGGAGGTCGACCGGCTGCTCTTCAGCGCGGGCCACATGCCACCGAGCATTGAGCAGCTCGGCCCGGACGACTCCACGCTGGCCGCGGTCGTGCGGGTGCTCACGGACGATCGCCTGGCGCCCGAGGCGCGGGCCGACTTCCGAGCCGTGGTGGAGACCATCGCCGATCGCTGGCAGCGCCGTCGTGGCGAAGCGCTGGGTGATACGGCTGGCGGGGCGCCCACATCCGGTAGCCGGCTGGCCACCCGGCCGAACAGCGTCGCGCCGATGCCGGTGACCGGTATTGGGCTGAGCCGCTAGTCATGAGCAGCCCATCCGTGATCTTCAACCGCCGGGGGACTCGTGCCTCAAATCCGTGGAGGATGACATCTTCGAGGACAACTCGGATGAGGATGCCGAGTGGGTCGTCCCTTCGGGGATGATCTGTCCGATCTCGACGCGTGTCAATACCCCAACACCGCACTGAAGGAGATTCCACGTGTCATCACTGCATCGATCGATAGCCGCTCGCGAACCCGTTCCTCCGGTACCCGCGCTCCCGGTGCTGGAAGCCGGCGGCTTCCACGCCAGCGTCGACGCCTTCGCGCTCCAGGAGCAACCGGGTGGCGGCTCGTACCAGCACTGGCTCTGGTGTATCTCTCTCCTGGGACCCCAACAGACCGTCAAGGCGCTGTGGGCACGACTGCTGAAGGGCGAGCTCGCCACGCTCAGCCTCGAGACGATGCGCCGCGTGCGCTTCTGCCGTCTGGCTCCGGAAGGCCCAAAGGGCTGGCGCTTTTTCACCGCCAGCCTGCCGGACGCTGGCGGCTATCAGGGCGTGCTGGTTTCCGAGCAAGCCCTCTTCACGAGCGAGCGCCCCGATTTCCTGCTCCTGGTGCGCCGTACGGAGCAGGCGCCGATGCTCCACTATCGTTTCCTGAATCGTCGCGTCGACCTCCCCTTGCACGCGTCGTGGCGGTACTGGCTGTGGGACCGGGCGTGCCGGACCGGAGAGGCGGCCGTCCTTGAGACAGGCGGGCTCATCGCCTATCGATGCAGCCCGAATCCGGCTGCTCTCGCGACGGAGGTGGCGGCCGCGGTTCGACGGCGCCTGCTGCATGTTGGCGAGGAGACGACCGCCCCAGTTGCGAGTGGCCGGGGCGAGCCACAGATATGATGGGAGAAAGGGGCAACCCGTGGCTCGACTAGCAAGCGCCGCCGAGGCCGGATTCTACCCCACGCCACCCGACGTGGCCGCGGCTATCGCGGCCCACCTGGTGCCGGCAGCGGTCGGTGGACGTCGAACCGTCCGGCTGCTCGATCCCTGCGCCGGGGAGGGGGCAGCGGCGGCGACCATCGGGCAGGCGCTCGGCGCCGAGACGTTCGGGATCGAGCTCAACGAGGAGCGCGCCGCGGTCGCGCGCGACCGCCTCGACCGCGTGCTCTGCGCCAGCGCCTTCGCCGTGCGCATCGGCAACGGCGCCTTCTCCTGTTTGTATTTGAACCCGCCGTACGCGGAAGACCCCGAGCACCGCCGCCTGGAGCACGCCTTCCTGACCGCCCTGACCCGCGCCCTCGGCGGCAACGGGGTGCTGACCTTCGTGATCCCCCAGCGGCGATTGGCGGTATCCGCCCGCTACCTGGCCGCTCACTACGCCGCGTTCGCCGCCTACCGCTTCCCTGATCCTCAGTACGCCGCCTTCCAGCAGATGGTCCTCTTCGCCACCCGGAAGACCAGGCCGATCCCGGATGTTGCGGCGCAGGCGCGCCTGGAGGGATGGAGCAGCGGGGGCTTGCCGCCCTTGCCGTTGGTCCCGGCGGTCCCACCTATCCGCGTCCCGGCCTTGCCGGCCGGTGATGTCCGCTTCGGGTCGCTCTATTTCGATCCTCGCCAGGCGGCAGAGGAGGCCTGGCGGCGGGGCGCATGGGCGCAGCCGCGACTCGCCGAACAGCTCTGGCCCCCCGATGAGCGGCCCGTCCGCCCGCTCATGCCGCTGCGGCGGGGCCACCTGGCCTTGCTAATCGCCGCCGGGCTGCTCGACAACGTGGCGTTGCGGCAGGGCGATCGGCACGTGCTGGTGAAGGGCCGGACGAGGAAGAGCTTCGTGCCGAGAGCGAGCGACGATCCGGACACGGTGGTGGAGCGCGAGGTGCTTGAGACGAGCATCATTGTGCTCGACCTGGACAGCGGCGCGCTGGAGCTGGTCGAGCACGGTGGCCAGGCGCCCGGAGAGCGGCGGGTCGCATGAACTATGGCGAGTTCCTCGATCGGTTCAAGGATGCCCTGGCCGCCGTGGTGCTGGCCAGTTACCCGCCACTGTACACCCAACAGGAAGCTGCCGACGTCGATCTGAGGCGGCTGTTGCGCCCCCCGCTCGGCGCCCAGGCCGACGCTATCCGGGCCGCGGCGCTGTCGCTGCGACGCCAGCCGTCTACGACCATCGTCGGGGAGATGGGCAGCGGCAAAACCTTCATCGCCGCCGCGGCCGTCTTCCTTGCCGGCCAGCGGCGGGCGGTAATCCTGTGCCCGCCCCACCTGGTGCGGAAATGGCAGCGGGAAATCATGGTGACCGTGCCGGGCGCGCAGGTCGCCATCGTCCGCACCATCGGCGAACTGGAGCGCGCTCGCCGGCTGAGCGGCGACTTCATCTGCGTCGTCCTCTCGCGCGAGCACGCCAAGCTGGGCGCGCGCTGGCGCCCGGCCGTGGTGCAGCGTCCGGTGCGCGACGCCGGCCATCTCCTGCGGGATGACCGGGGTGAGGTCCTTCGTCTGTGCTGCTGCCCCCGTTGCTTTGCATCGGTCGTAGACGAGCAAGAGGTACCGCTGGACCTGGCCGCGCTCCGGGCGAGGAAGCGACGCTGCCGCGCCTGCAGCGGGCCGCTCTGGCAGGTGGATCGCGGCGGGCCGCGGCGGGCGCCTCTGGCCGACTACATCCGTCAGCGCATGCGCGGCCACTTCGACCTGTGCGTGCTGGACGAGCTGCACGAGTACAAGGCCCGGGGATCGGCCCAGGGCATCGCCGCGGCGGCACTCGCCGCCGCTTGCCCCAAGACGTTGGCACTGACGGGGACCATTGCCGGCGGCTACGCCTCGACGCTCTTCTACCTGCTGTACCGCTTCTCGCCCGCCATTCGAGTGGAATTCGGCTACGACGACGAGGCGAAGTTCGTCGGACGGTACGGCATCGTGGAGCGGGTGAGCAAGAAGGATCCAGACGCCTACGGCGACGATGGCCGACACAGCAAGCGCCGCGACTATCTCGTCCGCACGGTGGAGAAGCCGGGCATCGTGCCGGCGGTGTTGACGCACCTGCTGGGGAACACCATCTTCCTGCGCCTGGGCGATGTCGCTTCCAACCTGCCACCCTATCGAGAACAGGTCGTCTGCCTGCCAATGGACGATGGCGCCACCCTGGGTGAACCGCCGCAGGCCGCCTGCTATCGGTGCCTTGCCACCGACCTGCGACAGGCCGTGCTGGCCGCGCTGCACGAGGGCTCCCGGCGACTGCTGGCCGTCTATTTGCAAGCGCTGCTCACCTACCCCGACGCCTGCACGCGTGAGGAGGTGGTGCTGGATGTTACGTCGGGGCAGGTGATTGCTGCGGCGCCGGCCCTTCCGGAGGATCATCTGTACCCGAAGGAGCGCGAGCTCGTGGACCTCGTGCGACGAGAGCGGGCGCGGGGACGACGAGTCCTGGCTTATCTCACCCATACCGAGACGCGCGACCTCAGCCCGCGCCTCCGCGGCATCCTGGAACGCGCCGGCTTCCGGGTCGCGGTGCTCAAGGCCAACAGCGTCTCGCCTGACCGGAGGGAAGAGTGGGTAGCGGCCCGCGTGCGCGAGGGCGTCGACATCCTGCTCACGCAACCCCGCCTGGTGCAGACCGGGCTCGATCTCGTGGCCTTCCCCTCGATCTGCTGGCTGGAGCCGGACTACTCCATCTACGTGATGCGCCAGGCCAGCCGGCGGAGCTGGCGCATCGGCCAGCGGGAGCCGGTGGAAGTCAGCTTCCTCATCTACGAGCAGACCATGCAAGCGGAGGCGCTGGCGCTCGTCGCGGCCAAGCTGCGCTCTTCGCTCATGGTCGAGGGAGAGCTGCCTGACGATGGGCTCGCCACTCTGGACGATGGCCAGGATCTCTTCCTCGCCCTGGCCCGGCAATTGGCCGCGCCGAACGGCGCCCCCGACGGGCGATCGCTCGAGGCCCTGTTTGCTCGTGCAACGGCGGACGACGCCGAAGCGGACGATCTCCTCGTCGTCGGCGGGAACGTGGTGGAAGCGGCGCCATTGATCAGTTCGGCGGCAACGGACAGTCCCGAACCGCCTGATCCGTCCGTGCCGATCGCCGACGAGGCGCCCCGCGGGATCAGCTTCCTGGAACTGGCGCATCTCGCGCGGCAACGCCGCAGCACACATCGGGTTACCCCCGGGCAGCTCTCGCTCTTTGGCCAGTAGCCCATCGAAGGACCTGGCGAGCGCCAGCAACGCAATGTCGCCGCGATCGTCGCTGCTCTCCGTTTCCCTGGTAGGCTCGGCGCGTGCATACTCAAGGAACGCGGCGCCCGTGAGTATGCACGCGCCGCTACTTGTGCCCTCGTGTTCCCCGCCCAGTCAAGTAGCGCGCCCGTAGCGCCGAAATAGCCCGCGTCCCCCTATGGTGACGCGGAGGCACGGTGACCATCGCCTGCCTTGGCAGCGCGGTATGCGGATGGCTGCGAGCCGAGCCGGCTCACGTCTGCGGCGGCCGAGTCAGGAGACGGCGTTGACGAAAGGAGCGCGTGAATGCGTGCGGTACAGGAAACGGCCGATCGTCCGTTAGTGTCCGTCACCGAGGCGGCAACCCTGGCGGGTCTCAGCAAGTCGGTGGCCTATCGGCTTGCCGCCGCCGGGGTGCTGCCCGGGCTGGTCCGCATCCCCGGCGCCCGGCTGCTCGTGCGCCGGCGCGTCTTGGAGGCATGGCTCGCTGGTGTCGAGGGATTGGGGCCCGAGAATGCCACCCCACCGGAACACCGGGTTGCTAACCTCGGCCACCCGTCGACGGCGAGCGTAAACGGCACCGACGACTCCAGAGTCATGCACGGGACAAGCGGCCGCTAGCGTCGGCCGGGCGACGCTGTGCCGCCTTCACGAGCGACCGCTGATCAGCCATCGTCTGTCGATTACGGCTCGGTGTTGCTTGATCGCTGTCGCCATCTTTCGCTGTCAGCTCGTTGGACGGGGGCCTCCGCCCGCGCCCGACGCCCACGGCCCGGTGACCGTTGGGGGTCCTTCCATCCGTTGCTCGCGCGCCGCGGCACGGATATCACCAGAGCGAACGAGCGCTGCCTCAACTCGCTCAAGATGGCTGCACCGTCGTCCACGGAGCAGCGTACCCCACACCGATCCGAAAAGGAGCCATCGCAATGACAACGACAGGGCAGGACGACAAGCGCCCGCGGTCACGTGGCCGTCGTGGCGCGGGCGAAGGAAGTATCAGCCGGCACCACACCGGCGCCTGGCGCGGCCGGCTGATGGTGGGATACCGCCCCGACGGCAGTCCTGATCGGCGGGAGGTCTACGGGAAAACCCGTGCCGAAGTGCAGAAGAAATTGGCGGAGTTGCGCCGCCAGGCCGAGTACGGAATGCTGAGCTCCGTGCCGGTCGATCGCCAAACGGTTGGAGCGTTCCTCCAGGCTTGGCAGGAAACGATCAAGTCGAGCGTGCGCCCCATGACGTGGCGCCGGTACGGACAACTCACGCGCATCTATTTGGTTCCGGCGCTCGGGCGGCACAAGCTCGTGGCGCTGCGGCCGGAGCACATCCAGAAGCTCTACTCGGACCAACTGGCCGCCGGACGCGCCGCTCGGACCGTGCGGCAGATCCACGCCGTCCTCCATCGCGCGCTGGCTCAGGCGGTGCGCTGGGGCTACCTCCCGCGCAACGTGGCGGATATCGTGGACAAGCCCCGCGCCGCACCCAGTGACCTGCGACCGCCTACGCCAGCGGAGGTCCGCCGGCTGCTGGAGACGGCCTCTGCGGCGGGAGATGGCCTCGCCGCGCTTTACACGGTCGCCGTGTACACGGGGTGCCGGCAGGGCGAACTGCTCGCCCTCACCTGGGACGATGTGAACCTCGACGCGGGCCTGCTGACCATCCGTCGGACGCTGCTCAAGGTGGTCGCTGGCGCCGTCCCGCTGTTCGGTCAGCCGAAGACGATGCGCAGCCGGCGGACCGTGAACATGGCCCCGGAAACGGTGCGTGTGTTGACAGAGCACATGGAGCGCCAACTGGCCGACCGTCAGGCAGTAGGGTCGGACTACGCGCCCTACAATTTGGTCTTTTGCACGCACCTGGGGACCCCGCTCCGGGCGCGTAACGTCGTGCGCAGCTTCAAGCGAGCGCTGGAACGCGCCGGCCTGCCGGAGTCCGTTCGCTTTCACGACCTGCGGCATGCCTCCGCGACCATCCTGCGGCGTGCCCGCGTCGATCTCAAGACGGTGAGCGAGCGCCTCGGGCACAGCAGCATCGGCGTCACCGCCGACCTGTACCAGCACGCGGTGCCCGAGCTCGACGAGGACGCCGCCGCACGCCTGGAACGGACCATCCGCGGGTCGGACAAGCATGCCACAGACTCGGCTGGGGAAGCGCTACCCGAGTAGCCAAGGGGACGGTCGCGCGCGGACTGGCGGCCCGGTGTGTCGGGACCGCCAGTCCGCCCTGGAGACATACCCGTTCTCTCGACGGGCACTTGGATATGCCGCGAGGCGGCAGGATCTGGCGAAAGTGCCTCCAGTGGCGGCCGGGTGGGACGGCGGGGAAACTGGACGGGAACCTTTCGATCTGGTCTCGGACCCGCCATCCGAAATTCCCGAGTTGGCCGATCGGCGGTCGCAATTCTCCCGATCGGGTGCGCTGATCCGGGCCGCCATCTTTTGCGTCTCTTCCTCCGTCCGGCCCCGGGAGGTGACGCGATAGGCTCTGAAGCGATGCCCGCAGCCGCCGTCGCCAAGGCGGGTCCCGGTGGTCGCGGCTCGCTTGGCCGACCTACTGGACGGGTGTATGCCGGCTTTTTTTGTTGCTCGTGGCCCGGTACCTGCCGCTGCGAGCGTTCCAGAACGTGCAAGCAACGGCGCGGTGGCACTCCCGATCGTGAATGCCAGTAACACGGACATGGGGAGCAGCAGGCGCGGGGTAGCCCTTGCGCGATCACACGTCCGACGTGTGGAGAGTTAAGGCTCGCCGCATGGACCGCGAGGCCTCCTCGCCTAGCGTCGCGGAGCGGCGGGACTTGCCGCGAACCGGCGACGAGACGCCAGCAGCGAGACCGATCGCGCACAATTGGGGGAGTAAATGGGGGAAGGATGCGAAAACAGCCGTCCCGGCCTGTCGGAGCGCCCCTATCTCCCTCTGGTGGGACTGGTGCCGAGGCGCGGAATCGGACCGCGGACACGCGGATTTTCAGTCCGCTTGCGGGTGTGCCAACCCGTGCCAGCACGCACCATTCCCTCTGGTAGCGTGCCTGCGATTGTCGCGGAATGGCGCGTTTTGGCAGCCCGAATCAACGCCATTAGGGTACTCGATAGGGTAGAAATGCCTCTGGCGGGCCCAGCCGCGAGGAGCACTACCTACCAGGCGGTTTCACGGCGCGGCGGTAGTCGCGGCACATATTGCTTGCCACGCCGTACGACAATGCCGGATATGCCGCGTTCCACGCGAGCCGGCGATCTTCCCAGGTCTGATCCGTGCGGCCTTCCACGAAGTCGACCAGGGTCGGCAGCGGCCGCTTTGCGGTCCGCTGCCGAAATGTCACCGATGATAGGCGCCAGCCCCGTCGTCGCTCCCTCCGGTAGATCTGCATGACCTCCTCCGGCGAGGTGGAGGGATGGACGTAAAGTGTAATTCGGCTCCTCAGTATGCCGTAGAAGTGCCAGTCCTGCCGGCGCGCTGTCGCGCGCGGCATGGCCGGCGGTACGCCCGTGATCAGGAACGTCGTCGTCTGGTGGCCGTCCCAACCCGCTCGTTCCGCAAGGTCTTCCGATACCTTGCGTAACTCGTCTAACGGCGTGCCGCTCGTCGTGGAAACTTCGATGGGTACGCGGGTGATGCCCGCGCCGTCGCGGAACCGGAAAGTGAACTCGCATTCCAGCAAGCCGTCCGACGCTGGCGACTTCCAGTAGGTTATGACCGGTGAGACTTCGCCTGATGGCAATGATCCTTCCAGCATCGTCGCCGGGTCTCGGCCACCTTCCTGCTGCTTGATCCAATCGTTGACTTGCTCGACGGGCAGGACACGACCGTCGAGATATCGTTCCCTGAACCAGCGGACACCCAACTCTTTCTCGGCTTCCTCCGCCATCTTGCGCGAGAGGACCACAAGGCGGCCATCAGGCGGGAGCACCGAGCGCTCCTGCTTTGGCCGCGGCGTATTGCCGCGAGCTGCAGCCTCTACTCGTAAGTATCGTTTGACAAGCCCGCTAATGTCCTGAGATACTCCGTGAACGAGTTCTTCAAGTTCCGTGGGGTAGTCCTCGGCCACCAGATCCCATAGCGGGCCGTCAACCCGGTGACCGAGTTTGCCCTCAATGGCCGCAACCACCGCTTGCTCATCACGATAGATCGACCGTCGCATTATCAGTAATCCCATCCTTATTTGATATTGGATACTGGCAGCGTACCAGAAAAACGTTCTGAGTAGAAAGGAACAGCGTGATCCTCCGCCTCGACACCATGTCGCCGGGCCAACGATTCCGGGTGCTCCGCGCTGCTCGTGGTCTCAAGCTCTGGGAGCTTGCATTCCAAGCGGGTCTGCCACAAGGCCGGCTCAGCGAGATCGAAACCGGGCGACGAATTCCTACCGACAAAGATACCGAACGGCTCAACGCGGCCCTTCGTCCGGACGATGAGCTACACGGTGGATAAGCCCTTGCTCACCATCCGTGAAGCCGCCGCCATGGCCGGCCTGAGTGTGTCCGACGTATATCGCCGCGCCCGCGCCGGGGCATTGCCCGGTCTGGTCGCTGTGCCGGGGCATCGGCAGCTCGTCCGGCGCCGGGTGCTCCAGGCCTGGTTGGACGGGCAGGACAATACGCCGGACTCGTGGGAGCTGCGCGTGCTGGAAGCGAGCAAGTGAGGAAGAGCCAACGCGGCGCCCTCGCCCGCCTAATGGCAAGCTGGTGGCGACAGCAACAGGCAGCGAGCAAAGTTCCCCACCGCACTTTGCGATGAGGATAGCGCCGCCTCGCGCTTGTTCCGGCCAGGAGGGAGCGCAACAGCGGCTAGAGAGACTGACATGTCAAGCTTAGCACAAAAAACCGTTCCTGCCCAAGCACTCGCGAAGCCCCGGCCGCCAGATGGCCGTCGCCGCGGCGGAGACCAGCGTACCGCGCTGCTTTGGCCGCCGTTACCTTGCTCATCGCCGCGCTGTCTATCGCGAGGCCATGCGCCTCGTGGTCGCGGTGGCGACCCTTGGGCCAGCACATCTGGCCCAGCTCCAGGACGGCGAGGGTGGCGCATGATAGCCGTATGCTTCCTGCGCCGAACCGATACCGACACCGTTGAGTTGCTCGCACCTTGCCTATCTGAACAGGAATGGCTCACTGGCCGCGAGCAACGGCAGCGTCTTTTGAGCGTGCTCGCACCGGCAGCGCGGGCCGAGTGGTGGGTCCGCTGGCTCAACGCGCTGGCGAACGGCTGGCGGCGACACACCCGTCGAGGAGAAGCAACGTGAATACTTCAATCACCGTCCTCCGCCCCACCTTCGACGCCGTGCCCGCTGACTTGCAGGAGTATCGGCAATGGGTCGGCTGGCGCGCCCAACTCAAGGCGGACGGCAAGCTCAATAAGATCCCCTGTAGTCCCCACTCTGGCATCACCGGCGACGCCCATGATCCGCGCAACTGGAGCAGCTACATTGAGGCCATCGTCGCATACATCGGCTTCCAGCTCGATGGCATCGGGTTCGTCCTGACCGAGCGCGACCCCTTCGCCGGAGTGGACCTGGACCATTGCCTCGACGCCTCCGGCGTGGTCGCACCCTGGGCGGCGCGCATCGTCGCGCTACTGGATTCCTACACGGAGGTGACGCCGTCGGGTACCGGCCTGCGCGTGTTGGTGCGCGGCACGTTGCCCCCGGGCGGCCGCAAGCGCGGCGACATCGAGATGTACGACCGCCGACGGTTCCTGACCGTCACCGGCCACGTGTGGAAGGGACCGGAGGCATGATCGCAGAACGGACCCAGGCGCTCCACGCCCTGCACGCCGAGGTGTTCGGCGTGGAGCCACGGGCTGGCCGTCAGACACCGGCAGCGCCAACAGCTCCCAACGACCTCAGCGACGCCGACCTGATCGACCGCGCCAAGCGCGCCAGCAACGGCGCGCGATTTGCCGCGCTGTGGTCCGGCGACGCCTCGGCTTATCCTAGCCACAGTGAGGCGGATCTGGCCCTACTGGCGCGTCTCTCCTTCTGGACCGGCGGCGATCGTGTCCGCATGGATCGGCTGTTCCGCTGCTCCGGCCTGTACCGGGAGAAATGGGACGAGTCCCACTACGACGGCGATGAGACCTACGGCGAGCACAGCATCGCCCTCGCCGTGACGGGCAGCCGGGTCTTCTATCGCCCGACCACCGTGGATACCGCCGGGCTGCGTGTCCGGTCCGCGGCCGCCTTCGGTGGCGGATTGGTCAGCGTCTCAGCATCGGAGGCGGCCGGATGGCTAACCTAGTCGCGCTCGATCCGGTCGTTTCCGAGACGTTCCAATCCCTGACGGTCAAGGTTACCGAGGCGGGCCGCTCCAATGTTGGGCTGCAAGCATCGCTCCTCATCTCGGATGGTACGACACCGTATCCGCGTGTCGCCAAGCTGCTGGTGCCGAAGGATCTCCAAGCCCTGGCCGAGGAAGTTGCGTCCAGGTTCGGTGTCCCGGCAGGCGACTTCCTGTCCGTGGCGCAATCCCTGGCCGGCGCGACCGAGGGAGCGTTGCGCCATACCTTGGCGGCCAAGCAACTGCGCAAGGCGCAAGCTGATCGGCTCAATGAGCTGTACCTCGTCAAGGACGGCGCGCTGTTCTACCAGACGCGGGACAGCAACGGCAGCCTCAAGACCCAGCGACTCACCAATTTCGATTGCCGCATCCTGGAGCAGACGATCTTCGACGACGGGGCCACCGAGCGCGGCGAGCTGCTCATGGACCTCACCCTCGACGACGGCCGCCCCCTCGGGTCCCGCCACATCCCCCTCTCGCAGTTTCCTATGATGAACTGGGTGGTCTCCGCGTTCGGGACGCAGGCCGTGGTGGCCGCGGGGTTGGGCAGTCGCGACCACGCCCGCGCGGCCATCCAGCTCATCTCCGGCGACGTGCCCACCCGCCGGGTGTACCAGCACACCGGATGGCGGCGCATCGACGGGGCATGGTTGTTCCTGCACGGCGGCTCCGTTGGCCCAATTGGCCCCAATGGCCCCGTTACCGGAATTGACGTCCACCTCCCGGAGAAGATTGCATGCGTCTCTTTCCCGCAGCCTCCAACGGGACAACCGCTGCTGGACGCCATCAGGCAGGAGTTGGGCTTGCTGCATCTGGCCCCCGACCGGCTCACGGTCCCCCTCCTGGGGATGGTATTCCGCGCGGTGCTCGCGGAGGCGCTGCCGGTGGACGCCTCGGGGCATCTCGCCGGCGCCTCCGGCTTGTTCAAGAGCGAAGTAGCCGCTATCATGCAGGCCCACTTTGGCGCGGACTTCAATCGGCTCACCTTGCCGGCGGCATGGTCCGCCACGGCGAACGCGCTGGAAAAGATCGCCCACACCAGCAAAGACATCCTGCTCGTCGTGGACGACTTCGCCCCCACGGGGGGCGCTTCCGAGGTCGCCCGGTTGCATTCGACCGCTGACCGCCTCCTTCGGGGCGCGGGGAATCAGGCCGGACGCGAGCGCATGGCCGCCGATGGCAACCTGAGGCCGACCTACTCGCCGCGCGCTCTGATCCTCTCCACGGGCGAGGATGTGCCACGCGGCCAGAGCCTTCGCGCCCGCCTCACCGTGCTCACGGCCACGAAAGGGGACGTTGACGTCACACGCCTCGGGGAAGCGCAGGAGGCCGCCGCGAAGGGCGTCTATGCCGGCGTGATGGCCGCCTACCTCCAATGGCTGGCCCCGCTTATCGATGATCTCCGGCGATCGCTCAGGGGGAGACAAGCCGAGTTTCGCCAGAGCATCCTGCAATCCGGGATGCACCGACGCACGCCCGATGCCGTGGCGAGTCTGGCGCTTGGCTGGGAGCATTTCCTGCTGTTCGCCGTGGAATCCGGCGCCATCACCGTGACCGAGCAGATGGCACAGTGGGGGCGCGTCTGGGCGGCGCTGTGCGACGTCGCCACTGAGCAAGCGAACCACCAGCAGACGGAAGACCCGGCCGTGCGGTTCTTGTCGCTGCTCGCCTCGGCGGTAGCGTCGGGACGTGGGCATCTTGCGAGCGAGGTGGATAGCACGCCGATGCAGCCGAGTCTGTTCGGCTGGCGCGAGGCCGGCGTCGACGAGCATGGCAAGCAAGTGTGGCGAGCGCAAGGGCCGCGCATCGGTTGGACCGATGAGCTGCACCACGTCTACCTGGACCACAACGCGGCCTACGCCCTCGTGCAACAGTTTGCACGCGACCAGAACGACAGTGTCGCCCTCACCGCCCACACGTTGTGGCGTCGCCTGCACGAACAGGGGGCGCTGGTGACCGTGGACGAGAAGCGGGGCAAGCACTTCATCCGGCGCACGTTCGGCGGCGCGCAGCACGCGGTGTTGCATCTCCATGTTGATTCCCTGCTGGGCGTATCTGTCCGACGTTCGGGCCATTCGGGCCAAACGGGCCAAGCGGACGGCGCTACCAGAGGAGAGGATGGCCCGAATTGGCCCGATAATTTGGCCCCAAATGCTGACGGCGCCGAATTTCGGGCCAAGGATTCGGGCCAAATGAACGGGCACGTCCCAGAGGGGAACGGCATCGCACCGCCGCCGTTTGGCCCGAATGGCCCGAACCCCACGCACATAGGGGCTACCGCGAAATGCCAATTAGAGCGAACTTGTCAGGCGCGCGTGACGGCCCCGTGGGCGGCATCGGCGGACAAGCCGGGGTGGCTCAGCACCACGTGCGAGCGCGGGCACGTGCAATGGATGCAGAAGCAGAAGGTGATGGCATGAGTATCGACCTCATCGACCGACCAGCGCCCAACTTCGCGGCTGCCGAGGCCGCCTTCCGCGCCGTCGCCTGTCGGCTCATCGGCGCGACGACGGCCGCAGTCAGGCGGCAGATGCGGGACCGCGAGATCGTCGTTACCCCCTACGACGGGAACTATGGGCGCGCCGGCATCGTAATCGCCGTCAATGGCAGCCCGCCGCGCGGCGCGGTCGTCGTCAGCAAGGGGGCGCTGGAGGCGCAGCGGGCGACCGACGAAGGGACGATCCGCCGAGACCGCGCTTGTCGGGCGCCTCAGCCGACTGGAGCGCCCCCGAGAGTGCGGCGGCGGCTGGGTTTGTGTTCGATGCCGGCCTCGGCCGGCGACGGCCGGAAAGGATATGTGGTGATGGAGGAATCCGGTGGAATGTTACCGGTACTGCCAGGCAGCTTACAGCGAGTGGGGAATGCCACCTACTACCACTATCGCGATGCTGCTGGTCGACCGCACAAGCAGCACATCCGTTTAGCCGACGTCGAGCGCGCCCGTGCGGAGATCGCGGCCTACCGCCGGCAGCATCCGCCCGTCTGGTCGGAGCGACAAGCGTTAGCCGAGCTGCGCCGGCGCCTGGAGGAGGGACTCGTATGAGCGACCTTGCCGAACAAGAGGAGACCCTCGACGCCAAGGTAGCCCGGTGGCGCGCGGAACAGGACGCCGGCGTCCGCCAACTGCGCAACGACGCCCGCGCCTGCTACAGCGCCGTGGAGAAGTGGGGCCACATCCACACCCCGGAGGAGTGGCTGGCTGCCGTCGAGCAGGCCCGCGAGCACTACGGCGCCGGCCGCTTCCTGATCGAGCGGCTGGGCGCCGAGCGCTATTTAGACCCGGCGCTGCTGGCCACCCTCCTGGGGCTCCGGCAACGCCTGGCCGAGCAGAGCGGGGGGACGGCGGCCGAGCAGCTGCTGGTGGACGCGGCCGTGCTGGGCTACTACCACACGATCCGCATCAACGGCTGGATCGGCAACCTCGCGCTGCTGATCGAGCACGAGTTCTTCGGGCAGGACGGGCCGCGCGCCCGGCTGAAGGAGCGGCACGGCTGGCAGGTGGACGGCTTGGAGGTGGAGACGATGCTGACGCGCATGGGTGAGCAACTGCTGCCGCTCATGGAGCGGGCCAACCGGCTGATGGTCCGCAACCTGGCCGCGCTGCGGGAGTACCGCCGCGCGCCGGCCGTGAGCATCGGCAGCGCCGGGCAAGTCAACGTGGCGGAGCAACAGGTCAACGTCGCCGCGGCGTCCCGGGACGCCGCGGCGGCCTGAGCGGCGCAGCGCGCGAAAGGTAACACAACCATGGGCTGGGAAACGCGCCGCGGGCGCGAGCACTACTGCTACACCCGCTCCCGTCGGGTGGACGGTCGGGTGGCGCGCGACTACCTGGGGACCGGACTCCTGGCCGACCTCGCCGCCGCCCAGGACGAGCAGGAACGCCGCTCGCGGGCGGCGCGGGTACGGCTGTGGCGGCGGGAACAGGAGCGCCTGGACGCGCTCGGCGCCCAGCTCGACCGGACGTATGCCCTGACGGAGACCCTGGCCGCCGGGACGCTGCTCGTCGCCGGCTATCACCGCCACGCCCGTGGCGAATGGAGGAAGCGCCGTGGCTAAGGCGGTCGCACTGCCGGACCAGCCCGCGAGCGAGCGGGAAGTGGAGGAGCGCTTCAACGCGCTGATGCGCCGGGCGGATGCGGGCGATCCGAAGGCGCTCGCCAGTCTGCGCACCGTCCTCGACTCCCCCGACGGCCGCACGGTGTGGGAGACGGCCGGCGACCTCGCGGTACAGGCGGAGGCGTCGCTGGTCCGCGCGGTCGCGGGCAAGAACGCCATCGTCAAGGAATCCACCGAGCGAAGGCTCGCCGAGTTCAAGCGCGAGCTGACGGGGCCGAACCCGACGCCGCTGGAGCGGCTCCTGGTGGCGCGCATCGCCGCGTGCTGGCTGCACCTTGGGTATGCCGAGACCATCTACGTGCAGAACATGGCCGGCCTGACGATCCAGCAGGCCGACTTCCACCAGCGCCGCATCGACCACGCCCACCGGCGCTACCTCTCGGCCATCAAGGCGCTGGCTCAGATCCGACGGCTGCTCGTGCCCATGGTGCAGGTGAACGTGGGCGAACGCCAGCAGATCAACACCGTGGCGGCCAGGGTGGTCCAAAGCGCCGCGCCCCTGGCCGATGGCACGCCGCCGACGACGGTTGGCCGGGCGAGCGGGCACGCTGCGGCTCGAAACGACGGATAGCGGAAGCGCCGATGTACTCGGAGGCGGCCGCGGCGCGCCTGGGCGGTCTGGGACGACCCGCGCCAGCTCTGCGTGACCCACGCCGGCCGGCATCATCGCGGGCCCTTGTTGCCGGGCTGGCGGGAGGGGTAGCCGGCGCGCTACGTCCCCTGCGATTGCGTGGCCTTCGCCTACCCACACCGGCCGGGCGGCGGGCTGTGCCGCTGGCCTGAGCCGCCGGAGTACCGGCGCACGGCCCCGGCGGGGACGCACGGGGTGCCGCGACTGCGAAAAGTCTGGCAGGCTCCGTTCCGGGCGGCGGGGCGGCGGCAGCATCTGGGG
>CALBSQ010000178.1 GCA_937967325.1 uncultured Chloroflexota bacterium
GGAAGCGTCAAGCGCGTTCCTCATTGACCTCCTCACGGCGCACTTCCTGACGCCGATCGGCGATCAGCTCGTCAACGATACTCCGATCGCCTTTCAGGTGCTTGTACATGCCGAGCGCTTGCTGAGTCGGGGCCCTCGCCGCGACCAACCGCAGCGACCCGTCCGTCCCAACGGTGAGCGCCAATTGGTCGCCCTCATGCAAACCCAGTTGGGCACGAACCTTAGTGGGCAACACGATTCGTCCGCGATCGCCGATAGACACCAAGTATCGAGCTTCGCGCTCGGCAGTTGCACCGTGGGCCATGGCACTACAGTACCACATACCCATTATACCCATTGCTGCACACGTGCTCATGGGCGCTCGTGGCGGAGAAGTCTGCTCCGGCTTCAGGACGGCATGCGGGCGGCTGGCGCTTTAGGGCAGCCTGCCTTATAGTTGTAGCTACCGGCAAGAGAGGAGACCCTGCCTTGGCCCCTGTCCGCCTTCGCCGACGCGATTTCTTGCACCTGGCCGCGCTTGCCGTCCCGGCCGCGGGATTGGCCGCCTGCGGCGCCTTGCCCAACGTGCTGCCGGAGCAGCCCTTCGTGCAGCAGAAACCGGTCACGCTGAACTTCTACTACGGCCCCTTCTTTGTCCAGGGCGGCGGTCAGTCGCCGGAGGGCAAACTGATGGCCGGAATCCTGGCCAACTACCTGAAAGCCAATCCGAAGGTCACGATTAATGCCACCGAGGTGACCCAGGGCGTCTTTGCCAACTTCGAGGCGCTGCTCGATCCCAGCTCGACCTCGCACGCCGACGTCTTTCTGGGCCAGTTCGTCGGCCGCTTCGGCAATTTCAACCTGCAAGACGCCATCTCGCCAGTCGACTCCTACCTCAAGCGGGAAAAGGATCTCACGGCGGCCCAGTTTTACCCGGCGGCGCTGCACAAGTGGTGGATCGCCGGGAAGCAGCTCGGTCTGCCGCGAGACATTCAGCCCACCAACGTGATCTACTACAACCGCGGCATCCTCAAATCGGCCGGGATCTCCGATCCGTCCGATGGCTGGACGACGGACGACTTCCTCCATTTTCTCCAGTCGCTCGAAAACGCCAGCCAGAGCGCGCCGGTCACCAATCCCCAGCACTGGGCCTATGTCGATATCGACCCCACCACGGGGTTGAGCGAGTTTGTCTCCATCTTTGGCGGACGTCAGTCGAACTACCCCGAGCAGCCACCGCGGGCCATGTTCGACTCCTCCCAAGCTATCGACGGCGCCCGCTACTACACCGATCTCTACCTCAAGTACCACGTCGCGCCTGATCGTTTCGCGCGAGCCGGAGCCTATAGCCTGAGTCCCTTGCCGGAGTTCCTGCTCGGGCACGTTCCGCTGTTGCTGGCGCCGACGAACCTGATACCGACGATCCAGAGCGTGCAGCATCCTCTGGACTGGGATCTGACGATGGAGCCCATCAAGACCGATGTCAAGCAGTCCTGGAACGGTTACGGCCTGGGTATGTTCATCATGAAGGCCGCGACCGACCCCGATGCCGTCTGGAATCTAGTCAAGTATCTGGTCGCCGGCGACGGGATGAAGGAGCGGGCTGCCCAGGGCGATGTCCACCCGGCGGTGAAGAAGATCGCCGAGAGCTCCGATTACACCACCAATCGGACGCCACTCGGCAAGCGCCTCTTCAATACGATCGGCATGAACCAGATGATCGATGTCGACCCTTCGACCATCGCGCCGACGACTCCGGTGCCGGGAACTCCGGTCCCCGGCAGCTCGCCCGACTATCGGGCGATGAGTCAGGAGATCTACTACGATCTCGACGACGTGCTCTCGGGCAAGATGGACCCCGCCGAGATGATGCGCACCGCCACGCAGAAGGCGAACGCCGGGCTGACCGGCTAGCGACCGATGCACTCCTGGTATACTGCGGTCGCATAAAGACGTGCTTATGTGAGTGGCAGGGCGAATGGTTGCGGCGCTCAAGGAGCTGCGGGAGCTACGGCTGGTCATGCGGGCTTGTGCCGACGTTACCCGCCTGCGCATCCTGCGGCTCCTGGCCGACGGGAGTGAGCGCTCTGTCACCGACCTCACCGCGAGCCTGTACCTGAGCCAGCCGCTGGTGTCGTGGCACTTGCGTATTCTGCGCCGGAGTGGCCTGATCGCCGCACGGCGCACCGGGCGTCAGTCCCTGTACTGGCTCAATCGTAACGGCTGGGACGCGTTCAGGTCCCGGCTCGAGCAAGCGCTTGGCCCGTCGCCCGTAACGAGCTGGGAAGGGGAGCCGGGGCCGCGGCTGACGGCCTTGCGCCGGCAGGAGAGTCCCGGATGAAGATCGCGCTCGTCTGCCCCTACGACTATGCCGCGCCCGGCGGGGTGCAGGACCACGTTTCCCACTTGGGCGCATGTTTCGAGCGGGCCGGCCACGACGTGCGCATCCTGGCGCCCTCCAGCGACGACGACATCCACGCCGACGGCAATGTCTACACCGTTGGCGGCGTGACGGCCGTGCCGGCAAACGGCTCGATCGCGCGCATCTCCCTCTCCATGCGCCTGGCTAAACGAGTGAAGCAGGTGCTGCGGGCCGAGCAGTTCGACGTGGTCCACGTCCACGAGCCGCTGATGCCGATGCTGCCGATCACCGTGCTGCGCTTTTCCGATGCCCTCAACATCGGCACGTTTCACGCCTACTCGCGAGCGCACTATGGCTACCAGTGGGGCAAGCCGCTCTTGATGCGCTATTTTCGCCGGCTGGCGGGCTGTATCGCCGTCTCGGAACCGGCGCAACAGTTCGTGCAGCAGTACTTCCCGGGTCACTACACGGTCATTCCCAACGGCATCGACACCGCCGAGTTCCTGGCCGGCGCCCAGCCGCTCCCCCAATTCGACGACGGAATGCTGAACATCTTGTTCTTCGGGCGCCTGGAAAAGCGTAAGGGATTGCGCTTTCTGCTGCGCGCCTATCCGCTGGTGAAGTCTGCCTTCCCCAACGCGCGCCTGATCGTGGCCGGCGAAGGCACCAATCGCCTCGCCTACCAACGCTGGGTGGAGCAGCACCAGGTACGCGACGTGGTGTTTACGGGCCGGATCGCGCCGGCCGACCGCGCGCGTTGCTATGCCAGCGCGGATGTCTTCTGCGCGCCCAACACCGGCGGCGAGAGCTTCGGACTCGTGCTGCTCGAGGCGATGGCGGCCGGGAAGCCGGTGGTGGCCAGCGGCATCCCGGGCTATCGCTCGGTAGTCGCCGACGGGGTCGACGGGGTGCTGGCGCCGCCGAAGGACAGCGCGGCGCTGGCCAGCGCGCTCTGCCGCGTCCTCGCCAGTGCCGACCTGCGCGAACGGCTGGGTCAGGCCGGGCGAATGAAGGCCCGCCGCTTCGATTGGTCGGTGGTGGCGGATCGTGTGCTGGCGTATTATCAGCAGGTCGGGCAGAGTCAGGAGCATCCGGCGCCCCAGTTCGCCAACCCGTTGTGGACGTTCTGATGGGGCCGCGAAGATGAAGCAGGGAGGGGAGGGGCGCTCATGATTTCACCAGAGCTGCAAGCGATCTTTCGCCGGCTGGTTCAGTACCTCGCCGGTCCTCTGGCGCGCTCGCCGCTCACCCCCAACACGGTCACCATCATCGGGCTGTTGCTCAATATCCTGACCGGGGCGGTGCTGGCGTTCGGCCACTTCATCCTGGGCGGCGCCCTCGTCCTCTTCGCCGGCGCCTTCGACATGCTCGATGGCGCTCTGGCGCGGGCGCGCGGAGGCGGCTCCCAGTTCGGCGCCTTCTTCGACTCCACCTTGGACCGGCTGTCGGAGGGCGTCATTTACCTGGGGTTGCTGGCCTGGTTCTCGCTGCACCAGGACACCGACACCGTCATCATCATCTATCTGGTCATCCTAGGGTCACTGCTGATCAGCTACGCGCGCGCGCGCGCCGAAGGCCTTGGACTGGAGTGCAAGGTTGGGTTGCTGGCCCGACCGGAGCGTGTGATCTTGCTGGGTGGAGCGCTGCTGCTCGATGGCAGCCGCATCGGTTCGCTCCCAGCCGGCGACATCCTGCGCGTGGTGCTGGGCGGCCTGACCGTGCTCACCTTCTTCACGCTGGCGCAGCGCATCTGGCACATCTGGCGCGTCACCTTGCCGCAAGCTGAGCAACGTCCCCGCGGCGCCTTTGCCCTCACGGTTGCCCGCTGGCAGTCCCGTCGCGCCCGGCACTCCTAGCGGGGAGGGGGCGATGAGGCGATGAGGCGATGAGGCGAGGGGGCGAGGGGGCGACAAGGCGACAAGGCGAAGACGGGCCTGGGCAACTGAGTGCCACGGAGGAAGGACGATTCTGTTCCTCGCTCGGCCCTTTCGTACCCTGTCTCTTATACACATCTCCGAGCCCACGAGACAGG
>CALBSQ010000179.1 GCA_937967325.1 uncultured Chloroflexota bacterium
ATGGTCATCTGGTCGCTGGTTAGGCGGTCGGCGACGTTGGTCAGGTCCGGACCTCGCAAGCCGCCATTGCCGGCGATGGTATGGCAGTACTCGCAGCCACGGTCGTGGAATAACTTGGCGCCTTCGGCGACCTGGCCGGAGGTCGTGCCGACGACCTGCGCCGACAAGGGCGGCGCATCAAAGCGTGGCGACCAGGGGGCAATGGTACCCAGCGTGGTAAACAACCCGACCATCAAGATGACGAGCACGCAGGTAGCGATGGTCCAGGGCCGCCGCAGCGGGTGCCGCTCTCCGGCATTGCCCACAAATGGGATCACGATGAGCAGAGCGACCAGACAGAGTGGCCCCAGGATGATCACAAGGTCCTCTATCGTCGGCGGCGTCAGCGCCAGGACGCCGAAGTACCAGACGAAGTACCAGTCGGGACGCGGCGTCGCGTCGATGATGGTAGGGTCGGGCGGCTTCGTGAGCGCGGTGATCGGACCGAAAATGACCGCGATGGCTACCACAATCGAGATCATGGCGACCGCGAAGACGACGTCGCGCCAGGCGGCATCCGGCCAGAAGGGCACACCCTCGCGCTGGAGGTGGTTCTGGTACCACTGGCGGTACTTCGCCGGATCCACCACCCTGCCGAGCTTCGGCGGCTCGGAGATGCCGACGTGGAGCACCAGATACAGGTGCAGGCCAATCAGGCCGAAGATCAGCGCCGGGATCCAGAAGACATGCCAGGCGAAGAAGCGACTGAGCGTGGCGCCACCGACCGTGTCGCCACCCAGGAGGAACTGGGCAATCCATGTGCCGATCCACGGAACCCTTCCGACCTGCTGGACGATGATGACTACCGTCCAGAAGCCATTCTGATCCCAGCGCATGAGCTGGCCGGTGAAGGCCATGCCCAGCGTCATGAACAGCAAGCCCACACCGCTGAGCCAGTTGATCTCCCGCGGGAATTTGTAGGAGCCGAACAGGAAGACTCGCATCGCGTGCAAGCCGATCAGGATGACCATTGCCGACCCACCGACATCATGGATGCCACGCAAGATTCGCCCGAACAGCGCGACATTAGTGATGTACTGCAGACTGTTGTAGGCCTCGCTGGCCGCGGGGACATAGGCGGTGGCCAGCGCGATCCCGGTCGCCACCTGCACGATGAAGCTGAAGAGTGTGGCGCTGCCGAGCACATACCACCAACCGGTGCCGCGCGGAACGGGGTGCTTCAGGATGGGCATGAGCACCGAGCTGAAGCCGATGCGGTCGTCGATGCCGTGCCAGAAGCCTGACCGCACCGGCCTTGGGTCCACGTCGTGTAGTGTCGCCGGCGCGGCCTCGTTCGTGGGGGGGTGGCTCACTTGCTCGCCCCCCCACCGGCGCCGGAAGCATAGTTGCTGTACTGGCTCAACTCGTTGGACGGAAGCGGCAGCGGTCCGGCCAGCACCTCAACCTCGCCATTGTTCACCCGTACCGGGTAACGCGGCAGTGGCAGCGGCGGCGGTCCCGCCGCGACTTGTCCGTCGCTGTAATAGACGCCGCCGTGGCAGGGGCAGAGGAACAGCTTCGCTCCGGCCTCCCAGCGGACAGGACAGCCAAGGTGGGTGCAGTTGATCGAGTAGGCGATGAACTGATCTACGGCCTCGCGGCGCAGCCATGCCGCCGTCATCGCCGACACGCCCCCCCAGGATAGCGGTGAGGCGTCCTGGAAGTTGACCTGGGTGGTCGTGCCGACGGCGAACTGGTCCACCTTGCCGACGGATCGCCAGGCGGTCTTGGTCGGCGCAAACCAGGGACCGACGAGGAATCCCACGACGGGTATGCCGACGATGGTGGCCGCGAAGCCGCCGAGGGCGACGCTCATCCAGGCGAGCAGGCGCCGCCGCAGCGGCCCGATCTCCGTTTCTTGGGAACCTTGATCGCCGGGTTCAGGCATGCTGTGCCCCGCTACTCTCCACGACAAGATCGGCAATCCAGCCGACGACGCCGATGATTACCAGGACGATCCCTACGGCCGAGATGAGCAGATTTGTCGCCAGGCCGCCGAGGGTGAAGGCAATGCCAACTCCGAGTACGGCCGGCCAGTAGGTCGGCGCAGGCAGCACCTCCGGCAACGGCTCGACCCAGCCTTCGGCGCGCCGGGTTGCCAGCTCTCGCGCTTCTATCTCAGCAGGCCGCGACTGGGGGAGGCGCCTTGATGTGGAGTCCGCCACGGCATAGCCCATCGCGGCCAGGCCGAGCGCCGCTGCAACGTGCGCCACGACCCTTCCGAAGCCCGTTGGCCGCCGGTTTTCCATGTCCTCTCCTTCCGTGTGCAGTCGCTATCGACCCGGATGCTCGCCGAGCGCGGGTGCGCCGCCCTCAAAACCGGTCAAGGGCTGATCAGTCTCCAACGCATCGTCATCCGGCTCGCTGTACCAGCGGGCCACCGACCCGACGATCGCCAGAAGATAGACCCAGCCGCCAGGTATCCACATGAGCACGCCGCCCAATTGCTGATCGGCCTGTGGCGACAGCCGCCAGCCCTGCCGCAACAAGGGCAGGATTCCCAAACGGTCGACGGGTTCGAGGTAGGCCGGATAGATGCCCACCGGCGCGAAGGTCAGCACGATGGCCAGGATCGTATTGGCGAATGCTCCTAGGGCCAGATAGGCCACCGCTCGCCACGGCGCCAGTGCGTGCCTAGTCGGAGCCACGACCGGCCACCAGAAGATCGTCGCGCTGACCAGAAAGCTCACGTGCTCGACAACGTGAATACCTTCGCTGCGCAACGTCGCGTTGTACAAGGCCGGCGCGTGCCAGAGCCAAACCGTCGCCACGCCAACTACCCACGATAGCGGCGGCTGCCCGACCATGCGCTCCACTCGCGTCACGAGCCGGTTTGCGAACAGCCGGTCCCACAACAGCGGGGGAATCCCGAGCAACAGCAGGGGCGGCACGACGAGGACTAACAAGAGATGCTGCGCCATGTGCGCGCTAAATAGGTACGTATCCCCCAGTGTATCCAGTGGAGACACGAGGGCCAGCAGGAGGGTGAGCACGCCCATGATGAACGATAGCGAGCGCCACCTCTCTGCCCGCCCCTTCCCTGGGAAGGGCTCAGAGGGGTGGGTAGCTGGCAGATACGGGGCATGCGTGTAGGGGCTGGCCTTGTGCCTGCCCTGGCGGCAACACCGACCTCGGTTACCTATGGACGGCGGCGGTAGCGTCGCATGCCGATAGGCAATACCGACGGGTGGGGTTGCCAGGGCAGGCACAAGGCCAGCCCCTACACCGACCCCTCCGGTCGGTCCGCCTCCCTTCCTTTGCGAGCCTGGGAAGGGAGGGGACGGTGGGGTGAGGTTCCGTCGCCAGACGAAATACCCGACGAGCAGCGCCGTGCAGCCGGCGACCACCGAGGGGTCCCAGCTCCAGGCCGTGAGCAGGATGGGCAAGCTCGTCATGACACTAATGGCCACAGATAAACGACGGAGAACACCGCGACCCAGACAATGTCGACGAAGTGCCAGTAGTAAGAGATCGCCTCAAAGCCGCCGGGCAGACTGGGCTGGCCTCCAGACCGCTTGAAGACGCCGCCCAATGTTAGCAGCAAGAGGATAAGGAGGAGGCACAGGCCAACGAAGACGTGCAGGCCGTGGAAGCCGGTCAGCGTGAAAAAGGCCGTAGCAAACACGTCTCGGGAGGCCGTAATGTTGCGATGAAAAAAGTCTAACCACTCCTTGGCCTCTCCAGCCAGGAAGGTGACGCCGAGCAGCATGGTGGCCAAAATAAATGGACCGACGAGGCGATGATTGCCGCGCCGCAGCGCCCACCCAGCCAGCCAGATGGTCAAGCTGCTCAGCCACAGACAGCCGGTGAAGACGACCATGTCGTGTACGTCCGGTGTGTGGACGTTGGGTCCGCTCCCGTTCGCCGGCGCCATACGGTAGAAGGCGAAAGTGAAGATCAGCAGGATGAAGAACACAGACTCGGTGAGCAGGAAGAGCAGCACGCCCAGCGGCGCCTGGTCGAACCTGGCGCGCAGTTGCTCCTGGAAGACGTTGCGTGGGCGACTGCCCGCCGGGGCGAGCGCTCGTTGGGCGCCGTGTGACACGTCACTGCCCCGCTGCAACTCGGGATGGTTGAGGTCCCACAGCGGCCGCCTGCTGCGAATCGGTGGAACCAGCTTGAAGTTGTGATAGGAAGCGGGTGAGGCAGTCAGCCACTCCAAGCTCCAGGCGTCCCAAGGGTTGGCGGCGGCGACCTCGCCACTCCGCACACTGTACAGGAGGTTCCAGAGGAAGATCAGCACCGAGACGCCAAGGATGGCGGCGCCGAGTGACGACATGAGATTCAGCGCACCCCAGCCGGGCAGGTCAGGATAGGTGTACACGCGGCGCGGCATGCCCATCAGGCCCAGAAAGTGTTGCGGGAAGAACGTCAGGTTGAAGCCGATGAACGTCAGCCAGAAGTGCCACCTACCCAGCCCTTCCGACAGCATGCGCCCGCTCATCTTGGGGAACCAGTAATAGGTAGCCGCGAACAGCGCGAAGGCCGTACCGCCAAACAGCACGTAGTGCATGTGCGCCACCACGTAGTAGGTATCCTCAACCTGCCAATCAACCGGTACGGCGGCGAAGCTGACGCCGGTGATGCCACCCAGGGTGAACAACGGGATGAAGGCCAGCGCGAACAGCATTGCGGTCGTGAATCGGATGGCGCCGCCCCAACAGGTCGCCAGCCAGTTGAAGATCTTGATGCCGGTGGGAACGGCGATCATCATGCTGGCCAGACCGAAAAGTGCGTCGAGCTGCGGTCCCATGCCTACCGTGAACATATGGTGGCCCCAGACCAGCAGGCTGAGGAAGAGGATTGCCACCGTGGATCCGGCCACGAAGCCGTAGCCGAAGAGCGGCTTGCGCGAAAAGACGGGCAGCACCTCGGAGATCATGCCCCAGGCCGGCAAGACCATGATGTAGACCTCAGGGTGGCCGAACGACCAGAACATGTGCTGCCAGAGGATCGGCTGGCCGCCGGCGGACGGATCGAAGAAGTGCGCCATGAGCTGCCGGTCGATCATGAGCGTCACCAATGAGGCGTTGAGACTCGGCAGCGCCAGGACGACCAGGAAGGAGTTGATCAGTACCATCCAGACGAATAAGGGCACGCGCTTCAAGCTCATACCAGGGGCACGCATCGTGAAGATGGTGACGATGAGGTTCACCGCTGTCGCCACCGAGCCGATACCGGTCGTGAGCAGCCCGACGACGTAGAAGTCCATGCCCGTGTTGAGCGAGAAGTTCTTCTCCGTCAGCGGGGCGTAGGCGAACCAGCCCTTGTCCGGTGCGCCGCCGGCCAGCGGGCTAAAGTAGAGCATTAGCCCGCCGAAGATGAGCGTCCAGTAGCCCAAGGCATTGAGGCGCGGAAAGGCAATCTCGTTGGCGCCGATCATCAGCGGCACGAAGTAGAGCGAAAAGCCGAACAGCGCGGGCATCACCACGAGGAAGATCATGGTGACGCCGTGCATGGTGAAAATTTGGTCGTAGTCGCTCGCCGTGAGGATCGTGCTGCGCGGTTGCGCGAGCTGCCAGCGCATAAGCAACGCCTCGAGTCCGCCCAAGCAGAAAAAGCCGAAGGTGGTGACGAGATACATAATGCCGATGCGCTTGTGGTCGACGGAGGCGACCCAGCTCAATAGTCCTTCGGGAGAACCCAGGCGAGGGAGCGGCTGCGTGTTCTCGGGGACCAGCGGTATAGCGCTCACTTGAGTGTCTCCAGATAGGCGGTCAGCGCCGCCAGGTCCGCGTCGGTCAGGTGATAGGTGGGCATGTGGACTTCGGGTTTGATCTGATTGGGCGCCTGCAGCCACTTGGCGACGTTTTGCGGCGTGTTGTCCAGCACGCCGCCGGCGATCTGGTGGCGGCTCGCGAAGTGCGTCAGGTCGGGGCCGATGTGGGCGTTGGCCGGCGTGCCGGCGATAGCGTGGCAGTCCACGCAGGTGTTGCTCTGGAAGAAGCGAGCGCCGGCCATCGCCTGGGCCGAAATCGGCGCAGGAGCCGGCTGTAGCTGCTGCTGCCGCCAGCTCTCGAACTGCGCCTGGGACACGGCGATGGCGTCGATGCGCATCCAGGCGTGCGCCGTACCACAAAACTCCGAGCACTGGCCGAGGTACGTGCCCGGCCGGTCGGCCTCCAGCCACATGTAGTTGGTCTGGCCCGGCACGAGGTCGACCTTGGGACCGAGGCTCGGTATCCAGAGACTGTGGATTACGTCGTCCGATTCCAGTTGCACCAGCAGGCGCTTGCCCACGGGCAGGTAGATCTCGTTGGCGGTAACGACTCCTGTTTGCGGGTATTTCACTTCCCACCACCACTGCTCGCCAGTGACGATAAGGTCGGGCCGCGGCGCGTCGGGCAGCGCGCCGTCCACGCTCACCAGCGCCGGGATCAGACTGGTCGAGGCTCCGGACGGTTCCGCGTCTCCCATTGCCTTGAGGGTGAAAACAAAGATGATGACAAGCAGGACGGCAGGCGCGATCGTCCAGGTGAGCTCGAGCTTGCGCCGGCCGAAGTCCTGGTATGGCTCGCCCTGGCCAGGTCGGTAGCGGAAGCGGACGACGTTGACCAGTGTCCAACCAGCGACCAGTAGGAAGATGCCGGCGCCGATCAGCAGGATCGCGACGAGCAGGTGGGCCGAGGCCAGGCCCTGCGGCGAGACCGGATCAAGAACAGGCAAAACGTCCCTCCCCACTCGCCCGGTCGATACGCTTCAACGCTGACTTCCCATGTCACAGATCGTGCCAACGAGCTTGGGGTTCAATAACGGCAATAGTCGATGTCGCCCGTGGAAAATGGGCGGTCGGAGTGTTGTCACTCCGACCGTGGTGCAGGTCCCTCGCTGTGGGGAGCGAGGGCGAGGAGGGGAGGGTTGAAAGGATTACCCTGTACCGAACAACATCCTAGCGGTCGAACGTTAATAATTTGTAATCTCCATGGTAATGATCTCGTTGGGGACAGCCGCCGCGCTCGCCATTAGTGGTTCATCCACCAAGTTCGCGGAGGTTCCCAGTGCCATGCGCGGTCCTCCCGTTGTCATCCTGAGCGCAGCGAAGGACCCCCGGCCTGCCCATCCGCGCCGCGCGGGACCGCATGGCGTCTGGTCTGCCCTGCCGGGGGTCCTTCGCTGCGCTCAGGATGACAATGAAAGCTACCTCGACTTCGTGGATGCACCAATATTAGGGCTCGTCACCGAATAACTGTCTCACGTTCTTCGTCTCTGCCGGAGGAGAACGACGCGGTAGCGGCGATGGCTATTCCGTGACGGACCCTTACTCCGATTCCGCGGCTGCCTCCTGCTCGCGACGGCGCTGCGCCCGTCGCCCACCGGGGCCATCGGGGAGCGTTTCCAGCCAGTCACGCAGACGCTGCTCGAACTCGCCACTGCGCTCGAGGAAGCTCAGCGCGCCACTGTGCGGCAGCACTACCGAGGTCGTGGCCGGCGTTTCGACGCCTTCTGGTTGCTGTTGAGGCAGGGCGTCTCGTCGCTCCTCCGCGCCGGCAACCAGCAGGACAGGCACGGACAGACCTGCCAGCACGGGACGCGGGTCGAATCCGGCCATCGCCGCCGCGCTGCGCAGCGCCACTCGCGGCGGCACAGCAACGATGGACCTCGTCACCAGATCGAGCTGCCCCCGGCTCTCGCGGCCGCCGAATGCGGCCATCGCCGCGACGAGGTGGCCGAGTCCGGAGAGATAGACCAGGCGCTGCAGGAGCACGACCAGCGGCGAGAGCGCGGCGGCGAGCCGGAGCAGCGGGGACGGAGCGTCGAGTACTCGGCGAGGAGTCCCGACCAGCAGGAGGCCCGCCACGCGGCGGCCTAACTGCTCTGAGAATTGCCGGCAATATTCCAAGACGACGAGGCCGCCGAGACCCTGACCGGCCAGTACGATACGACGCGCCCCTTCGCTCTCGATAACGTCACGCAAGTCCCGCGCCATCGCCCCGAGATCGTAATTACCGGACGTGGGGCGACCGGAGCGGCCACTCCCCCGCAGGTCCCAGGTCGTGATGCGGCCAAGTCGCTCCAGCCGCCGGCTCTTCTTCAGGTAGTACCAGACGTCACTCGTGAGACCCCAGCCGTGGCACAAAATGATCGAAAACTGTTCCCTCGGTCCAACCGAGTCGACGTAGAGCGGTACCTTGTCTCGCCCAGTGATGGTGTGCGCACGCACGGTGGCGGTGCGCCGCGGCTCATCCGCGGCGCCGGGGCGAAACAACAGCACGACGAACCTGCCCAGAAACAGGAGGAGGAGGAGCGCTATCCCGACCGCCAGGAAGGCCAACGCGACGATGTGATCGAGTGCGACGACGGCCAACGCGAGGCCGCCCAGGAACACCACCAGCGCTGCCAGCGGCAGCCAGAAACCGAACAGAACGGGGAGTGCCACGGTCTGGCGCGTCCTTTGCGACTACTATCCAAGCATACCGTTATGGGGCGAGGCTTCGGCGCTCAGGTGTGTGGGCGATCTCGCCTGGACTGCATGGTAGCGGAGGGCGCCGTCGCGGTGCAACGGATGGCGATCAGACTCGGGTACACTCGGGCGCCCGAGTCGCGTAGGTGAGGGCGAAAGGGATGGACATGTACTGTGCCATTATTGCCGGCGGCGGTGGAACGCGCCTGTGGCCAAAATCTCGGCGCCGCCTACCGAAGCAGTTGCTGACCCTTCAAGGCGATGCATCGCTCTTCCAGCAGGCGGCGGAACGGGTAATGCCGCTCTGCGGAGCCGAGCAGCTTTTGGTCGTAACGTCGCGCGACCTGGCGCCGGTGATGCGTTCGCTCCTGCCTGACGTGCCCGACGATCAAGTGATCGCCGAGCCGATGGCTCGGAATTCCGCCCTGGCCATCGGGCTGGCTGCGATCATCGTGGAGCGCCGCCAGCCGGATGCCGTCCTCGCCACCGTGGGGGCTGATCATCTGATCGCCGACGTTGCCGGCTTCCGTCGCTGCCTGGAGATCGGCGTCAAAGTCGCCGACCAAGGCGACTACCTGGTCACGATTGGCGTGCGGCCAACCACGCCCCACACGGGGTACGGCTACATCAAGGTCGGCAAGGAGGCGCTGCACGTTGACGACGCTCCGGTCTTCCGCGTCGATAGCTTCAAAGAAAAGCCGGATCGGGAAACGGCCCAGACCTACCTCGACGCCGGCGGGTACTTCTGGAATACAAATTACTTTGTTTGGCGCGTCTCGACGCTGCTGCGCGCCTTCGAGCAGCATGCTCCCGATATCTACCGTGGACTGCGCCAGATCCAGGAGGCATTGGGCAGTCGCGACGAGGCCAACGTCGCTCATCGGGTCTTCTCCGAAGCGCCGTCCGCGGCCATCGACACCGCTATCCTGGAAAAGGCCGCCAATCTCGTCGTGGTCCCGGCCACCTTCGACTGGGTCGATGTCGGCAACTGGAATGACATGTACATCGTAGCCGAGGAAGACAGCGGCAATCACGTCGTCGGCGACGGCGACGCCCCCGTGCTGTTTGAAGGCAGCCGCGGCTGCCTCGTCCATCGAGCCAACCGGCTGGTGGCGCTGGTCGGCGTCGACGACCTCGTCGTCGTCGACACCGAAGACGCGGTGCTGGTGCTGCCGCGCCACCGCGACCAGGATGTCCGCCGCATCGTCGAGCGGCTCC
>CALBSQ010000180.1 GCA_937967325.1 uncultured Chloroflexota bacterium
GTTTCAATACCCTCAAACGGGTCGTAATCCTTGAAGCAGCAACCGTCCAGGCTGGCGACGCCGGCCATTTCTGCCACCTAATCGTCTCAGTGACCGTGACGGGCATTGTAGCGCATTGGCTGCTTGACTTGCAAGTCGCGGCGGGGCCGCCCAGACCGTGCCAGTTCGCAAATCGGTCTTCCGCGGAGAATTGGCCCGCATTTGCGAGCGATATATCACGCAGATTCAGAGGGGATGGCAAGCGGCAGCTTGCTACGCGCCCCGTGACCGGCTTCGATATGACCGCATTTGCGAAGGAACATCGTGCGATGCCGCCTTTCGGGCCGAGGGCGTTGACGAGCATCGTCGCGGTCCTGATGTGTGCCGTCCCCGACTGTTGCCTTATCCCTTGACCGCCGGGACCGCGGTATCCCCGTCGTCCGGACCACCCTCGCGGATGACAACGGCACTGTTACCCACGCCAACGCATTTTCCGCGTCCCGCGGACGGCCATCGCCAGACGAAAGGGACCGCAGTCCGGCCCTCCTGGCCGCCGATCGCAATCGCGGCCCCCGGCCTCTCCGTCGCCTTGGCTCTCTCCTGCTTTCACGGCAGGGCCTCCCCTGGAGCGGGCGGCAACCGTGGTAGTGGTTGCCGCCCGCGCGGGGGCGTTCCTATCGCGGCTTTGGCCGCCGCTGGTCGTCGAGCAGGCGCTGCTGGTCTTTCAGCGCCCGCTCGTCCTGGCGCGTCCGGGCCGGCTGCTTGGGAGCGGCGGACGGCTTTGATGAGAACCGCTGTCGCAGCGCTTCCAGGCCGGCCTCCAGCGTCGCCGCTGGCGGCGGCTCGGCTCGCCGCTCAGCAGGCGGCGCAGCCGGCGGTTCTCCTGCTGCCGTAGGCGGCGGCGATGGACTGCTTGGAGCCATGCCGCCCGGTCGTGGCGGAACGGTCGGCTGTGTTGGTCCGGCAGCGGGTGACCGCGACGCGCCGCTCGATATCGTCGGCCGTTCCCAGCCGATCACGGCGATGGCATCGGGTAGGACAGGACGCGCGCTGAACTCGTTCGCTGGCTCGATCTGCATGTAGGAGGTGAGCCTGTCCTCCGGCGGCCTGTCCCACGTCAGCAGCGCCTGCAATGCCTGGAGGCGATCGAGGCGCCAGGCCGCGTCCGTGGCGTCGGCCGCGTCAGTGGGGTCGGCCGTGTCCGGCTGCCCGGCGGACCCGCCGACGGCGCCGACCAGCCAGGTGGCAAAGTCGCGTTGGAAACGTGCTGAGGAGGCATCGCCTTCGAGCTCCGGCTCCCACCAGCTCACCGCCGCCCCATCGGCATCGCCGAACAGGCGCCGGTAGCGATCGACGCGGCTATCCAGGCGCAGCGTGGTGTCGATGCGGATGCTGCCCATGCCCAAGGGCTTGCCCATGCCCAACCGGTGCCGGCATGATTCCGGTAGCTTCAGGACGAACAGTAGGGCGCCCAGCTCTTCCGCGGCGAGATTCTCGAAGCGGACGCGACCTCGAAACCGGCTCCCCGGCACGGCGGGTTGAATCAGCTCCGGCGCCAATTTCTTGGTCTCCGCATCGGTGACGGTTTGTTGCTGCTCGGGCTGTCTCCGTTCTACGGCTGGAGTCTCCCTGGGCTCGGCGATCCAGCGTGCCTCCTTATGATGCCAGTACAGCTTGTACCCTCGTATGCGGGTGTCGGGGGAGTCCCAATGGCGGAGTGCAGCGGAGTCGGGTCCGGCCGGCTGCTCCAGATAATGCTGGACGGTAGTCAGCTTTGGCGCGGCTAGGATTTTCCGGTAGCGGGCTTGCTGGATGTGCTCTGCCGGGTCGCCCTGCAACGGCGCGTCTTCGACGTAGACGCGGCCGGCCCAGGTCTGCTCGGCGCTGCCGACCCGGCCAAACAGGGCGCGGGCGACATCCCAGCCGGCGAACTCCCGCACCGTCGTGGGCGCAGCGTCGTGGATGCGCTTGCGGTAGGCCGACTGGAACCAGCGCGTGTGGCCGATGGCGGTGATCTGCGCCGTGCCGTCGCGCATCCCACTGGTGTAGAAGCAGGGCGCCGTGTCGCCGGCCTCCGGCAGGAGGCGGAACCGCTCGCCCTCCTGGAGCTCCTGCAGTTTGTCCGACCAGAGCTGGCGGTACTCGTCCATGACCTGCTGCGCGATCGGCCGCGGCGCGGCGCGCTCGTCCGCATCCGCGATGATCCAGGCGTGCGCCTTCTTCTCGATGAAGCCGCTGACCACCAGCCAACCCGTCACCCAGCCGGTCGGCGGGGATGACGACTCCGTCTGAAGGTCGCGGATGCAGGCATAGCGGCTCTTCTCGCTGCAACGCTGGTCGGTCGGCTGGAACTGGACTCGGTGGCGTTGGAAGTCGTGGTCGCTCCCGGCCACCTCCACGCCGAGCTGTTGCTGGACGATGTCGAAGCGCACCTGCCAGTAGTGCTGGCCGGCGTGTACACCGGCGGGCAGGATCTCCCAGCCGCTCGCGGTCCGGCGCAAGTGACCGGCGCGCACCGGCTCCAGCCTGGCCCGGTACTCCCTGCCGAGCGCGGTGCGAGCGTCCGCGACCGCCCGGAAGCCGTGCTGTCCGTTCGCCACTTGCTCGAACGCCGATGCGCTGACGATCTCCACCAGGGTCCTCAGCATCCCGCGCAGGCTGCTGCCGGGGATGGCAGGTCGACCAGTGGGACTGAAGAACTCCGGTCCGTGTTCACCGCTGGTCTGGTTGTCCGGCCCTACCGTGCCGCGGAGGTACAGCGGCGTCTCGGCGGTGATGGTCAGGTCGAGGTGGCCGGTGTAGCGGTCGGCGTGGTAACGGTCGGCGGCCGGCGGCGGCTGCCAGGCGGCGACGCGCGCCGGCAGCGGGACGAAGTTGTAGGGCGCGTGCGCCTCGGCCAGCCGGGGGCTGCCCGAGGCAGGCCCCGCCGGGCCGGGTCCGCCGGATTTCGGCGGATGTGGCGGATTAGGCACGAGCTCCCTCCTGTTCCTTGAGCGGTACGCCGCGGTGATCGCAGATGGCGACTAGCCGGCTGTCGGCGACGCCGACGACCCCATCCGCGTCGCTGGCCAGGTAGTGGCGCAGGCGCAGCCGCAGTGGGAGGTCTGCATCGGCAACAGGCGCCGGCAGGTCATAGGCGATGCCGCGACTCTCGGATAGCCTGGTCCAGCGATCGGCGGTCGCGTCCGCCGTAGTCCCCCACATTGATTGGTCATCTTCCAGCACATCGACCGGCTCGCCGGCACCGTCGAGCCGCCGACGCGCGGCGAATCCGCTGCCCGCTCGCCACAGGCGCCACTCCCCCGCCTCGGCAAAGAGCCGCAGCTCCTGCAAGTAGCGTGGATCAACGGGTTGGCGCGTCACCACCGCGCCGTCCGCCACTCGCCCCACCAGCACGGCATAGTCGAGCCAGGCGATAAGCCAGGCCCCTGCCGTGCCGACCCGCTTGGCCTCCTGACGCAGGCGGTCCTCGACCGCCTCCCGATCGTCCAGCTCGAGCGCGCGGTCGACCGTGCTCGCGGTCTCCACCCTGACCAGTCGCCGCCCGGCGGTAGCATCATTCGCGCCTATCACCCGGCGTCTCCTCTCAGGTGCGAGCCCAGGGCGGTCACCCACTGTTCCAAGGGGTCCCTATCGCCGTCCAGCGTGATCCCGCCGCCCTCCGCACGCCACGCCCAGCGGCGCTTCGACCCGTCATCGATCTCGATTCGTCCGCTCCGTCCGCGCAGCACGCCGCGGCCGACCGCGGCGCCGCCTCCGACCGGCAAGTCGCCCGTGCAGAGGTCCTTGAGGAGCAGGAGGAGCAGGCCGCAGCCCGCCTCGAAGGGAACGTGCTGTTTCGTGCTCCCGTCCCGATCGTCCAGGCGGACGCTGACCTGCAGCGTCGCCGTGGCGCCGGCATCCGGCCACTCGGGCATCTCCTCGATCAGCGCGCCCGGCATGGTCCCTCCGGTGAAGCGGTCGATGGCGATGCGCGTCTGGCGCTGGGACCGGCTGCCGCTGATGGGGGCTTCGTCGACGCGCAAGGGGGAGGAGCGGTGCTCCGTGGGCGGCTGATTGTCGCGGAAGCCGGGTCCGAAGATGCCATCGACGGTGTCCGCGGCTCGTTCCTGGTCACTCGCCAGGGTCCGGCAGATGCGCAGCGCTCGGTGTCGCAACGCGCCGGCCAGGCTGCTGCCGGGGACCACCGGCTGCCCGCCGGAGCGGAATTGCACGGCATCGGGGGCGTCGGCCTGCTCGCCCGGTGGGGTGGCCCGCACGAGGATCGGCCCCTCCAGCTCCAGCGTCGCGGAGATGTAACAGTAGCGCCGCGTCCCGACCTTGGCAATGCCCGAGCCAGGATAGTCCCTGCCCCAGCGTTCCGTTGCATCATCACCCGGCGGCGTATCCGTCAGCCAGCGCACGACATCATTCACATCGCGGAAGTCCAGCTCCAGCACCTGCCAGGGCGTCGTCTCGACCTTTCCCAGCCCCCGCCGCGTGTGCGCGCCGAGGTGCACCTCGCCGAACTCCAGCGCGTCGAGCAGGGCGTTGAAAAGGGTGCGCAGCCGCTCGAGCTGCTCGGCGTGGGCTTGCCGCAGCGGTAGCTCCAGCCGGAGCGTGAAGGCGCTGCCCGGCTCGAGCACCTCCTGGTCGAACTTGCCGCCGTCCGCCGCCGTTCGGCGCAGCGCGTCGAGCCGCACGTGGTCGCGCAGCGCGGGCGCCGGCAGCTCGCCCGTGGGGAAGGCGTCATCGAGTATGAGGGTGCTCTGCTGCCAGTCGTCGTCTTGCACAGTTGGCGACTCTGACCCCTCGTCCTGCCGCTGCTCTCGACCGCCAAACAGCATTTCCAGGTCGTCGGGGGCCACCCTGCTCAACCCGCGCAGGTAAGCGCGACATGCCCCGGCCAGCGAGGCGCCGGGGATGAAGGGTTCGCCGTCGGCGTCGCGCAGGAGCTGGGCGTCGGTGACGTCGCCCTCGCCGCCGCCGAAGTGGGCCGCCGTGACCAGCCGCAGCGTCGTCACGGCGGCCACGCGTCCGACGACGGCGGGGTCGAGGCGATTGGGGTGGCGAAGCATTGGTTCGGCGCTCATACGCTCCTCTCCTCAGACTTGGGGCGTGGGCGGGCCAGCTCGGTGCAGAGCACCTGAATAAAGAGATTGGCCAGTCGTGCCAACTGCTCAGGCTGATCGAGCGCGGCCGATCCAGCTGCCTCTTGCAGCACCTGCCGCAGTGGTAGTGGCGGCTCCTGGATGTGCAGCAGCCGGCGTAGCGCGTCGTGCCGCGTCGGAACGTCCGGCGAGCAGAGGAGGTCCAGCCGCTCGCTCAGCGACTGCCCGTCACCAAAGCGGCAGTCCTCGAGCTGTCCGCGGGCGCGCTCACGCAGCGCTGTGAGCCGTGCGCGCAAGTCCGGCGCGTTGGCGGCGTCCAGCGTGCGCAGCAGGTCGGCGACGCGGCGCAGCAGCGCGGGGCTGGGCGCCTTGCCCGGACGGGCTTCCCGAGCCGCGGCGCGGGCCTCCGCCTGCACCTGCTCCCGCGCCCAGCTTCGCGCCACCTCCAGTGTCACGTGGCGAAACGTGTCGGGCGGCGGCGATTTTGGCGCCGCAGGCTGCTTCCGTTGCTCCCATTTCTGCACCGTGTATGCGCCCCGCTCACCGTGCCAGTTGAGCACGAAGCGGCCGAATCCTTCGACGCCGCGTTGCCCCAGCGCCTGCTGCTCCGTCGCCTGGAGCGCTTCCGGCTCCAGGCGTCGTCCGTCCAGGGCCAGCGCGAATACGCTGCCCGCGGCGAGGGCAGCGACCTGTGGACGCGGCATGCCCCAGACGCCGGAGTAGCCGCCGATCAGCGCCGGGGCCGCGAATGTCCGGCAGTCCAGTTGCAGCTCCACTGCCTCGACCGCAAGACCAGCAGCGTTCAACGCGGCGGCCAGCTCGCCAAAGGGGAAGAGCAGCCGCCCGCTCGAGCCGGTGTCTGGATAGGGGATGAGTGGCGAGGTGAGCGTCAGCACCAGCCGGTCCTCCGGCTCCTGGCGCTCCGGCGCGTCGACCTCCGGCGTCCATGGTTGTGGCTGGTCGTCGATCAGCCGCAGCCGTGCCTGGCCGCCGTATTCCGCCGAGCGCGAGCGGCCCACGGACAGTGTGAGCGGGCTGGACCGAGCCCAGTCCAGCCCGCCGGCCAGCGCCGTCAGGTCGTCGCGGCAGCCGCTGAGGCGACCCTGGAAAGTTTGCCCGCCGTCGAGCGCCTGATAGGCGAACAGCGCCCCCTGTGTCGCGGTCGGGCGCCCGAGCAGCCGGTCGGCCCGTGCCGTGTGCAGCCGCAGCCGCGTGGCCGGATCGTGTGTCCAGATCATTTTTTCGTGGATGGCGCAGTAGCCGTGCAGGCGGGTGTCGGCCTCCTCCTTCTTGTCGCCAGCCTCGTCGAGGACCTGCCGGCGATCGCCCTTGGGCCGGCGCATCGACAGCGGCGCCGGCAGCAGACGCCAGTTGTTCCCATCGGGATCCTCCGGATAGGCGTTGAAGAAGGTCAGTCCGCCGCGCAGGAACAGTCGGGCAAAAGTCTCGTCCTCGTGCGCCTGTCCTCCGAGCCCGCGCCGCCGGATCCACTGGCCGGCGAAGGCGCCGAGCAGGCTGGAGCCGGGGATGTGGCGCTCGCCGTCGACCGTGTTGGGGTCGCCCGCCAGCGTGGTGAGCAGCGCGGGCGCATCCAGCCGCAGTTGATAGGTCAGTTGATACTGTGGCTTGGCAGTCACCGTCGCCTTTTCCCTTCCCTTGGCACGTTCAGCGCGTCCAGGCCGGCGCTGGTGAGGTTGCCGGCCTGGCTGTCCCAGAGACCGACTTTGACGCGACCCGGGCCGCGATGGCGGGCGGAGCCCAGACGACGCAGCGCGGCGGCGGCCAGGGCCAACGTCCGCTGTGTCCGCTCCCGCGATTCCGCGTCGGCGCCAAGCAGCGCTACTGGTCCGGCGAAGCGCAGGCCGCGCCGCAGCAAGCGGGTGTTGCGCAGCGCGCCGGCGCGGGCAGCGCCGGTCGACGGGTTGATCGCCGTCTGGCTACGGATCACCGTGAAGCGTTCCAGCAGCGCCGGCCCGCGGAACCAGCCCTGCTGGTTGCCGCTGCCGGCCCAGGTCAGCCACTCGGCCAGCCTGGCGGCGTCGGCGCAGCTGGACCCCTCGCCCAGGCCGGCCAGGCGCGCGTCGCCGATCTGCACCCATCCGGTCTGCAGCGGCGTCCCGAACAGCGAGTCCACCGAGCAAAGGGTCTCGTCCCGCCAGCGCTGTCGCCCGGCCAGGGCGAAGGCCTCGTGGACCTCCTGGCAGGCCTCGCGCAAGAGACCCTTCAAGCGGCGACCTGGGATGACGGGCAAGCCGTGCTCGTCGGTAACTACCTCGCGGTCTACCAGCGGCCCGCCGGCGCCGCTGCCGGGCGCCGCGTCCGACAGCAGCTCCAGACGTAGCTCGAGGCTCATTCGCCCACCTCCCAGAAGTAGTCGACCAGCTCTAGCGGATCGTAGTAGGGGGTCGCTTGCGACGCTCCCTTCACTCCCAGGGTCGGGCGTGGACACCAGCCGGCGTCGACCGACGCCGTACGCGGCTCGGGCAGCGCGCGCCCGCGCCAGCGTTGGTGAGCGATCGCCGCCTCGCTGGCGGATGGTCCGGCGGCCAGTGAGTCGAGCAGCCCCCGTCGCACCGAGGCCGGCCAGCGCAGCGGGCCGTCGGCATCACGCTGCTGGAGCTGCCGCATCCAGCCGGCCACGCTGTCCCAATCGCGATCGTCCTCGTGGGCGGGCGTGACGCGCCAGGGTCGCCAGTCGAGCGCCCCTTCGGCGGTCCCGTCGCGCAGGCGGACGGTCCGCCGGGCGCGCACCTGTTCCAACGGCTCGCCCGGCCCCTCCAGCGCCAGGTGAGCGTCCAGCCAGCTACTGCCGGCCTCACCGTCGGCGCGTGCCCATCGCTTCGCTTCCTTGCAGAGGTCATCGGCGAGCTCGTAGACGCGTGAGAAGGGCGCGCGCATGTGGGCGATGGCCACACCGGCGCAGGCCGACAGCGGCTTGCCGTCCGACGCCTCGCCCTCGGCGAAGCGCCGCAGATAGACCGCGGCCAGGGAGAGCCCGAGCTTGCCGTGGCAGACGAAGGTCACGTCGTCGCCGCCGTAGAGGATGGGCCGGCAGGGCAGCACGAAGCGATGACGCATCTCGTGTACCTGCATCCCCTTCTTGCGGAGCGAATCGTGGGAGCCGGCCAGCGCGGTCAACGTAGCTCTGAGCGCCTGTTGGGAGGCGATGTGAATGCACCGCGCGAAGTCGCGGACTCGCCGCGCCACGGCGTCGTCCTCACCGGGTCCCAGCTGCTCGCGGAAGCGTTTGCCGAGACCGTTGCCGTCGGCGTGGACCACCGCCAGGTGGTGCTCGCGCTCCTGCTGGCCAAGCTGCTCGACGTCCTCCGTGAAGGTGAATTCGCCCTTCAGCACGCCCTGGAAGGCGCCGAGGAGCTGGTCATTGGCGGCATCGACGGCGGCAAGACGGCAGGCCGCCTGAGGTGACAGGAACTGGACAGCTCGTCGCGCCGGGGCAGACAGATTCGGATCAAGGTCACGCTCAGCGCCCGACGACGCCCAACCGGCGGCGGCGAGTCCGGTGGAGCGGCAGGAGCGCGTGAGCGAGAGTCCTTCCAGCGGCTGCCGGAGCGGCGCGCCGGCCTTGGCGACGGTCAGCGCCTCCAGCGCCCGTTGCCAGGCCCCATGCAGGTCGCCCGCGGCGAACTCCTGGTGCGCCACGGTGACGCGCAGGCCGGGAGCGTCCAGCAGCAACCGTTTGCTCCAGTGTTGAACCGCCCTGACCGCTTGCTCTCTCGAACGAAAGAGCACCGCGGCATTGCCGCCGGCGGCGTAGATCAGCTCGGCGTCGAGCTCGGTGTTGGCCGGCAACACCAGCCCGCCCGGCGCATCGGCAACCCTTCGCCAGCGGACGCGCCCGCCCACCGCCTCCTGGCAAGCGTGTTCCAGCCACTGATCCAGCGCCGCGCCGACAAGGTACGACGCGCCGACGTTCTCCTTCAACCGGTTGGAGCCGAACACGTACTCCTGGATGCCGGACGTGTCGAACAGGGTGAGGCAGAAGTTGGCGGCAGTCATGCCAGGCGTTCCTCTTCCAAAAGGCTGCCCCATGTGTGGTCCAAGTCCCGCAGCTCGCGGATGCCCCAGACGCGCATGCGCGAGTCCTGGTCGTCCTCCGATGTCAGGTCCGCACGCAGGTTGGCAACGCTGGCGTCGTCGTCGCGCCGGCCAAACTGGGGTAAGAGAGACACGAGGATCGCCCGAGCCTCGTCCCCACCAAACTGCGCGGCGCGTTGTCGCACTTCGAATCCTTTGCTCTTGACCAACCCTAGGCTCTGTGACGTCGTACACGAGAAGACGAAGAGCTGATAGCCATAGGTCAGCACAACATCCAGCTCCGCCGTCGATCCCACCGTCGACGGTTCGACGACGACGTTGCGCTCGATCTTGCCGCGGAAGTCGTCGCGGACCAGGCTGGTCAGGCGGTGGTGGAGCCACCCTTCCAGCCACTTCCCATGGAAGAATCCGGCGAAGTCGCTCCAGATCGACTCCCGCTGATCCTTGTTGAAGGCGCCTTGCCGCTCGAAGAACTCCTTCCACGAAAGGCTTGCCTGACCTGCCGGCAGGTTTGCCTCCGAACACATCGCGGCCATGACCGGCGCGAGGAGGCCATCGCTGGGAAAGACAAAACCATGCTCGTCGTCGAGCCGAGGCAGTTTTCGAACGGAGCCGGTATCCTGGCTCATTGCCGTCTTCAGCCAGTTCCCATATGCCGCTCGACCCTCATCAGGGCCGGCCATAAGCTCCCAGACGGCAGCGCACGAGTCAGTCCACCGGCGTTTGGTCGATCCGTTGGCACCGTTGGCCCAGTCGCGTCCGTGCAGGCGAAACAGCTCACCGAGCGGCACATTGACCAGCCCCCGCAGGTCGAGTGGGGCAGGCGGATAACGCTCACGATTGTCGAAGCGTAGGCAGAAGTTTGCCGGATCGAGGTAGGAATAGGTGTAGTCGGCGCGTCCCAATCGTCGCTCGGCCTCCTTGGTCGCCGAATAGGCGGAAACGGCCATCTGCTTGGTGCCACCCGTGTAGTTCAGGTGGACCGGCGCACCCGACGAGTGCTGCTCCAATGCCAACTCGATGTCGCGCTGCATGGTAACGGCGTCTCGCGGATCTCCGAGCTCGATCTGGCGGGCGGGCACGCCGTTCTTCGCGATGTTCGTGCGCAATCGCTCGGCAATGATGGCGGTCTGAGGCGAGTGAATCAGGACGACACTGGTCGG
>CALBSQ010000181.1 GCA_937967325.1 uncultured Chloroflexota bacterium
TGCCGGCCCCAATATTATGTCCTTATCCAAGGCTGCCGCTGCTAGAGCAGCAACGGCTTCCCCGCCCGCTTCCTAGCCCAGGCGGCACGCAGCGGCTTCCGATCCATAGCGACCAGCACGGCGGCGTACACGAGACACATGCCGGCCAGCCGCACCGGAGCTGGCTGCTGCGCCGCCGGCCATAGCACCGCCAACGCCGCGGCGCCGGATGCGACGAGCGGCGAGAGATACGTCTTTCGCAAAACGCTCACCCCATCACTGAAGCGGCGCGCTGCCAGGCCGGCAACCAACAAGGCGCTGCCCACACCGGCGCCAACAGCAAGCGCCGCTCCTTCGCCGCCCCAGCGCGGCAGCAGCAGACCCAGGCAGGCGAGGAACACCAAGAGCTGGACGATGCGCGCCCGCGCGACTGCCGCTGCCGCCCCCTGCGATAGCAGCAGTTGGCGAACGTGCTCGAAGAGGGGTACCAGCACGGCATAACCGGCAAAGGCGCGGACGATGGGAACGGCGCCCAGCCATTGGCTGCCGAACAAGAGCAGGATCAACGGTCGCGGCAGGAGGAGCAGTGCCAGCAAGAACGGCAACAGCAAGCGAACCCCAAGCGCCTGGATCACCTGAAAGATTGCACTCCGACGACGCGGCTCGCCGGCCAGACGCGCGTAGGTGGTGAGCGCCACCTGGCTGAGTGCCGGCTGAGCGGCACGTCGGGCGACATCGGCCAGCTTGAACGACTCCTCGTAGAAGGCCAGCTCACCTGTGCCCCAGGTCGCGCCCAAAATGGCGCTATCCAACTTATGGACGGAGAGGTCCCCGGTCTGGCCGGCAAAGATGGCCAAGCCAAACCGCCGCATCGCGCGGGCTGCGCCGCGATCCCAGGCGAGGCGATAAGGCCGGCGACTCACCAAGCGCGCGCCCACCAGCAGTCCTAATGGATCGAGCACGTCCCGCGCGAGGAGGGCCAAGGCTCCGCCGCCGGCCAGCGCGACGGCCACGGCCGCGAGATGCTCGACGACGCCCATGACGATCTGGATGACCGCCAGCCAGCCGAACTGAAACCGGCGCTGCAACAGCGCGCCGTAGCACGTGCCGGTGAGCAAGAACGTGCGTTGCACCGCTAGCCCAAGCACGAGCAAGGCCAGCAGCGGCTGACGGTGCAGCACCAACACCAGGACGGCCGCCAACGCGACGGAGATCAAGAAAAAGGCGCCGCTCAACAACAGGGCCAGCGTGAGGGCCGTGCCGAACTGCGGCCGGCTATCCTCGCGCGCCTGCACCAGAAATGTGTCGATGCCCCAGGTCACGGCGAGCGCGGCGAGGTCACTCGCCGCGATGGCCAGCGCATACACGCCGATGGGTCCCGGGCCAAGGCGACGGGCGAGGAAGATGCTCACCGTGGCCCCGATCAGCCCGTTAGCCACGGTGACGAGACTCAGCCAGACGGCCCCGGTGACGGCGCGGCCCCCGAAGGACCGGCTCAGCGGCGATGCCTCGGTGCTCAAGGCCGCCGCGCAATCCGCCGCTCGTTCGGACCCTAAGTTTGGGACGCCGGCGACGCCGAGTGCTCGGTCAGCACACTAGGCAAGCCGCCGGTAGCCCCTTCAGCGTCGATCACGCCGGCCTGCCGCGTCATCGGCAGCACCTCGCCATCCGGCAACCGGCGCCGCTCGTTGTCGATCTTTTGCGTCGTCTTCGGTGAGATGTAGGTCGGCAGACGCTGCAGGTCGAGGTAGCCACATTCCAAACAGGTGGCCGACGGCATTGGACCGTCCGCATAGACGATGATCTTCTCGAACATCCGAGTCGAGCCACAGCGCGGACAGACCATCCCGCTCATCTACTTCTTCCCTGTACGCGAATGCCGAGCAGAGTATAGCGCATCGGCTGGGCCGCGGGTGTTGTTGCTGGCGAAAGTCAGGTAGTCGGCGTTCGCGGCGGTGCCCGCCCGTGAAGGAGCAGGCTAAGATTACCAAGCCGCCTCATGAACATTGCGCAACTACTTGGGCGTTTCGTCCCGGTAGGGGCAGGTCTCTGTGCCTGCCCTGCTTTCTGCACCAGTGGGCGGCGTCGTGATGGCGGCGATCAGGGCAGGCACAGAGACCTGCCCCTACCGGGACGACCCCGATTGCCCGACTATTGCTGCAACTTGCATGAGCCCCAGGTGCATTCGCCAGCGGAATTCATCAGCGAAAACCGGCGTTGCGGCAAGTCGGCTCGCCGCACCCCTGCAACGACATCAACTGCTAGTCGTGCTACGATGAAGCGGGAGGTCGAGAGGCGAAATGGCGACAGAGTTGGCGGTTGCAGAGGGGTTGCCGGAGCCTCAGACGGCCACACTGCCCTGCGGCCTTCGTGTGGTCCACATGCGAATCCCCGGCGCCGTGGCGATCGGCGCCAGCCTCGGGATCGACGTGGGTTCGGCGGACGAGCCGGATGAGTGGGCGGGGATCTCGCACTTCCTCGAGCATCTGGTCTTCCGTGGCACCCGCGCCTACGCCGATAGCCTCGCCATCGGCCAGGCCATCGAGGCGGTCGGCGGCGACTTCAATGCCTTCACCGGCAAGAGCTACACCCAATACATCTGCTCGGCGCCGCTGGAGCACCGTGAGCTGGTGATGCAGATTCCGGCCGAGCTCGTCGTGCGCCCGGCGCTCCGCCAGCAGGACGTCGAAGATGAGCGGCCGGTCGTCATTCGTGAGATCGGTCTGGAAGAGGACTCCGCGGGCCGTCGAGCGTCGCGGGCGCTGGAGCAGGGGGTCTGGCCCGGCAGCACGATGGCCCGCTCCATCATCGGCAGGCCGGACGCGCTGCGCGCGGTGACGGCCAAGGAAGTGCGCCGCTATTGGGCAGCGCACTATGTGCCGGCGAAAGCGACCCTGGGGCTGGCCGGCGACTTGAGTCTGGAGGAGGCGCTGGAGCTCGCCGGCAAGGCCGTGGGCAACTGGCATCCGGCGTCGGCGCCGCCGATACCTGCCCCTTCCGCCCCCGCCTTCCAATCCAACGGGCTGGTCCGCGTTGAGACAATGGAGGGCCGGCAGGAGACCGTGCTCGCGCTCGGGGCGCCGGTCGGCGCCTGGCGCGACATCGACCACGGCGCGACGGCCGTGCTCGCCACGCTGGCCGGCGACGGCGAAGGCTCGCTAACCGTCCGGTCTCTCGTGCGCAAGCAGGGCCTGCTGTTGAACGGCGGCGCGTTGGCCTGGCTGAACCGCGACGCGGGTGTGCTGGGCCTCACCGGGAGCGCGCGGCCAGATGGGGCCGTCGCGGCAGTGGAAGGCATCGCGTCGGTGATCCGGCAATTGCAGCAGGCCCCGGCAGGGGAAGACTTTCGTCGCGCCGTCGGCTACGCTCGGGGCGAGATTCTCCGCCAATGGCTGCGCCCGTTGGACGTCGCCATCCAACTGTGCCACCAGGCGCTGATGGGCGATACCGAATACGGGCCGCTCCGCGACTTGCATGAGCTGGCCGCGGTCACGCCGGAGCAGATCCAGCGTCTGGCCCAAAACGTGTTCGCTCCGGAACGGCTGCGTTTGGCAGTCGCCGGGCCGGCGATGGATGTCGCCCGGCTGGAGCAGGCGCTGACGACCATTCCCGCACCGAAGCGAGCGCGACGATGAGCGTGGTCGCCACACCGCGCCCGGCTGCGCCACTCACCCGCACCGCCAGCAACGGCCTGCGGCTGGTGGCCTCGCCTTGTTCTGGCGGGCTGGCCACGATCGCCATTGTCCTACCGGCCGGCACGCTGTACGAGGTCGGCGACGCCAGGCCCGGAGCAGCGCATCTGCTGGCGCGTCTCCTGACGCAGGGGACGCACACGTTCCCGACCGCCGAAGCGCTGGCGATGCACCTCGAGACACTGGGCGGGGCCTACAGCGCAGGGGCAGAGCACGACCTCACCAGCGTCGTGGTCAGCGTTCCCGCGACCGAGCTCCCGTCAGCCCTCGCGGCGGCGATAGAGATCGCTACGCAGCCAACATTGGCGGAGCGATCGGTTCGCCTGGAACGGCGGCGTTTTTCCGGTCAACTGCGCGGGGCTGCGGCCGTCCCGGCGGCGCGCGCCGGCGACCTGGCGGACAAGCTGCTCTGGCCGGACAGTCCGGAGGGCTGGACGTCACTCGAGCTGGCAAGGGCCGTTTCCAGGCTGCAGCGGTCCGACCTGGAGAGCTTCCACGCTGCGCAATTCGGGGTTTCCGGTGCCGCGCTGGCAATTGCCACACCGACCCCTCTGCAGCAGGCATTGGCATCGGTCGAGGCAGCGACAGCCCGTTGGCCGGCCGGCGCCCCCCGATCGCCGGTGATCCCCGCGCTCGGACAGGAGCGAGCCGCCGCCGCGGCGATGGCGGCCGACCTCGCCTACCTCGTGCTGGCCGCGCCGGCGGTGCGACGCGGCCACCCAGACTCGGACGCCTTGAACCTGCTGTCGATCGTCCTCGGCGGCGGCGCCACGTCCCGGCTCTTCGTCGAGGTCCGCGAGAAGCGGGGACTCTGTTATGGCATCGGCTGCCGTCTGGCCGGCCACAGCCTTGGCGGCACCCTGCGCATCGACGCCGGCGTGCCGCCCGATCATCTGAAGGAGGCCGTGGACGCCATCATCGAGCAGATACAGGATGTTGCCGCGACAGCTTCCGACCAGGAAGTGGACAAAGCTCGCGCAATGCTGCTGGGGCATCTCGCCATGGAATCGGACCGGCCGGAAACATGGGCGAGACGATACAGCCGCGACATCGTCCAGCTCGGCCGGCCGCGCACCTTCCAGGAGATCGTCGCCATCTACCAGGCCCTCGACGCAGCCCGCGTGCGCCAAGTCGCCGGCGCCTATTTCACCCCCGACAAACTCCGCCTCAGCGTTGCCGGGCCGGCCGTAACGCGCCGGCAGGTGCGCGGACTTGTGCCGGGGTGAGCCTGACGTGGTTCTGGCGCGGGGCCGCGCCACCGCCCCATCTATGGCGGCCTGGATTCGTCAGTCCGTCTGCCATCCGCTGATAACGACGCCTGCTCGGTAGCGGTGCGTGGGTCGGCGCCACTGGGATGCTGTTCCACCCGATGTCGTGCCTGCTCTTGCACCGCTGACTCCACCAGGTGGTGCTGGGCGACGCGAGCCATGATGCCGGCGATCATCAAGCGCCAGGAGAGGATGGCCGACCAGGCGATCCACCAGACCATCCCGCTGGCGAGCGTTACCAGGCTGATGGGCTGGGCATTCGGCGACAAGTGCACCGCGCCCCAGGCGATGCCCGCCACATACGATCCGAAGGAGAACAACGTGCTCGTCAGCGTGCCCGACGACCGGATCGCCTCAAGCGGGCCCATCGCACCTCTGCTGCGAATGATGGATTGCGCCATGGTGGCGATGCCCGCCAGACACGCCCAAATCACCAACTGCGCGGTCGCGTACATCGAGAATCCCGGCATAGCCATCACCAGGGCGGTGCAGAAGATGATCACGAAGGAGATCAGCGATCGCTGCGCCTGGCTCCGCGTGCGCGGCTGCTCAAAGATGGGCGGATGCGCGGACACCGCCACGAAGGAGAGTCCGGCCAGCGTCGCCGAGACCTCGGCGATGGCGATGAAGTACGAGTCCCATTCCGGCGGAATCGGCAACAAGCCCGGCGCGACATCGACAGGCATGGGGCGTCACACCTCCTCACAACCTCGCGGCTGTCGAGAGTGTAGCCGTTCGTTGACGCGGGCGAACGGATCATCTATTGTGTCAGACACGAACGGCGCCGGCGGTTTTCGTGGAGGGTGTCGTCGACGAGCGAGGAAGGTAGCCGCATGGCGCGGTATCTCACGGAAGAGCAGGTCGGGCAGCTGCTGCCTATGGCTGACGCCATCAACGCGTTGGAACAGGCCTTCCGGGCGCTGGCGGCCGGCCAGGCCGAAGTCCACCCACGCCAGCGCGTGCGTCAGCCCAACGGCGTTCTGCAAGTGATGCCCGCCGGGCTGCCCGGCGCTGGGCTGGGGTTGAAAGCCTACGCGACCTGCCGGGGCGGTACCCGCTTCCTCTTCCTGCTCTTCGATCAGGACGACGGGCGCCCGTTGGCGCTCTTTGAGGCCAATCGACTCGGTCAAATTCGGACGGGCGCAGCCTCTGGTCTCGCTACCAAATACATGGCCCGGCAAGAGGCCGGCATCGTCGGCATCTTCGGCACGGGCTGGCAAGCGCGCAGCCAGTTGGCGGCGATCTGCGCTGTTCGGACAGTGCGGGAGGTCCGCTGCTTCGGTCGTGATGCGGCGCGACGGGAACAGTTCGCCCGAGCAATGTCATCCGAGCTCGGCGTAGCGGTGCGGCCACAGGCCGAGGCGCGAGACGTGGTCTACGGAGCCGACGTGATCATCACCATCACGAGCGCCAGCGAGCCGGTGTTCGACGGCGCCTGGCTGGCGCCGGGAACGCACGTCAACGCGGCAGGAGTCAACCAGGCCGCCAAACGGGAGATCGACGCCCGCACCGTCGAGCGTGCGGGCACGGTGGTCGTCGATCTGCTGTCGCAAGCACGCATCGAGTGCGGCGACCTCATCGCCGCCGAGCGGATCGGCGCGTTCACCTGGGAACGCGCCCAAGAGCTGGCGCCAGTCGTTGCCGGGACGAGCCCCGGACGCCAAAGTGACGACGAGATTACACTCTTCGAATCCCAAGGAATCGCTCTGGAAGATGTCGCCGTTGGTGCGCTCGTCTACCGTCGGGCGATGGAGCAGGGCATCGGAGTGGAGCTACCGTTTTAGGGGTCGGGGGTTAGAGATGCGAGCAGCCGTGATGTATCGGCGGCGAGAGCCGCTCGTCACCGACGATGTCGAGATGGAGGGGCCGGGCGCTGGCGAGGTGCGGGTGCGATTTGCCGCCAGCGGGGTCTGCCACTCCGACTACTCCCACTGGGAGCGTGACTCCTGGACCAAGCTCCCTTTGATTCTTGGCCACGAGGGATCAGGTGTGATCGCCGCAGTCGGATCAGGGGTGACTCAAGTTCAGGCCGGCGACCACGTCATTGTCGCTTTCGGCAATAAGTGTGGCGAATGTGCGTTCTGCCGCCGCGGTGAGCCGTACCTCTGCACTCCGGAGGATCCGAGTCGCAACGTGCTCACGCACACGCACTTCCGCGCCCGCGGAGAGCCGGCGTACCAGTTTCTCGGCGTCGGCTCCTTTGCCCAGGAGACGGTCGTTCCCGCCACGAACTGTGTCAAGATCGGGGCTGAGGCCCCGCTGCAACCTGCCTGCTTGATCGCCTGTGGGGTCACCACCGGCGTCGGCGCGGTGGTGAACGTGGCGCAAGTGCAACCCGGCGCCAGCGTCGTGATCATCGGCGCGGGCGGCGTCGGCCTCAACGTGGTGCAGGGTGCGCGACTGGCCGGCGCGGCGCGCATCATTGCCGTGGACCTCGTGCCCAAGAAGCTGGAGCTGGCGCGCCAGTTTGGCGCGACCCACGTGCTCCTCGCCGGCGAGGGCGATGTCGTGAAGCGTGTCGCCGACCTGACGGGGGGCTACGGTGCGGACTATGCCTTCGAGGTCATCGGTCTGCCGCGAACCATTCGCCAGGCCTACGATGCCGCGCGCAAAGGCGGTACCGTCGTTATAGTCGGCGTGGCCGCCGATACCGCCGAAGTCACCTTCCTTGCGGCGGAGATGATGCGCTCAGCCAAGACCATCAAGGGCTGTCAAGCCGGTGGGCTCCGTCCCCAGGTCGACTTCCCGCGCATCGTCGACTTATGGCAAGCCGGGCGACTGCAGATAGACGAGCTGATCAGCAGGCGCTTCGCGTTGGAAGAGGTCAACGAGGCATTTCGCGCCATGGCGGCGGGGGAGGTTGCGCGGGGGATTATCGTTTACTAGGGACCTCTCCCCCGGCCCCTCCCCTGGGAAGGGCATAAGGGGAGACGAAAAACTGTC
>CALBSQ010000182.1 GCA_937967325.1 uncultured Chloroflexota bacterium
CAGCGCACGCGGCTGCGTCCGATGATTCTCCCCGTGATCACGGAGGTGTAGCCCGAAAGTCGTTCAGCGAAGGAAGCACCAGGTGGGTGATGGGGCGCCGGGGGCGGCGACCGCGGTCTGCCGCCAGAGTACCGCACCGCGGTGCAGCCGAACGGCTCCAGTGTGAAATGAGTTCGTCCGACGGGAGACAACGCTGTCAGCCTGTCCCGACGGCAGTCGCGTGCTCTGGCGGCGGGTACCCACTTGTGGGTGCGCGGTCGCCGCCCCCGGCGCCCCATCACCCACCTGCTATGACGTATTTGACCCCACCCAACCCCGCACCAGCTCGGAGTCGCGCAGCTCTCGCCTAAGCAGCTTGCCGGCGGCGTTGCGCGGTAGCGACGGCAGGAAGCCGACGCGTGATGGCGCCTTGTAGCGGGCCAGGCGGTTCGCGCAGAACTGGATGAGGTCTTCTTCGCTCGACCTGGCGCCGGCGCGAAGCTTGACCACTGCCACCGGAACCTGCCCCCAGCGAGGGTCGGGGACTCCGACTACGCCGGCTTCCTCCACAGCCGGATGCGCCAACAAGGCCGCTTCCACCTCCGCCGGATAGACGTTCTCTCCGCCGGAGACGATCAAGTCATCGCGGCGGTCGGCCACGTACAGGTAGCCCTCCGTATCCAGCCAGCCGGCGTCTCCGGTGTGCAGCCAGTCCTCGGCGTCCCGGTTGCTGCCGCCCATGCCCCAGTACCCCGGCGAAACGGATGGCCCCTTGACCAATATCTCGCCAACCTCTCCGGTCGCCGCGGTCCGCCCGTTTACGGAGATCCGCAGCTCGAGCGGCAGCAGGGGCGTACCAGCGGAGCCGAGCTTGCGCAGCGCATCCTCCGGGGCCAGGGTTACCGCTTGCGACGCCGTCTCCGTGAGGCCGTAGGTCTGCACGACCGGCATGCCGCGGCGCTCACAATCTTCCAGCAGGGGGCGGGGAGCGGGACCGCCGCCCAGCAGCACGCAGCGCAAGCTCAGCGGGTAGGACCGGCTGCCACGGTCGTCCAACATTCGCTGCAGCATGGCGGCGACCACCGATACGATCGTGACACCCTCGTCGTCGATGGCGGCATTCATCGCATGGGGATCGAAGGTTTCCTGGACCACCGCTGCCGCGCCGTAGATGACGCTCCTGAACAGGATCGCCATGCCGCCGACATGAAACAGCGGCAAGGATGCAAGCAGCCGATCGTCCGGCCGCAGCCCCAGATAGAGCGCCGATCCTATGGCGTTCCAGCAGTGGTTGCCCAAGGTCAGCATCGCCCCCTTGGGACGACCGGTCGTCCCCGACGTGTACACAATGCTGTGCAGCGCCTGTAAGTCCACCTGCCGCGGCTCGGCGCGGGCCTGTGCGCGGACCTCCAAACCACCTGACGATCCGGCGGCAAGGGGAGGAACGAAGATGCCGGCAACGCCCGACACGGTCGACGCCGCGGTGGTGGCCTTCTCGGCATTTGGCTCGTCGGCAATCAGAAACCGCGCCCCGCAGTTGGTCAACTGCCAGACCAATTCTGGAATAGTCAGGCGGGTGTTGAGGGGGACGAGGACGGCGCCGAGGCGAATCAGACCGTGCAAGACGACAACCGGCCAGGCGCCGTTGCGCAGCAGCGTTGCCACGCGGTCGTTCGGCCCAATACCCCGGCCGGCGAGCCAGCCCGCGGCCTGCTCCGCCGCCGCGTCGAGATCGGCAAATGTCCACCTAGTCCCGGGGGCCACGAGTGCTAGGCGATTGCGAGACACGTCCGCGCGGCGGGCCAACCAATCCGGCAGGATTCCCCCCATCGAATCGGCTGGCTCCGCAGTTACCCCCGTCCCTTGGACGTCCCTCGCAAATGGAAGGGACCGCAGTCCCCCGGTCGCTTGGCCGCCGATCGCAATCGCGGCCCCGGCATCCCCGTCGCCACGGGCCCCTCCTTCTTGCAGGCCAGTCACGCTGCGCTCTCCACAATGCCATTGACCCCCGTGGTATAGCGAGCGAGCAGCGACCAGTCAACCTGAATCCCGATGCCCGGCGTGCTGGGGAGACGCAACTGCCCCGCTTCCACGACCAGCGACTGCTCGAGCAGATCGCTCTGCAGTAGCGCCGCCGTGGCCAGGCCACAGGCGGGCACGCCTCCCGGCAGGGCCGAAGCAAGGTGGGCCGCGGCGGCAATTCCTACGCCAGTTTCCAGCGTGCTGGTCACCAGGGACACCACCCCGGACTCGCGGCCCAGCGCGGCGAGCTGCAGACTGGCATCGAGACTGCCAATCACCATCGGCTTCAACACGAGCACGTCTACTGCACCGGCCGCCAACAGGCGGCACACGGCATGCCCATCGGTGACCGATTCGTCGGCGGCAATGGGGGTGCGCACGTTCTGGCGGATGTGCGCCAGACCACGCACGTCGCCAGCCGCGGCGGGCTGTTCCACCAACTGCAAGTCGTACGGTTCGCAGGCTCGAATGACAGCGATCGCCTGGTCCGGCAACCACGCCCCGTTGGCGTCAAGGCGCAACTGGGCATCGGGGCCGATGGCGGCGCGCACCGCCGCGACCCGCTCCACCTCCGCCTTAGCGTCCGGCGCCATCCCAACCTTCAACTTGATCGTCTCGAAGCCGGCCGCCATTGCCTGTGCCGCCAGATCAGCGGCATCGCCGGCCTCTGGAGCGCCGACCGTGGCATTGACGGGTACGGCCTTCACTCGCGGGGTGGAGGGGCGAGGGGGCGATGAGGCGAGGGGACGATGAGGCGTCGCCTCGCCACCGGCGAGAGGAGGCCCCGGTGGCGGCGCATCGTCCTGGTCCAGAAAGCCGGGCAACAGCTCGCCCAGAGGCTTGCCTGCCTCTTGAGCCAGGAGATCCAATATCGCCACGTCGACGCCACAGCGCACCGCCGCTGCGCCAGGGAGGCAATAGGTTGGACTGGGGAACAGGCTGTGGAGCACTTGCGCCACTGCCGTGGGATGGACCGGCGCACCTACCAGCCGCCGAGCTACCGATGGCAGCAGTCGAGCAGCCACCGTGCCGGCGCCGCCAAAGCCCGGCAACGGCGCGGCCTCGCCGACTCCCAATTGTCCATCGGTCGTTTCCACTTGCAGGATGATGCCGTCACGATGTATGTGGGCCCCGTGCGCCGTAGCAAAGGGCTGGACGAACGGAATGCGATAGCTCCACCAGCGGACGCGCCGGATCACCATCAGAGGAATGCTCCGGCGAATAGGAGGCCGAAGAGCAGGTGGAGCTGCCCTGTCCATCGCAGCGCCCGATTGAGCGCCGGCCC
>CALBSQ010000183.1 GCA_937967325.1 uncultured Chloroflexota bacterium
GAACATTGAGGCACCCCTTTTCCACGGAGTTAGGCCACCCTAACTTGATGGTACCGCTGTTGTTGCCTCCCTGTCAAGACCAATGGGACGGGGCGGCCCCACCCCCGGCCCCTCCCCAGCAGAGCTGGAGAGGGGAGCACGGGTGACGGTGCGGGCGGTCTGGTCGCCGGCCTTCGTGGTCTCCCCTCTCCAGCTCTGCTGGGGAGGGGCCGGGGGTGGGGCCGCCCCGCCGTTCGCCAACAGCGTCAATCATGGTCGCGGTAGAGACCCTCCTCCTCGATGTAGCTGCGCACCGGCTCGGGAACCTGGTAGCGAATAGGCAGCCCGGCGCAGACCCGCCGCCTGATGTCGCTGCCGGAAACATCGAGCTGCGGGCTATCCAGGAGAATAAGCCGCTGGCGCAGCCCTGGGAGCCGCGCCTCTAGGACACGAATGTCGGCCAGCTGCGCGCCCGGCCGTCGCACCGCGACAAGCGTCGCCAGCCGAAGCAGGCGGTCCGGCTCGCGCCAGGCCAGGAGGTCGGCCAGGGCATCGCCGCCCACCACAAAATATAGCGAGCACTGCGGACCTTGCTCTTCCTGAAGCCAAGCCAGCGTGTCCACCGTGTAGGAAGGGCCGGGGCGATCCAGCTCCTGCGCCGACACGGTAAAGGCTGGGTTATCGGCGACGGCCCGACGGACCATCTCCAGGCGATGGCGACCCGGCGTGATGCGACGCTCCCCTTTGTGCGGAGGCTGACCGGCGGGGATGAAGCGCACTTCCGGCAGCCGCAGTTGCACGCGTGCCTCCTCGGCAATGATGAGGTGACCAAAGTGGATCGGGTCGAAAGTCCCGCCGAGCACGCCGAGCCGCGTCACCATAGGGCCGCGTCATCGTTCCCGCCCACGGGCGGTACGTCGACGGCGCCGGGCGTCCGTGCGGGGCGCGTACGCGTGATGCGTCGTCGCCGCCCCGTCGCCGGCGGCGGTTTGGGCAGGTCGGGGGCGCCGGGCAAGGCGACGGTTGCCGAAGGCAACAGCCGGCGCAGCGCCAGCATCGCCTGGCCCAGCGCGGCGGCATCGGGCGCCCAGAAACCGACCTGGGCGAGCACACCGTTGGCGGTGGCAGCCTGCACCGCGACGGTTGGCTCCGGAGCCGGCACGCCGATCTGCCTGGCGGCGCCTAGCGCCGCGTCGCGAAGTCCCTCCAGGCCCGCGTCAGGTGGGAGGACCACCTGCACAGGCCAGCGCCGGTTGGGCTGTGCCGATCGGTTGACGATGATCTCCGTGAATACAACGGCATTGGGCACGGTCACCCTCAGCCCGTCCATGGTAGTGAGCATGGTGAGGCGAAGCTCGACGCTGGTGACCGTCCCGCTGATCCCCTTCACGTCGACCAGATCGCCGATCGTGAACGGGCGCTCAATCAGCAGATAGACGCCCGCGAAAAGATTGCGCAGCACATCCTGAAGGGCCAGCGATACGGCCAGACCGGCTGCTCCGAGGACGGTCAGCAGCGGCGTGATCTGGGTCCCCAGCAGGTTCAGTATCCAGAGCGCGGCGACGACCAGCACCGAGAAGTAGACCAGGCGGCCGCTCAGCAAGGCGATGGCCGGATCGATTGACGGACGCCGCCGCAGCATGGCGATGGACAGCCGACGCAACCGGCTGCCGAGCGCCAACGCCAGCAGCGCGATAACGACCGCGCCACCGACTTTGGCTGCCTGATCGGCGGCCGGCCACATGGTCGCCAAGCTCCAAGCGGGTGGCTTCAACCAGGCGTCCAGTAGCGTCTCCTCATGGGATGAGGTTCCCCGACCACCGCGGATCAGTGTACAGTGCTCATGGCGATGGACAAGGTCGCCTGGAGCAAACGTGCCGAAGCAAATTACCGGACATCTGTTTTGTCGACGTGTCTACGATGTCGTGCGTTGTATCCCGCGCGGGCAGGTGGCCACCTACGGCTACGTTGCCATGCTGGCCGGGGCGCCACAGCACGCCAGGCAGGTTGGCTGGGCACTGCGCCACCTGCCGGAGTACCTGGCTTGGCCGGAAGGGGGCGGCGGGCGCTACGCATCGCGACGACGCGAACATCGGGACGCGGTGGAGAGCGACTTCTGGGACGGTGTCGAGACGCAGGTTCCGTGGCATCGGGTGGTCAATGCGCAGGGCCGCGTGTCGCCGCGCCTGGATCCCAACGGACTGGCACGCCAGATCGAGCTGCTGCGCGGCGAAGGGATCGATGTCGCGGACGACGGCCGGCTGGTCGCCGGCCTTGCCGCGTTGGCATGGCTTCCCGACCACTCCCTATCTGAGACATTCGAACCTCGCAGCGCGCTCTGATCGACCTGAGATCATAGTAGCGGCCGTTATGTTGACGACAAGAGAGCTATATGCTATACCCGTCGTGCTTCACGCAGAGGCAATCACGCACAACGTGCTCGTCGATCGTTTTGCTCTGACACGTCGCCACACAAGGGAGAGATGTCCATGAGTCTTGGGTTCGTGACCAAACGGGCTGGGATCCTCGCCATCGACCACAAGCTGAGCCGCCGGGGACTCATTCGACGCGCCCTGGCGGCCGGCGCTGGGACGGGCGCGCTGGCTATTCTTGCGGCGTGCGGCGGTGCTGCTACGACATCCTCCTCCAGCGCCGCAACGTCGGCGTCCGCGCCGGCGTCGTCCGCGGCAAGCTCCACGGCCGCGACGAGCAGCGTCGCCAGCAGCGCCGCGCCCGCCGCCACCAGTGCGCCGGCGACCACCACCGCGCCACTCGCCATCACCGCGGCGCCCGTGGTATCGGCAAGCACCTCTGCCAGCAGCGCGACGTCGTCCGCCGCGCCGGCTGCCAGCAGCGCCGCGGCGAGTGCGGTCAAGGCCGGCACGTTGATCGTCGGCCGTACCGGCGACTCGGTGAAACTGGATCCGAACGACATTGAAGACGGCGAGTCGACCCAGGTCACCACCGAGATCTTCGACAGCCTGGTACGCTACAGCCCAAAGCAACCGCCGCTGACCATCGAACCGGCGCTGGCCGAAGGCTGGGACATCTCCTCGGACAACCTGACGCTGACCTTTCGGCTGCGCAAAGGCGTGAAGTTCCACGACG
>CALBSQ010000184.1 GCA_937967325.1 uncultured Chloroflexota bacterium
CACGTTGTCGTGCGGGCCGGCGATGAAATAGGGCTTGCCGTCCTTGCCGCCGACCGGCACGCGCTGCTTGGCGGCATCCGGGTCGGCGCCGTCCAGCATCTGCGCCGCCTGGGCGTAGTCGGGGTGTGGGCTGAATCCCAGCCCGTGGGCATAGGCGATGCAGTCGCGCAGAATCTTGGCGGCCAGGTTGAGGTCGATGGACGTCATGCGCTGCCTGGCGGTGGCGCCGGGGCGCAGCTCCTGCTCGTATTCGACCGGCGAGAGCAGGCGCACGAAGGCGTCCTTGACGCCCAGGCAGGCCGGGTCGACCAGGAAGAGCGCCGCGGCGATCTGGTCCAGGGGCGAGCGCCGCGCTACGATGATCTGGACGATCTCCCCTTCCTTCTCCCAATCGCGGGAGACCAGGCATTCGTGGATCGGCCAGGAGCCGGCTGATGGCAGCGAGGCGCGCGGGGCGCCGGCCGAGCTGTGTGCCGGGCTGTGCTGCTTTTGTTTTCGCTTGGCGGCGTTGCGTTGCAGGACTTGCTGGCGCTTCCGCTGATCTCGGGCCATTCCGGAACTCCTCCCACGAAACCTGTCGACGCCCTACAATCCACTGTGCAGCGGGGAGCATGCCATGATCGATGATCCCACGCTACCGAAGCGCCGTGTCAAGGTTGATCTCGCCGATCTGGCGTCCGCATTCGATGAGGCAGTCTCCGAAGCACAGCAGTACCTCGACCTGGACAGCGGGCAGGTGGTCCTGGTGACCGAAGAGATCAATGGGAACTTGCGGGGAATCCAGTGGGAGGCCATCGAGCCGATTCTTGAGTAAGTGGTCGCGGGGAGAGGATCGACGCTCATGGCAAAGGCCGTCCCGCGGCTTGGGAAGCAGCCGCCGCGCTTCGACTTCTTCCTGAACCCGTATGCTGACGCTCGGTTCACCACCTGCCCGAAGTGCAGCCGGAAGGCGCGCCAGCGCAAGCTGCCGCTGGTGATCCACGTCGACCCCGCGCAGTTGATCTCGCTGAACAAGACCTGCCGGTACTGCCCCCACTGCGACCTCCTTATCGCCCATCGGGACGAGATCGAGCGGTTCCTGGCGGCGTTCTTCGGCCAGACCAAGCCTGAGGTGGTCGGCAACGACTACCTCGTCATTGGCACGGTCGATCGAGCCGACTGGAAGGAAGGCATGCAGGGCGACAAGTCGATCCGGCAGATGCTGGACGAGCTGCACGACTTCAAGCAGGTGCTGCGATTCCAGCCAGGCGGCCGGTGGGGACGAGCCTGATCGACCGCGTTGGTCTCAACACTACGCGTGTTGCCCAGGCGGCTACGCTCATCAAGGTGCTCGCGCGCTCACGCAACCATGGGGCGGAGGTAGTATCATTAGCGTACACATTGAGTCGGAGCGTGTCGTGCGGCAGGTCGGGGTTAGAACGTTGCGGGAGCAGTTGAGTCGGGTGCTCGCTGACGTCGAAGCGGGCGAGATTGTGGTAGTGACGAAAGGCGGGCAACCGGTAGCGAGGATCGAGCCCATGCACTCAATGGCACCGCCGGAGGTTCGCCACCTGCTCGAGTCGGGGCGTGCGACCTGGGGAGGCAGGCCGTTGGAGCCGCTTGAAGCGGTGGCAATCGCGCCTGGACCTCCCGTGGCAGACATCCTGCTCGCCCAACGCGGCGCTCCAGCCGATGCTGTACCTGGAGAGTAGCGCACTCGTCAAGCGGTACGTTCTCGAAGTGGGAACGGAGATCGTACAGGCGGCGATCCTAGCCGACCCCTTCGTCGCGACATCCATGATCAGCGCCGTTGAGGTACGGGCCGCTCTGGCGGCAGCAGCACGCGCTGGGCGTATCCCCGACCTGACACGCCTCGTAGGCAGCTTCCGCGGCGATTGGACGCGGTACATCATCATCGGCGTCGATGCGCAGCTCATCGACGTCGCGTCAGAGGGAGCGGAGCGGCATGCTCTCCGCGGATACGCCGCCGTGCAGCTCGCGAGCGCTTTGGCCGTTGCACTGACAACGCCCGGATTGCGGTTCGGGACGTTTGACACCGCGCTGCAACGCGCCGCCATGGCTGAGGGCCTCGCTTTACTGACCTACTAGGGCGACAAGGGGAGAACCGCAATCGACACGACACCGGCTCACGGCCATAATCGTGCCATGCCACTCGAAGCGAATTCGAGCGCTGCCGTGCGGCAATTGCCCATCAGCCGACATCGTTGCGCGCGTCGATCCCGCCAGGCGACGGTGCTGGCGCGCGGCGTCTGGATCACGACGGAACGGCGGGGCAACCTGGTTCTGCGCCAGCCCAACTGGTGGTGCCCGGCTCCCCTAGGGCGACTCGTCCTGCGCACGCTGCTGAACGGGGCGCGGCGCTTCGGTTCGGTCCTGCCCGTGTCGCCGGTGCGCCTGGTCCGCCGGGGCAGCAGTGCCGTCCTGGTGCAACGGTACGTCTCGGCGGCGCGACCACTGCGCCGCCTCACTGTGAACGAGCTGGCGAACCCCTATACCCGACTGGCGATCTGCCGGTTCTGGGCCGCCGTCGAGCGCTGCTGGCAGGAAACCGGTTGGCTCCCCGACGTGGGCGGCCGCGTCTACTTCCCCTGGGAGCTCTATGTGCCCTTGCGAACCGACAACGTGGTACTGGATACCTCCGGGGAATGCTGGCTGGTGGATGTTGGCGCCACGGCGATCTTCCACTGTGCGCGCTGGCCAACAGCTCGTCTGCACGCCGCGCTGATGCTAGGCGCGATCCGGCGATGCAGCGTTGCGCTCGATTGCGCGAACGCCGCTGCCGGTTACGGCGTCATATTGTGATTGCGACTACGAGACCTGCTCTCTGCTACGCAGGGTCGGTGCGCTTGAGGATGTCGTTGAGTTGGGGATTAAGCGTCGACAGCCCGCTCTGTACCGATATCTTGTTGGCCAGGATGTCGTTGATAGTCGCGGAATAGGCCTTCCTGAGCTCCGAAACCCCCAGCACCTTCTCCTCAGGCCGCGGCGCGGCGATCTTGGGGGCCTGCACGGCGTAGGCCTGAGTGAGGTCGTCGGTCCAACCGGGGATGGGCACCGGATAGTCCGTCGGCGCCGGTGGCGAGCCGACGGTTTCCACGATGAAGTGCGACCAGGGCATCGCCGGCTTGTGCATGAGCGCCTTCATGACCTGCGACGCCCCGTCCGCATGCTTGGCGCCGTTGGCGGGAACCAAGCCATAGCCGTAGAAGTACCAGGTCGGCTGCACTCCCGCGTTGGGCGGCACCGTCGCGGCGCCCAGGTCGGCGAACACGTCGGGCTTGCCGGCGTCGCGGATGCTGATCAGGGAGAACCAGACCTCGATCTCCGCGCTCGCCGCCTGCGACTTCGTCCAGGCGCCGCCATAGTCGAGCTGCCCCTCGGTCACCCCGGCGTCGACCAGCTTCTTCAAGTAGGTCACGGCGTCGATGGCCTGGGGAGAGGCCACGTCGATCTTGGTCGGATGGTCGCCGTCGAAGGTGTACATCTGGCCACCGAAGCGAGAAATCCAGGTGGCGAAGTTCTGGGGCAGGCGACTCTGCATGATCGTGAAGCCGATACGGGTCACGGTAGTCCCCTGCTTCTGCGTCAGCTTCTGGGCAATGTCAAACTGCTCGCCCAGCGTGGCCGGCGGCGCCGTCAGCCCTGCCTCCTTGAAGAAGGACTTGCGGTAGATGTAGCCGAGTGGCTGGAACTCGGTCGGATACCCGTAGACCTTGCCTTGGAATGTGAGCCGGTCGCCGGCGCCGGGGTAATAGTTCTGCTTGACGTACGCTCCCTCGTCCGGCGGTAAGGGATTCCCGAGTTGCTGCTGCGCCAGCACTTTGACGCTGGCGGAGGGATGGTAGATGTCCGGCGGGTCGCCGCCAAGTTTGGAGGCGATCATCTTCTCCGTAAACTGGCTGTCGGGAACCTGCTCGACGACCAGCTGAATTTTCTGCTGCGCCCCCGGCCCGTTGTTGAATGGGTCGATCACCTGCTTTTGGAGCGCGGCCTGGGTCAGCCCACCCCAGTGGACCCGCAGGCGAACCGGCGTCATGCCCGGCTTGATCACCACCGGCACTGCCGTGGGCGTCGCCGCGCTGGCGGGGGCCGCGGCAGCGGTCGCGCTAGTGGCTACGCCCGACGGGCTACTCGACGCCGACGATGCAACGGCAGAGGTCGGCGCGGCGCTCGTGGCGGCGCTCGTGGCCGGCTGCGCGGCGCTGCTGGCCGGTGATGCCGCCCTCGTGGCGGAGGACACCGTCGCCGCGCTGGGCGCGGCAGCCGGCGCCGTCGAGCCGCACGCGGCAAGCAGACCCGCTGCCGCTCCCGCCGCCAGCAGGGTGAGACAGGCCCTACGTGATAGCCGGTCCCTCGTCATAGTGGGAATTCCTCTCTGCCGCGCGTTCAGGTGCGTCTGAGTTGACCAGATGTACGGCAAGCGGTAGTGTATGGTCGCTCGGTGAGCTTGTCAATAGACGTCACACAACA
>CALBSQ010000185.1 GCA_937967325.1 uncultured Chloroflexota bacterium
TGGCACGTCAGTACCATCCAGTCCTCGATCAGCTCCGGTCGGCATAGGCGGAAGGCACGGCCCCGTACCATTCAGGGTTTACGATCCGTTCGAGGGTATTGAAACCGCGCCTGGAGCGAGGTACGAGCAGAGGGCGTTGGGCGGCGCTTCAGCGACTACGACCCGTTTGAGAGCATTGAAACACTGGAGTGCGATCACGCCTTACGCCAGCAGTTCCTGCCGCGTCAAGGGGTGGCTGGCTGCTGCGATATTGAGGCCGGCCCGGCGTCGCGGTTCAGCGATAGTGCTCGAGGTAGTACAGTGATCCGAACGCGAGAACCAGAGCGGCCGCTGATAACGCCAGCGGTCTCGCGCTTTGCAGAGGCCGCTTCCAATCTGCCGTCGCGAGAACGACCACCATCGTCGGCATCAGCGCCACGATCAACAGCTGAAAGATGTGCGCCGGGGCGCCTTCGTCCGGCTGCGGTGGCAGCGTGTACCCGTACAGCACCAGAAGCAACGCGGCAAGGGACAGGACGATCATGACTTCGCCGCTCACGCGGTTTATCCGCAGCTCACGCATATCGCCATTTCCTTTCCGGCTTGTTGTCCCATGTAGCTTCGTCGCCGCCACTTGGTTTCGTCGCCCTGGTTCCGACTGCTTGATCGATGGGCCAGCACATTTAGACGTGACCGGCTCCGGCATCAAGACGACCGAGACATTCACCGTTGGCTCGAACTGGGACCTGATCAGACAAGCTCTGGTACATTGCATGCAGCGCACGAATGTGTTGGCGAGCGCCGCCCGAGGAAGGGTATTGAAACAGCCACGATGCCACGATTGCCAAGGATTACCGGTCGTGAGGCGTTGGCTGCGCTGCACCGTGCAGGCTGGGGGATAACGGACACGGTAGGACCGCATCACCATCTCCGTCATCCGATCAAGTCCGGCAAACTGACTGTCGTAGCGAAACCAGGAGCAATCCTCAAGCCAAGGACGCTCCTCACGATTCTGAGGGACGCCGAGCTTGAAGTCGAGCAGTGTCGCGCGTTGCTTTTGGAGGAAAGATCAGGATGCGCACCTACAGCATAATTTTGGAGCCTGACGAGGAAGACGGCGGATATACCGTCCTGGCGCCTGCTCTTCCGGGCTGTGTCACCCAGGGCGAAACGGTCGAGGAATGCCTCGAGAATGCTCAGGAGGCAATCGCCGTTTGGATCAGGAGCGCTGAGCGCTTCGGCGAGCCGGTTCCGATCGAGCGCCAGCCACCACGGATTCCCCAGGTCCAGGTAGCTGCCTGATCGTTTAGGTAGCAGCCACTGGAGACTCCGTGGACGTTCATCCCGGTATCTCGGACTCGTAGAGCCGCGGCATTCGCATTCTCCACGGCCTATCCCACGGTTACCACCGCCATTGTCAGCGCATCGCCGCCTCCGACCAGCGGCAGACGTTGCATGGTGGCGAGGTCGTACATACCTAACTGGACCCGGTAGCGGCCTGGCGGCGCGTCGGCGCGGATGGGGATCTCGATCTTGTCCACCACGATGTCCCCCTGCCGCCACGTGCTGGTGGGGGCCTGGCCGTCTTGCGGTTGACCGTCGTGCTGACCGGCTTTCACGTCCTGCTCGTCCGCGACGTGGACGAACACGGTGTAGTTGATCGGAGAGTGTCGTTCGCCCTGCCAATACAGTGTCACGGTGAGCGTGTCGCCGCGATGGGGCGTCGAGGTCGACAGCGCGTATCCCCGCAACGCCGCCACGCCACCGAAGTCGGCGTCAAGCGAGTTGGGATAGGCCGGGGCTGCAGCATTTGGCGACTGCACGGCGATAGCCCCCGCGATCAGCTCATTGGCTTCCCCCGCGGCGCTGTGGACCCCCAAGGAGCCGGGATGGTTCCATTGGTAGACGGACAGCCGTACTAGCAGTCGTTGCGCCGTCACCGTGCTCGGCGGCAGCTTGATCGAGAGAGTGTCGCGGTGGATGTCGCCCGGCTGCCACTGCTTTGTCCCGAGCATACCCGAGCCTACCAGCATGTCCAGCTGCGCTACCTTCTCCTCCCCAACGCCCACGAGCTGGATTGACTCACTGTAGTTCACCGGCATCACCCGCCGCGCCTGCCAGTAGAGCGTGACGGTGATGGTCGAGCCGGGTTGATACGGCCCACCAGGCCATGTCGCCCCGAGCAGGGTCAGGGAATCCCCGAACGTCGCGCCCGCGGCTGGCAAGCGCGCCGGTACCGCGGAAGCCGGGAGTGCTGCCGGGAACGCGTAGGCCGGCCTGATGGCCAGCGGCGGCACGGCGGCGGCAATCCCGGCGAGCAGCGCCGTCAGGCTCCACGCCGCGCCGACGGACCAGCGACGAGGGACCCAGGCCAGCAAACCAAGCGCAGCCAGCGCCGCGACGCTCCCGATGGCGGGATAGAGCAGCCGCCCCGAGCTGGCCATGGTCAGCGTGGTCCAGCGCACCAGCGCCACACACTCCACAGCGATCCAGATCAGTGGCAGCAGCAGCGACCAGCCGGCCGATCGCAGCCAGTCGCGTCGCGCCGCTGCTTCCACCAAGATGCCCACACCAGCAGCGACGGTCAGCACGGCGAAGCACCGGTAGATCCATCCCGGCGCCAAAATATCAAAGCCGCCAAAGACGCCCCAGAACGCCGTCCAGAGTCCGGGAAGCTCGTGGACGTACTCGACTGCCGGCGTTGGCGGCCGGCGTCCCGCAACGTCTAGAAAGGCGTTCAACCCGGTCAGCTCGCCGTAGAGCACGGCGTTTCGCACGTACCACCAGCCCCCCAGCATCGCCGCCAGGACGGCAACCAGGAGACCGCTTTTCATTAGCCAGACAATGCTGCGCCGACACACCGCCTCCCTCGAAAGTACCAGGCCGGCGACGGGGACGAGTCCGAGCGCGCTTAGTTTGGTCATGGCGCCGAGACCCAGGAGGACGCCCAGGACCAGTAGCCACGACGACGAGCAACCTCGGCGCCAGCCGACGACCAGCCAGTAGGTCGTCGCGGTGCAGACGGCCATGGCCGCCGCGTCGTTGTCCACCGACGCCGAGATAAACAGCACCATCGGGTTGAACGCTGCCAGGGCGGCGCCCAGGAGCCACAGGCCGGGTGACGCTGGGAAGAGCTGACGGGCGAGCAGAAAGGCCATGGCGACCGTGATCCCGCCGAACAGGATCGACAGCCACCGGCCCAGGTGTACTGCCAGCGCCAGGCCGTGATAGGGGAACCGTTCGGAAGCGTCGTGCAGCAGCAGGTTCTTGTTGTACGGCAACCACGACGGCTGCCCGATGAACGAGTGCGGGTTGATCTCCGCCGTACGGGCGATCGGCTCGGTGTGGATCGGCGCGGTCAGCGCCCCCGCCAGCAGGTAGTACAGCGGCGCCTGCCCAGCCTCCTGCCGCGGCCCGAGATTCGAGGCGGCCCCGTCCGCGCCCAACACCGGCAGACCGTTCCCCTGCGCGACGCTCTGCACGGCGGCGTAGTGCAGCCGCTCATCGCTCGCCTCCAGTATCGGCGTGCTGGAGTCGTACCACAGCGCCAGCGAGAGATAGACCGCGAGGACGATCAGCAGCGGCGTCACGCCCCGGCGCGGCGTACGATCTTTCACGCGCTCGCGCTACAGTGTCGGCAACGCCTCTATTTGGCCCGACGCCCCGGCCATGATCGTATCGAGCCGCGACAGCATCTCGGGAGTGAACGCGACGTCCAGTGCCTTGACGTTCTCTTCGATCTCCTCCGGCTTGCGCGTGCCGGAGAGCGCCACCGCCACCAACGGATCGCGCAGTACCCAGGCCAGCGCCAGCGGCGCCAGGCTCGTCCCGACCTCCCGCGCCAACGCCGACAACCGATCCACCACCGCCAGGTTGCGCGGGAAGTGGTCCGGCATGAACAGGTGCTGACCGAACACGACGCCGCGCCGCCGCCAGTCGTTCTGCTCGAAGGCCGTCGCGCTGGAAAAGGCCCCGGTGAGCAACCCGTGCCCCATCGGCCCGTAGGCCATCACGCCGATACCCAGCTCGCGAGCGGTTGGGAACATCTGCCGCTCCCAGCGCCGGTCGAACAGGTTGTAACCCACCTGATTGGTGATGATCGGCGCATGCTCCTTGGCCTCGCGCAGCATGTGCGGGTGGTAGTTGGAAACGCCGATGTAGCGCGCCTTCCCCGCCTTCTGGATGTCCACCAGCGCCCGCATCGACTCCGCAATGGGCGTCTCAGGGTCCGGCCAGTGCTGCAATAAGAGGTCGACGTGGTCCATGTTGAGCGATTGTAAGCTGAGATCCACGTCGTCGATCAACGTCTGGTACCGCCCGTCTCGACGCTCCTTGAGTCCCGGTCGCGTCGGCAGCCCACACTTGGTCACCACGATCGCCTCGTTCCGTCGCGACCCCAACGCCCGCCCCAGTAGCTCTTCCGACTGCCCAGCGCCGTAGGCTCTGGCCGTGTCGAACAACGTGACGCCAAGATCGAGCGAGCGGCCAACAGCGGCGATGACCTCCTGCTCGACGTAGGAGCCGTACGCGCCGCTGATCTCCCAGGCGCCAAAGCCAATCGCCGATACGGTCAGATCCGAGTCGCCCATCTGCCGGTATTGCATGCCCCGCTCCTCTCCGCTCGCCCGCGCGCCTGCGCCGACCGGCAAGCATCGTAAGGCACGAAACGCGCAATCGCAAGGGGAGCAACGTCCCCGTCTGCTAGTGGCCTGTTACTCATCGATGGAAGGGTGGAGGCGCTTGAGGTTGACTCCGGCGTCGGCGGTGATGCAGCGCCAGTTGCTGGCGCCCCCGGCGGCGTGGCGCCGCGCCTGCCAGGCGGCGACCGCGGTGGCGAGCGTGGCGAGGTCGGGGACGCGGCGGGCGAGGCAGTGCCGGCTGCGGACGCGCCGCTCGAGCTCCGCCTGTTCAGCCAGCGGCCCTGCTTGGGCGGGTGGGGGAGCCCCAGCGTGTCGGCCAGGCGCTCGTCCCCCCACCCGGGTCCACCGACTGCTTGGTCGGCCTGGAGCGGGATGCGCGCCGGCAGCAGCAGGCGGGCCGAGGCCGGACCCGCTGCGAGCAACGCCACGAGTTGGCCCCGTGCGGTAGCGGTCAGCATGACCGCGAATCGCTGCTGCCTGCCGACCGCCTCCCGTCAGCACGGAGCCGACTGCAACGCACGAGTAACGGGCTACTAGACCCCGCTGGGCGGCCTGGCCAGGCACTCGGCGAAGCCCAGCAGCCCCTCCTCCGATTCGTCCAGGTCGATGGGCTCGTCCAGCCCGTCGAGGTCCGTCCGACCCGTGGGCCAGCACAGCTCGATGGTATGGCCTTCCGGGTCGGGGAAATAGAAAGCGTAGGAATCGCCGTGGTAGAGGGCTTGGAGGATCGGCAGCCCCCGCGACCTGATCTCGGCATACCAGGCACGCAGCTCGGCGAGCGAGGCCACGCGGAAGGCGACGTGGGCGTTGGCCGCCTGCTGGAAGAACACGAGCTCGTGATGCGCGCGACCCGGGCGGGAAGTCAGGAAGGCCGAGCCGGTCCGGACGTCGGTGCTGGGCGAACAGCCGGCATCGTGCATGCCGAACAGGTCGCGATAGAATCGGGCGAACTCCATCGGGTTCTCGGCCGCCAACCCGACATGATCGAGGCCGGTGATCTCGGGCATGGGCTGCCTCCTATGCGGCGTGGTTATCGTGATACTGAGTATAGCGATTCCACTGGGTCAATCCCTCTGGTAGCGTGTCCGCGATTGGCAGCCAATCGCGGGTGTGGGCGGGCTGTATCAGCGGCGCTAGGGTAGCCATTGGGGTAGGAATCCCTCTGGTAGTGGGGAAACGCGCTGCGCGCTTCCTGCGGTGTAGTCCCTGTTGGTCTGGCGCTGTGCGGTGCCAGAACCACATTTGCCGCGTCCACAGGAGGCGTGTTTGCCTTCCGCCGGCTGACGGCTGGTGACGAAGGCGCGCCCGCGCGCCGCGCGTGCCGCCTGGCGCTTGGCGCCAGCGGCGAGGAGGAGGAGGATCGCGGGTGCGCTGAGGACGCCGGCCCACTCAGTCGGCGTCCTCAGCGCGGGCGGATGTCCGCGTTCAGCTAGTAGACCGTGATATCGTCACCGAAGTCGGGGCCGTAGAGCGCGTTGACGTACTGCCAGACGTAGTACCAGCCGTCGCGATCGGCGTCGTAATCCCCGCGATAAATTTCCGGACCGGATAGCAACGCGCCACTGTAGAAGCCCGTGCCTTCGACGTGAAGCGCGAGCCCCTGGTTGGGAATGTTCGCCTTGACATCTTGCAGCAGCGCCTTGGCCCAATCGTGCGTCGCGGCAGCGTCGAGGTTCAACCAGAGCTTATGCTGATTACCGGTATCGTCCATCTTTAGCCAGACAAAGACGAGGCCGGTGGGAGCGGTCTGCGTACGGTCGATTCGCCCCGTGAAGGAGAATGTGCTGCCGGCCACGACGGCGTACTTGCCGGCGAGCCAGGTGATCCAGGAGGCGTCGTCCGTTGGTGGTGCGGCCGAGTTGCCGGCCGGCGGAATGGGCGCATTCACCCCCACAACGCGGAGACCATCAGGGTTCGCTTCCCAAGAGAATCGCTGATTATTTAGGCGCTCGACCAGCCCGGTCGGCCCGTTGATCCACGTCTGATAGCCGTTCGTGAAGGCCGTCCAATTGTCCGCCTTCCGCCACGCCATAAGTCCATTGAGCGTATGCTGCTGGGCATCGCCGTTGGCCGCGAACGCCTGGTTATCGACGCAACTGCCGATGTCCGATGGGTCCAGGTCGTGCAGCGCCTTGAAGCCCAGGATGTACTGACAGGCCGGCGCCGTCTGCGCCAGGACTGGCACGGACGGCGCTCCCAAGCTGAGCAGGACACAGCAGGCGACGAGGGAACGACGCATCGGTGACCCCTTCATCGTAGTCCGCACGGTTATGTACGATACCACGGTTATACACCAGCAGCCGGTGTTGTCAAGGGCAAGACGTGCCGCGCCATAGCCGTCCTTACTGCACCCCCGGACCCCGCGCGCCAACTTGGCGCGCTTGATCTCGTCGGCGGGGCTGGTATCCACGAACACAACGAGTCGTTCGGCGACGCTCTAGCATCCGTACATGGGATCGGCGCCATTCCCAATGGCGAGGACGCGGGCGGCAAGGCGTAGAGTGAGCGGCAAGCTGCTGACGCTCAGACGCGTCTCCTCTGCGACCGGGGTTGCGACGGCTAAATGCTTCCGCTCAGAAAATGCACGGCCAGGTTGCTAATTTGCCAGCATCTTCCACCCTTGCCGCCGCACTGCCTGGGCGACCAAGCGGTGCTGTCTCGCCGTGGAAGCATTTAGTTTGGTTGAGTATTTCCCCGAACGTGCTAAACCCATCACCCGATCTTCTTGGGCGTGACGACGTCGAAATCTAGGCTCCAATCAAGGGACGTGTATGGACGGAACCATACGCGCTGATCTGACTCCGATTTCTGGTGCAACTCGACCCACGGCACCTGCCGTTCCTCTTCAGTGAGGTCTTCAGGCCAGTCTCGCCAGATGAACTGGCCAGACACCCCCCCATCCAGGAGAAAAATGTTCTCGACGTTGGCGCAAGCAATGAGGTAGTTGTTTGCGATCACCGCAATTGAGCGCATGCGCCCATACAGCGGCTTGGTGACATGTACGCAAAGTTGTCGCCTATGAAGGTCTCCGAGCGTACGAAATGGCCCGATATCGTGGACATGACCTCCGAACTCGAACCGAGGAACTGTTTCCCCCGGATACCCTCCGATTTCGATTAGGCGATGCTCGGTGTTCTCGGAACATAGTATTGTCCGAATGCTGAAGTGCTGGACTGTTGCGTCAGGCGAAGGAAAAAACAAGGTGTCGTCTCGACCGCAGATCCAGAGTGCAGGTATCGGGTCCTTCGCGAGTTGCGCCACTATCATGACCTTCACGCGAAAGTGCCCTAGGTCGCTCTGTGACGAGGGTTGCCGTAACTCGATGATAACCTGCACGTTCACCAGCGGCATCAAGCAGGATTGCAGAAACTCAAGTCGGGCCAGACGCGACTCGAGGATAGTCTGCTGCTTGGTCACGAGCGCTTCGAAGTCTTCTCCAAAGCGAGCGAAGAAGGATGCCTGCTCTGCTGTCGAGAGCTCGATGTTGAGGTATTGATACCGCAATGCGAGGCCTTCCGGGCTATCCAGAGAGACGCGCATTCTCTCCCTCGTGAAGAACTCGGTCCTCATCATCCCCTTGCCGGCCGCGTGTGCCTCAAGTTCAGTCAGCTCGCCGGGCGTGAGATCGACGTTCGTGAAGAACACGAAGACCCTGACATGGGGGCCGCCTTTCAGCACGCGCTCCAGGTCAGCACGAAACTTCCCTTTTGCCCAACGCTTGTCTGCGGGCGAGTCAGTGACATTGTGGCGAAAGCCAACCGCCGCCCAAGCTTCGGCCTGCCGCTCGAACGTAGCGGCAATGTCCTTACCGCCATCCCGGCCGCCCAATGGGCGTCCCGGCCTGACATTTGAGAAGCGTCGATCCAGGTTGAGCAACGCCGTGCATAAGCGTTCGATGGCAGTCTGGTCGGTCCCGAGGTAGAATTTGAGCCGTTCCTCTGTTGTTCGCCCGCCGTCCAACTCCAAGCCTCCCCCAACGACATTGAGCGTCCCAGGCGCCCGTACCCCTCAGAATAGTCTGAGAACGCCTTGCCGACGATCTACAATCGGCGTCATGGCTGCTGCGCCTGGCGCTTCGCCAGGCGCAGCAGCACGTTGTCGTGGCACGGCAACCGCGCACACCAGTACAGCAGGTGCCGTCCGCGCATTTCATCGAGCCAGTACGGATCCCTGGCAAGTTCTCGAGTGATCACTATCGAATCGAGGGCCGCTACTGCCCTGGCGTGCTCGTCGTGGTCGAAAAGCAGCCGGCGGGGAGGTGATGGAGCAAGCGACGTGGCCGGCAGCGGCTGATCCCCGCGCGGACCGCCAACTCCGGTCCCTGTCCACGCTCGACCAGCCTGAGTAGGAGGCGCGCTACCGACGCATCGACAAGATGCCCCGTCAGGACATGCGGGCGGGTTCCGGCGCTAGCCATTCGACGCCCGCCGGGAAGTCGGTGGCCACGTCCAGTACGCCGCTCCCTGGGACGGGGATGGGCCGTCCGGTCTCCTCACGGGAGGCGAGCCACAGCGCCATCACGTCCTCGCCGTTGCGCGCGGCCTCTGCATAGCTGTTGCCGTGCGTGCGACAGCCGGGCAGCTCCGGTACAGTAACCACGTACACCTGATCCTCATCGCTCCACTGAATGACCATGGAATAGCGCAACGCTGGGCTTCTCACGGTTGCCCGCCTTTCTGCTGCTGGTCGGCCTGGCGCGCCTTGGCGACGTACGCACGCACGTCGCGCTCCTGATAGCGTAGCGCATCATCGCCGTCGTGACCGGAGACACTGACATGCCCGGCGACCAGTGGATGCACCCAGATGGTATGCCCGCTGCTCACCGGCCGCTGGCGGAAGCCGGCCCGGCGCAGATCGTCCCGGAGTTCACGAACCTTGCGCGGCACGGTCAAAGCTCCGCCCAGAGGAGAAGAATGGTGCCGAGGCGCGGAATCGGACCGCGGACACGCGGATTTTCAGTTCCCGGCAGGGTTCCTACGTTCCCCCCAGGCGTCCTACTCCCTCCCGGTACGTCCTCGCGGCGTCTCGGCATGTGCCCCGATGTTGCTCCCGTTCCCGTCGCGATTGGGGGAGCAATTGGGGGAAGGGGGCTCTGGCCCGTAGCCCCGGCACCCCATGTCGCCGGGGCGAGCGAAGGCCATCGGACGAGGGGTACCGGCGCTGGCCGGAGGCACCCCCGTCGAGCTCGATACCTGCCGCATTGCCCACACTAGCGCATCCGGTCGCATCCTCGACGCTACACTTGCCTCGGTGCCATGGTACCAGCACCAGGGTGGCAGACTCGGAACTCGGAAGTATGAGGGGCTGCCGCCGCCTTGTACTTCGCCCGTCGCTAGCCAGACGGCTTGATCGGACCGTGCCACCGACGACTGCGGGGACGGCGAAGCTCGCGCGCTTGCCGGCACGGTTCCTCGACGATACGCGGCCAGATTGGAGCACCCTCGAGATCAGGGCGGTCGGCCCGGAGTCGGCACACTGGGCGTGGCATCTGGCCGGCGGTTTCCCAAGGGTGTGCATGGTAGCCCGGGGCGACTCGAACGCCCGACACGCGGTTTAGGAAACCGGCGCGAGGCCCCCGCCCGCTCCTGCAACGTCCCGCCCCGTCTGGCTGGGGCTCCGGTTTATCTCGCTCTGTACCTTGATTTCCCGACGATTCCGCGAGCGATTAGGGCAGTTATTAGGGCAGCGCCCCGGGGAGCACGAGTGGTGGCTTCGTGATGCTGCACCCCTTACGGCATGGGAGCCATGGTACCACGGTGACCTTCGGCAGCGCTCGAAGCCCAACCGACCTGGCCACGAATAGTACTTATTCCCGCCACAGCGATTCTTTGGTGCGCTTAGACTGCTTTGCCCAAGGCGGTCTGAAGCGACGAGCAGCCGGGGCTGCCGATCACCTGGAGCAGCATGGCCGGATAGTCTTGTAAGCGGCCCACCTCTGCTTCGGGGTCGCAGGCGAGGGCGAACATGTCGCCGCGGTTGTAGATGTGCGACGCCCGTCGCCGCCAGAACTGCAAACGCCCTTCAATTCGATTGCCCTGTGCATCGTAGGCGGGGTACACCAGGCGCAACTTCGTGCGGTGGCGGGCCAGTGCCTCACGTACCAGACTGGAGCCGTCTGGTCGGTGGGTGCCGGCATTGTCGGTCAGCACGATCGCCATCCGGCCTCGCGCGCTGGAGCGGGCGACCGGATCATCCAGTTGCCGATAGGACGACTCGGCATCGCGCCGGGAGCTGAAACCAAACGAGCGTGCGCCCTTCCGCCAATCGACGACGCCGAAGGCGTGGAACTTCACGTTGTCCCAAAGGCGCTGGAAGGCGAAGCCGGCCGGCTTCGCCTTGGCGACTCCTCAGCCGGGTGAGCGTGGGATGTAGCGCCGTTTATGCTCCATCCTGCATTTAGGTGTCGGCACCAGGCAATAACGCGAGCGGGCCGGCAGAGTCGGGTGGGAGGAGCGGCAACAGGTCCGGTTCACCGAGCCGCCATCAGGCTCGAAAGCGACATGGTCGCCGGCGCAGTCCCGGTGGATCGCGGCATCGCCGTAGCGACAGCAGGGAGCGGACTATTCAAGACGACGGTGAGATGGTCGTTTCCAGCGGCCAAGGCGGCCGTCAAGGGCAGCTCCGCCCGCACCCGATTCCCTCCCAATCCTCCCGCCGTTGTGCTCTATGCACCTGAGTCCAGGTCGGTCTCTTGAAGACCGACCCGAACTCCGTCATCGAACTCCGTCATTATTGCCGGACCACCGGATCGCGGCCGCGTCGCCAGCCCAGCCGGTCCGCTGGCCTAAAAGCGACGGCAGGTCTCGCGCACCGTCCCGACGCTACGCCGCATCGAACCGGCGATCACGCTCGGCCGCAACTCCGGCTCGTAGACCAGTAGGACCCCCGGGCGCGGGTGTGTTCCTCCGGGTCCTTCGCCATTTCGTAGCGTTCGGCCGCGGCAGCCACCACCCCGCGGGCCCGGGTCGCCGGTTGCAGCGTGGGTGTCAACGCCGCCTATGCTTCACTCATACAGGTGCCAGGTCATTCTGTCCACACTGCTCACCTGTACCCTACCCGCTCACACTCACTCCGCACCAAACTGGCGCACAAGCATTTCGTCGTCACAGCCGCGCAGCAATTGCGCTGGTGAACCAGCCTCTCATTGCCGGACACAGGCCAGGCCCAGCCGCAAGCCAGCGATCGACGAATGTTAATGGCCCCAATAATCACAATACAAGCCTTCCCGGGCAGCATCTCCACTTGAACATAGTCGAGTAGGTGAATAACAACGGACTGTGATGACGACTATGGATTTGAAGACGTAATTGCCACACTATTGATCGACCAGAATGACTCCACGCCGAACGTTGTCCAATCTTCGTCGCACTCGTTGGACTAATCAAAGTGACGTAATCGTTCAGCCATCGCTTCCTGCGGGGGCTGACTTTACGCAACCTTCAGCCGAAGTCGGCGCATAATCGCTTGCCCGGCCTTGGTCTTCGGCGTGATGAATGCTCCGAGTGCTTGGCCGCCGCGGAGCACGACGACGTTCTCGTGAGGTGGCGGATCCCAAGAGCCGGCGGCCTTGAGGACAATGACCATGGCTTGGTTGCGCTCCGCTCGCGGGACGAGCACGCGGTGAAAGTAGTCCCGTGCAAGCTGGGCCGACCGCAGCGCATTCACCTCCTTGGGGCGAAGCCCGAACCGCGGCGAGTGGTACGGGACCAGCTCCAGCCCCGCGACACGTTTTGCCAAGCGACTCAGCGCTTCCCGATAGCTGACCCCACATTGGCAGCTTAGCTCGCCGGCGATCGCCCGGAATTTCCGTTCCCAGTAGCGAAAGCCAGGGTGAAGCACCATGGCGGGATCAAGTAAGGTGAACGGGCAGTCCGCCTGCCCCAACTCTTGACGCAGGTTTTGGAGCAAGCGCTCCCGAGTACCGGGCACATCGAGCTCGGCGGCGTAGTCGCCATACTCCAGGCCGGGGTTGAGCATGAGGAGGAAGATCGCCGCGTTTTCGAGGTCGCCCATGTACGGCATGGGCAAGAGGCCGACATGAAGCCGTGTGTCCTGGGACCCAAAATCAGCGCTGGCCGCAAAGGCGGAGAAGGTCGGGTACTGAACCATCATGTCGTGAGGGATGGAAGGGAGGTCCTCCGGCATCACGTACGGGGGTTGCCCCACGTCGAGCCTTCGCCACGCCTCTACCAGCGCATGCATCTCGACCCTCTCCCCACCGAGATTACGGACGACGTTGTCGTCACGCGGGCAGAAGCGACGGGGCTTGCCGCCCGCCCCGATAGGCGATGACGGCATTGGTGAGATAGGTCAGCAACTGCCTCTCCTGCTGGCGACAGGTCGCGCTCGCCGTCAGGATCTTCGCCACGAAGGTATTGCCGGCCCCACTGTCCGCGCCGAAGCAGCCCTTGCGCCACAAGACGGCCGGCCGCAACGCCCGCTCGGCGGCGTTGCTGGTCAGTCCAGCCACCTCCTCCTGCAACTGGGCTCGGTTGCTTTCCCCGTCCTTGTAGCGATACCACGCCGCGAAGACCTTCTCGACGACGCCGACCGCCTCCGTGCCCCAGTCGCCGATCTCGCCGCCCCGCTCGGCAAACGCGACCAGGTTCCGTTTCAGGTGCGCCCAGCAGACCTGGCGCCGCTCGATGGGGATGCTCAGGTAGGCCTTGTAGCGATCCGAGCCGACCACCCCATCGAACGTCTCACCTAGCAGGCTCACAAGGACCGCGGCGCTCCGATTCTTGGCCACCAGGAAGTGCGTGCAGAGGGCGGTGACCGCGACCCACAGCCACCGCCGCTCGCCGGCTTGCTTCCAGCCGGTCTCGTCGACGTTGGCGTGCGTCTCCGTCTCCACGTGCGCGCGGACCTGCTCATAGGGTTCGTCGAGGGCCGTGGGCACTTCCTGGCAGAGAGTGGAGACACTCCCCGGCCCCAGCGGCACGCCGAAGAGGTCAGCGAAAACCTCTGTGGTGTCGCGCATGCTCAGGCGAAAGCGGCCGTGGAGCAGGCTGCCCATCGCCGTCAGACGCGGACCGAACGCCCCCTCCGGCAGATCCGGGGGAGGCGCCAAGGCGGCGCAGTGGGGACAGCGCACCCGATAGCCCCGATGCTCGGTCACCTCGGCCGTGATCGGCGGGATCTCCCAGACCTGGACGCAGATCGGCTCCCCCTCGGTAGGCAGGGTGGCGTCCAGGGGGAGCGTACAACCCGGGTACTGGACCGGTCGGTGCTCGGCCTGAGCCGTGATCTGGTCGGCGCCGAGCTGGATTCGGGCGTGGCCGGGATGGCCCTTCTGCCCGCCCCGCTTGCGCCCCGAGGGCTTGCGCTTGGGGCGAGGCGGCGCGCCAGGCGGATCGCTGGAGGAAGGACGCGAGGAGTTGCCGGAGTGTAGCTTCGTCCGCGCTTGGACCTTGGCGAACGCCAGGCGGAGTTGAGCGAGCTCCCCTTCCAAGGAGCCCACTCTCTCCCGCAAGAGTGCAATCTGGCGCTCCTGGTACGCCAGGTAGGCCACGACCACCGCCGGCAAAGCGGCGCGAACCTCGGCAGACAGCGTGGGATGCTCGTCCACAGGGGCATTTTAGCATCCGCACGCTCTCTCGCCTACACCCCCTGAACGATTACAAAGTGACTAATGAATTTTCATCTTGCTTTATGCGACATGTTCAGATGTTGCGCTGAGGAAGATATCAACTCTTGTTTCAAGACACTTCCGCTGCGTCAGGTCATACGCTCCGATTGTGTACCAGCCCTCCGGCTTCTGATAGAAGTCGAGGCCACGGCCAATCTTCACTACCCAGCCATTGTCGAGCCGGATCTCGCGGTCGTGAAGGTTCTGGTTGAACTCCACGTCGAGCACGATGTCTATCTCAAGTAGGCTCTGCTTAAGGTCATCGAGCTTTTCTTCGATTTCATTTCGTGAAGGAGTCGCATCATGACGGGTGATGAGCCGAATGTACTTGATTGCGGACCGATGAACTACCGTTTCACAAAACCGTACGAAGTTCTGAATCTGATGTTGCGCACGGACATAGGGATCCTCGACAACCACTGCCTTCGCGCCCTGGAGATAGGATCCCAGGATCGACTCATAGCTGTGTCCCGTGTCTCCATAGAGAATGGTGTAATACCGATCCCTCCTGATCTTGCCGTATAATTGGGGCGGATCGGGAGGGGAGTGC
>CALBSQ010000186.1 GCA_937967325.1 uncultured Chloroflexota bacterium
CGGCTATCCTACCGCCTCGGACCAACTGGCCGGCGCGAAAACGTGTGGCGCACTTAGTTCCTTGAGTACGTGCCAGTCTCCCGCGCCTCTTGCCGCGACGCGTCGCGCGCCATTGACCTATCGCCGCCCGCGGGGTAGCATCGCTTTGTCATGATGAGGGCGTAGGCAGTTGGAAGGCGACACCCCATGCGCGCCGGAGTCGCCCAGGCCACGATCACACCCGCGCTCGGAACGCATCTGTCCGGCTACGGGATCCGCCCACCCGCGAACACGATCCACGATGACCTGTCCTGCAGCGCGCTGGTCTTCGAGGCAGGGGAGACGCGGATCGGACTCCTGTCCTGCGACCTGGTGGGCTTGCCGGTGGCCGTGGTGCAGGCCTGGCGCCCCTATCTTGCGACGTGCAGCGGCATTCCCGCAACGAACATCCTCATCGCCTGCTCGCATACGCATGCCGGTCCCGTGACCGGCATGCTGCAAGAACCGTCTGGCGAGCGCGAGCAAGCGTACCTCGAGCACCTGAAACACGCCCTCGCCGGCGCCTTAGCGGTGGCCGCCGCCACACTCCAGCCCGCGCGGCTCAGTCTGGCGACTGGGCGCCTACGCACGCAGCGCAACCGGCGCGACCGGCTCGGTGACGCCGCCGGTCCCGTCGACGATACGGTGAGCGTCCTGCGTGTCGACGCACTCGCACCGGTTCCCTCATCGCCGGCCGCGACGGGGCGGGCTCGACGCGACGGCCCTTCGCAGCAAACGACCGGTGGTGACGCGGTGGGGCAGCGCCCTCCTGCCGCGCCTTCCCCCCATTCGCTGGCGACGGTCGTCCACTATGCCAGCCACCCCGTCGCGCTTCGGGAGCAGAACTTCGGTTTATCTGCCGACTATGTCGGTTGGGTTCGGCGGGCGGTGCAGCTGGCCCTGGGGGCGCCGTGTCTGTTCCTCCAGGGCGCCTGCGGGGATCTCGTCCCCGTGCTGCCCATGGTGGCCATGCCGGAGGGCCGGGCGCCGCGTGTCTCGCCGGACGTCGAGGTCCAACTCGACGCGGCGAAGCGGATCGGCCTGGCCATCGGCCAGATCGCAGTTGAAGCTGCCCGCGAAAGGCCCAGGGACGGTGGCGCCTCGGGCTGTCGTTTGCCGCTGGGCGCGACGCTGCGGACGTTCACGGCTGACCTGAAGGCCCCCCTTTCCGTTCCGGGAGCGCTTGCCGAACGGCCTGGGGGTTCCCTGCCCTTCGAGGTGCAATGTCTGCGTCTGGGACCGCTGGCGATCGTTGGGCTGCCGGTCGAGCCGCTCTGTGCTGTCGGCCTGGCCATCCAGCACCTCGGGCCCTTCCCGTCCGGTGACGATGGCGAGTCCGTGCTGGAACCGGCGACGATCTGGTGCGCCGGCTACGCCAACGGTTGCTACGGCTATCTGCCTCCGGAAGGAGAGTACGCCCGTGGCGGCTACGAGGTCGCCAGAGCGCACCGGTACTATCAGCAGCCGGCGGCCTTCGCACCCGGCACGGCGGCTCAAGCGGTCGCCGCCGCAGCCGACGGGCTGACTGCCCTCTTTAGTGTCGCAGGGAGCCGGTGATGCGATCATGAGCCGGCCCCTGCGCGTAGGCATGATCGGGGTCGGGCGTCACGCCCGCACGATCCTGCTGCCATCCATCGCCCAGATCCCAGAGTACATGCAGGTCGTCGCCTTGGCGACGGCGCACGAAGAGACGGCGCGGGCGGCGGCGGCGCAGTTCCACATCCCAGCGCACGTCGGCTACGAGGCGCTGGTGGCGGACCCGGCAGTGGAGGCGGTGCTCGTCGTCGGCGGCCAGCACGGACCGGCGATCCTCGCAGCGCTCGATGCCGGGAAACCGGTGTGGACGGAGACGCCGGGCATCGCGTCCGGTTTGGAGGCGTCACAGATCCGCAAGCTGGCACAAGAGCGGTCGCTCCCGGTGCAAGTCGGTTTCTGTCTGCGTTACTCGCCACTGTACCAGCGAATGCAGGCGTTGCTCGAAGACTGGCGGCGCGATGATCCTGGACCACGCACCTACAGCGTGCGCTATTATCCCTATGTCGGACACTTCTACAACCTCTTATGTCACTTCGCCGGTCCCATTGCTGCAGTGTGTGCCCTTTCCAGTCCAGACGGCGCGGGGCAAATCGTCAGCATGCGCTTCTCCGGCAGCGAGACCGGCGTGCTTGCCTGGCAACGTTTCGCCAACAACGCACTGCCCTACGAGCGGCTCGAGATTGCCCATGCCAGCGGCCTGCTGGTGGCGGATGATGGCCGCGAACTGCGCTGGCATCGGGCGCAGGAGCGCGTGACCAACGACCAGCTAGGCTTCGCGACCGCTGAGGCGAGTCTCTTTGTCTCGACGTCCTCCATCCCCTACGGGAGGAATACCCAACTGTTCCTGCGCGGCTACCCGCCGGAACTGCTGCATTTCGTCCAGTGCGTGCGCAGCGGCGAACCGCCCGCCTGTGACATCGACGATGCTGAGCAGATGCTGCTGGTCGGCCAGGCCGTCCAGCGTTCAGCTGCGCTTGGCGCGCAATGGGTAGCAGTCGAGCCGTCCACTGCCGGGTAGAGACAGGGCCGCATCAATCCGGCAAGGTCTTGGGCACCAAAGCCTGCAACTGGCTCTTCAGCCCCTGGAGCGTCGTCGCCACGGCGGCGGTGCCGGCATACATATTGGTGAAAGCCGGCGCGAGCAGTTCCTTGTGCATCTGATCGTAGGTTGGCAGCAGGAAAAGCGGATCGAGGCGCATGGCATGGTTCAGCGCTTGCGCGTAGACGTTGAGGTTCACCTTGTCGGCGAGACTGCCGTAGACCTGCTGGATCCAAGCCGGGAACTGGTCCTCTCGCGCCGGGGCATTGCCGCGGGAGATCGACCAGTATGGCGTATCCGCCGACCACCTCAGAAACGACCAGGCCTCATCCAGATGCTTCGAGCCAGTCGGTAGGTTGTTCGGATCGACATCGACGGCAGAGCCAACGATCTTGTACATCGGATGCGGGGCAAAGGCCAGGTTCACCCCCTGCGTCTCCACCGCCTGCGCGACAGTGAAGGTGCTACCGGCCGAGACCTGCATCATGGCCAGCTTGCCGCTGATCATCGCGTTGGTCGCGTTGGTTGCACCCATGTCCTTGAGCTGGGCCGCCGACACCATCACCTTGTACTTGGTCGCTAGATCGAAGAGATACTGAAAGCCCTCGATCATCTCCGGGGTGTCACAGACGATGGTGGTCATGTCATCGGTGATCCACTGGCCCTTCCAAAACGAGGGCCAGTCGTTCTCCAGGACGCCGGGGCCGATCTGACTGATGCCGGCCGACGTCAGCTTGCCATCGGCGCCGGTCCTCGTGGTCTTTTGCAGCGTTTGCAGGAACGCGTCGGCGGACCAGGAAGGATCGCCCCACTTCGTCGGCGGCTCGGCCACGCCGAGCTTCTGGAAGAGGTCACGGTTGTAGGCAATGACCGGCCAGTTGCCGCCGGACTGGTTGGGTATGCCGCAGATGTGGCCGCGCCACTGAGAGGTCACGTCGAAGTCGGCCTTGGGGAAGACGCTCAGGTCGTACTTGTCGCGCTGAACATAGGCAGTGATGTCCTGGATGAGCCGGTTCTGGTAGGCGTCGGGATAGAGTAGCCAGACGACGTCCGGTGGCGTGCCGGCCGCCAGCAGCGTCTTGTACTTCTCGTCGTAGGGAGAGCCGGCCTGAATCGTTTCCAGCTTCAGGTTGGGAAAGGCCTTCTGAAAGTTGGTGGTCACCAACTGCGGAAAGGTGGTGGTTTGGCGCGAGTTCAGCGAGGTGTAGTACTGTAAGGTCACAGTGGCGCCGGCCGGTGAGGACGATGCCGCCGCCGCGGCGGACGCTGTTGATGTAGCGCTCGTGCTGGCCGAGGCGCTCGTCGCTACGCTCACGCTGCTCGCGGCCGGACTGGCGCTCGTTGTCGTGATCGTCGCGGGGGTGCCGGTTGTGGCGGGCACGCTGGTGGCAGTCGCCGAAGCCGTCACAGTGGTCGGCGCGGCGAGGGTGGTGGTCGTGCTGCCGGTCGTGGCGCCGCCGCAGGCGGCGAGCACGCTGCAGCCGAAGCCGGTCGTCAAGGCGCCGATGCCGCGCAGCAGGGTACGCCGGCTGAGCTGCGCATGGTGGAGCAAACCCATGACCAACGATTCCTTTCCTGGCGATCCGCAAGCGGCCGGGAGGGAACGCCTGCCAACGCTCTGAGGAGCAGGCATGCCGACTATACCAGGCGCGCTACATAATGCCAAGCCGCCAACCTGTTGTCACAACATCATGGTGATCCGTTGCAATCGGCGGTCATGCCTGGTAGAGTGCGCGTGCCTTGCCACAGGCGTAGCGGGGTTCCTGGCCCGTTCCGGCGGCGTCAATGCTTGGAGTGACCAGCCATGCCAGCAATCTCGGAGAAAACACCGGAGCGGGCGGCCATCGATGGCGGCGATCCCGTCCGGACCAGACCCTTGCCCACCGGCTTTTTCGGCACGCGGCTCATCGGCGAGGAGGAAAAGGCCGAGGTTCTGGCCGCGCTGGAGGGCCGCGCGCTGGCGCGCTTTTCCGGCATGACGCCGCCTTCGCGCGTTGCCACCTTCGAACGGGAACTCTGTCGCCGGCTCGGCTGCCGCTACGCTGTCGCGGTGACCTCGGGCACGGCGGCCCTGGAGGTTGCCCTCGTCGCGCTCGGCATCGGCCCGGGCGACGAGGTGATCATGCCCGCCCTCAACTTCATCTCCTCCCCAGAGGCGGTGCTGCGCCTGGGAGCCATTCCGGTGTACGCCGAGGCCGACGACGGCTTTGGTCTGGACCCCGATGACGCGGCGCGTCGGATCACGGCTCGCACGCGCGCACTCATGCCGGTCCACGTGCATGGCGCCGCCTGCCGCATCGATGCGGTCATGGCGGTCGCGCGCCGCCACGGCCTGCGCGTGCTGGAGAACGGCGCCTGGAGTTGCGGCGCGCGCTTCCACGGGCAAGCAATCGGCACGTTCGGCGATGCCGGCATCCACTCGCTGCACAGCGTCAAGGTCATCACCGCCGGCGAGGGTGGCGTGGTCGTGACCAATGACCCGCTGGTCTACGAGCGGGCCGTCCGCTACCATGACCACGGTAACTTCCGTATGCCCAGTATCCCCGCATCGATGGCGGCGCCCGAAGAGGGGGCAGCCATCGAACCATCCGCCGAGCCATTCCTCGGCGCGGCGTTCCGCATGCCGGAATTGAGTGGCGCCGTAGCGCTGGCGCAGGTACGCAAGCTTGATACGGTGCTGCAGCGGGCGCGGCGGGCGCAGCGGAGCATCCTGAACGGGCTACAGCAGATCGTCGCCGGACGCCCGCGAACGCCCTTCGCCTTGCGCAACGTGCCGGATCCCGAAGGCGATTGCGGCATCGCGGTCGGCGCGCTGCTGCACGACGCTGAGCAGGCGAAATCCTTCCAGACGGCGCTGCGGGCCGAGGGCATCGCCATCGGCCTCGTCTACGGCGCCAGGCCGGTGTACGACGCGCCGCAGTTGCCGCCGGTTGCAGCGAGTCCGTGCCCCTGGACGGACGCCTTGCTTGCCCGCTCTCTGATGCTCTCCGTCACGCCGGATTACACGGATGACGATGCCCGGGACGTCGTGCATGCCTTCGCCAAGGTTGCGGCACGGGGATAGCGCGGCGCTCCTTCAGAGCTCCTGGATCAGCACGCTGCGAAACCGCACCGCGCTGTGATGGTTCTGCAAGCCGATGTAGCCCTCCAGGGGCCTGCCGCGTAGCGACTCGTCGGCGCTGAGGTCGACTTCGACGATGTGCTCGCCGTTGAGCACGAATCCCACCCGCGATCCGGCACAGGTGATCTCGAGGTCGTTCCATTGTCCGGCCGGGCGGGCGGCGTTTTTTGTCGGCGCAACGGCGTCGTAGATCGCCCCTGTGCTACTGACCGTGGCGGGAGCCCCGTGATCATCGAGGATCTGCATCTCCATCCCGTCATAGGCCGGCCGGCCTTCCAGGAGCGAGCGCAAGAAGACGCCGCTGTTGCCGCCCTCGCTGATCGCATACTCCAGGTGCAACACGAAATCCCCGTACATGCGAGCGGTGCGTAGCCAGCCGCGCCCTTCGCCCGAACAGACCAGGACGCCCTCTTCCGCCGACCAGCCGACGGTGTCCCGCACGTATTCCCAGCCGGCGAGGCTCTTGCCGTCGAAGAGGGAGACGAAGCCGCCCGCCGCCGCTGTTTGCGCTGTCACCACATCTCCTCCAGTTCCCGCGGCTGGTGGCGCCATGGCAGGGCCGGCTCGATCCTCGCCCGCTGCACGCTCAAGCCCCCTGTTGCTCGATCGCCGCGACACGCGACCGGACAGGCCGGTCCCCTTCCTGGCGCATGGCCCGCGGCCGCTTCACCTCGATCCGGCGCGCTGTTGGCGCCTGCCGGCCACGCTCATTGCGGCGATGGAGACCGAGATTGCCCCCTGGGCAGTCGACGCAGATGCACGCGGTAGCGGTAGCGATCGGCGCGATACACACCGCGGACGAGTTCAATGCGGCGTCCCGATGTGTCGGTCGTCCGCCGTTCCATGACCACCACGGTGGCGCGACGCCGCAATTGCAGCCATCCCGCCTCCTCTGCCGTTGCCGGCCGCGCCTCGATGGTCTGGTCGGCCTCGCTCAGATGGAACCCGTAGCGCCCCTCCAGCACTGGGTAGTAGCCAACCTCGTCCAGGTTGGCCTGGGTGACGCGCAGGCCAATGTCATAGGGGAACATCCCTGTTTCCACCGACATAGGCTCGTCGTTGGCCAGGCGCAAGCGCACGATCCGGTATACGTTGCTCCCCTCCGGTAGCTCGAGCAGCTCCGCCTCACGGCCATGTACGGTCACCACCTCCGTCGAGAGCGTGCGAGCACTCGGCCGCAAGCCCCGTGCCTCCATTCGCTCGGTAAAACCGACGAGCACCCCCAACTCTTCTTCGATCTTCGGCGTGGCGACGAAGGTGCCCTTGCCCTGCTTGCGCACGAGCAGGCCCTCCTGCACCAGACCGTGGATGGCCTCCCGCACGGTGGTGCGGCTGACGCCGTACTGCGCGCAAAGTTCTTGCTCTGTCGGGAAGAGGCTCCCCACCGCCAACTCACCCTGGGCCACGCGCGCCCGCAGCGCCTCACGGAGCCGGTAATAGAGGGGGATCGGCGCCCCGGAAGGGCTCGGCAACGCCTCCGATGACTCAACGGACACGCGATGCACCATCTGACGAGTTGCGCATCGACTGCTCCACAGAGTTAAAGATCATGACATCACGAGTTCGACGTGTGCGACGCAGTATAGCGCTCCAGATCGCGGCGCGTCAAGACTTTGTGGCGTATTTATCATGATGTCGCTTCATACCCTTGTCTTGACACGATAGGCCCCGACTGCTACACTCCGCCCGACGCCCCAGGATGTGCATCGGTCGCGTCCGAACGACATCCTGCGCGTGGCCCGCCGCGGCGCAGCGTCGGCGCATACACATGGGAAAGGGGCAACGTCATGGTAGGTGCAGTGGGCGTCGCAGCGGCCGAGCGCCTGGCGATGACGGGCGGCAGGCCGGTGCGGGATACGCGGACGCGCCCCTGGCCGGCGTGGCCGGTGGGCACGGATGACGACGTGGCGGCGGTTGCTTCCGTCATCAAGAGCGGCAAGTGGACGCGCTGGACCGGCGACCGGGTCCAAACACTGGAGGCGGCGCTGCAAACCTACACCGGCGCCCGCCGGGCGGTGGCAGTTGCCAGCGGGACGGCGGCGCTCGAGGTGGCGCTGAAGGCTGCCGGCATCCGGCCCGGCGACGAGGTCATAGTCCCGGCGTTCACCTTCGTGGCCACGGCGACGGCGGTGCTGCAGGCGGGCGGCATACCCGTCTTCGCCGATGTGCTCCCGGAGACGCACAACCTCGATCCGCTCTCCGCGGAATCACTCGTGACCGACCGGACGCGGGCGATCGTGCCCGTCCACATCGCCGGCTTGCCGTGCGATATGGAGCGCATTCTGGCGGTCGCGCAGCGCCACGGTCTACGCGTCATTGAGGATGCGGCGCAGGCGATCGGCGGCGTCTGGCAGGGGCGTCGCGTCGGCACCATCGGCGATGCTGGCTGCTACTCCTTCCAGGCCAGCAAGAACCTGCCCAGTGGCGAAGGCGGAGCTGTCGTCACCGACGATCCGGTGCTCGGGGATAGGGCGTTTTCGCTGATGCATATCGGCCGCATCGCCGGCGGCGACTTCTATACCCATTACGTGCTGGGCTGGAACTACCGCCTGACCGAGCTTCAGGCGGCTTTGCTGCTCTCCCAGTTTGAGCGTTACCCAGCACTCCAGCAGCGGCGGCAGCACAACGCGGCCTTTCTGCGCGATGCCCTGCTGTCCATTCCCGGCATCGAGCCGGCCCGGCAAGACCCCTTCGTCACCGAGCATGGCCTGCACGGCTACGCCTGCCGCTACCTGGCCGGGCAGTTCGCACCAGGACGGCGCCTCCCCCGCGCCACGTTCCTCAAGGCGCTGCGCGCCGAGGGCATTCCCTGTAGCGTGGGTTACGACCGGCCTCTGTACAAGAACCCGCTCTTCCTGGACGCCAGGGAAGCGATGCGCGACGACTGTCCCTTCGCCTGCGGTCACGCGGCCGCGCTCGCCGTCGATTACTCCCGCGTCTGCTTGCCGAACGTTGAACGGCTTTGCGCCGATGAAACGCTCTGGTTCCCGCAACCGGTGCTCCTGGGCGCCCGGCGGGACATGCAGGACATCGTCGAGGCAATGCTGAAGATCCAGGCGCACGCGGCTGCCCTCAGCGACGAGTGAGCGGTGGGCGCCAAGCATCCCGACGACGGTTGGGACTTCATTCGCTACCAGGCGGATACGCCCGGCTCGGCCCAGCTTGACCCCATCGGCCACCTCTCCAACTGGCGCGACGTCTACACCCAGATCATCGCGCCGCGGTTTCCCAAGGTCTGGGCAGGCCAGGCGGCGATATCCGATGTCCTGCATGCCCTGAAGCCGCGGCTTCAGGCGCAAGTGGCGAAGGGTATGCCCGTATGACGCTCCATGGTCGCCGGCTCGTCGTGACCGGCCCCCGCGCCGTCAGCTTCGAGCCGGTCGCCTTCGATCCGGCAGAGCTCGCGCCACGTGAGGTGTTGCAGCGCGTTGAGTATGGCGTCATCAGCCCGGGTACGGAGCTGGCTTTCTTCACGGGTGTCCAGCACGATTTGGCCGTGCGCGAGGGGACGCCGTTTCGCTATCCCGCCGCCATCGGCTATGTCAGCGTGGGGCGCATCGTGGCCAAGGGGAGCGGCGTGCCGGATAGCGAATTCGCTGTGGGCGATCGCATTCTCGCCCAGCCGCGGCACGCCTCGCTGGCCACGGTCAACGTCGACCGGGCGGTGGTGCGCGTCCCCGACGCCGTGGCGCCCCACCTGGCCGGTTTCGCCCGGCTCGCCGCCATCTCCGCCACGGCCTTACGCGTCTCCGCCAGCCAGGCCGGTGACTGGGTGGCCGTCTACGGCCTGGGGCTGATCGGCAACTTCGCGGCGCAACTCTTCGCCATTGCCGGCTGCCGCGTCATCGGACTGGAACTGTCGGAGCGCCGCCGTGCCATTGCCGCCGCCTGTGGCCTGGTGCAGCTCATCGATCCAGGGCGTAGCGATCCACTGGCCGCGGCCGGCGCCCTGAGCGACGCCGCCGGCATCCGCACAGTGGTGGAGGCCACGGGCAGCAGTGCCCTGGCCTTGCCGGCGCTACGCCTGGCCCGCCGCCTTGGCGAGGTGATCCTGCTCGGCTCGCCGCGCGTGCCCTACCAGGGCGACTTCACCGAGCTGCTCCGCCACGTCCACATTCGGGGCGTGACCATGAAGGGCGCACTGGGCGGCCTCATCCCGACCCGACGTGCCGAAGCACGCGCAAGCGCAGCCGGTCCCGGCGCCGGTCAGCACTCCGTCGAGGGCAACCTCCTCTGGCTGCTCGACCTCATCAGCTCGGGTCTGCTGCGGGTCGAGCCCTTGGCTCTGCACACCGTCCAGCCCGACGACGTACAGCTAGCCTACGACGGGCACCTGACGAATCCGGACGCCTATCTGGGGACGATCATCGATTGGACCGGTGAGGCGGAAGCGTGAGTCAGTTGGCTGCCCAGGCACGGACGCGGAACTGGCTACGTTGCCGCTGGCCGGCGGCGCCGACGGCCGGCGCGCACTGGCGGTGTCGCCGGCCGTGCTCGACTCGATTAGGTCGGGGCAGGTGGTGGAAATGGCCGAGGAGAACCGCTAGCCCGATGTCTGGCGCTCAAGGAGGGAGAGACCAGCACGTGTACATGTGGGGACGAGATAGCTGATGCAGGCAGGAGCACAGCCCGGCGTGCGGGCCGGAGCGGCGCAGCTCGTGGTGACGCCGCCACTTGACGTGCAGCGGGGGCGGCCGGGCCGGCGGCTTGACGAGCCCACCGAAGGAGTCCACGACGACCTGGTCGCGCGGGCACTGGTCGTGGAGTCGCTTGGCGTGACCGTCGCTGTCATCACCTGCGACGCCATCGGCATACCCGGCATGGCCTTCACGCAGCGAGTACGCGCTCTGGTGGCAGAGGCGTGCGGGATTCCTGGCGAGCACCTGCTCGTCGCGGCGACGCACGCTCACAGCACCCCGTGGACCCTGAACTTGCACGACGCGGACATCGACGACGCCTGGCTGGAAACGTGGGCGCATCAACTCGCCTCGGCGGCGGAGCTGGCAGCGCGGCGTCTCGCGGCGGCGAGTATGCACCACGCGAGCCGGGAACTGCAGCTCGCCGAGAACCGGCGCGTCGTCTGCGCCGACGGCAGGGTCTACAAGAACTGGGTCCGTCCCAAGCCGGCAGCCGTCGTCCGGCAGCACCCCATTGATCCCGAGCTCGGGCTGCTCTGGTTCGAGCACCTGGATGGGCGGCCGCTGGCCCTGCTTGCCAACTACGCCATGCATCCCGTGACCGTCATGAGTATGCCCTTCTACTCCGCCGACTACCCGGGGGTGGCCTGCCGCCTGCTGGAAGGCGTCTACGGCGCCGGCTTCGTCGCGCTTTTTGCCAACGGCGCGACCGCTGACGTCAATCCGCCCAACGTGCGCAAGCGCTGGGACGATGCCTGGCAAACCGGTCTCGTCGTCGGCGGGGCCATGCTGCAAGGGAGCGCCGCCACGCAGCTCCTTTTGCACCGGCAAGGCGAGCAGACGGCCGCCTCCGCCGCAATGCCGATCGCCGCGCGGACCCGGCGGATCACCCCGCCATACCGCCCTGTCCCGCCGAGTGAAACAGGACGCCAGGCCATATTGTCGGCCCAACTGGCAGCGGTGGTGGCTGATGGCGAGCCGCTGGAGATCCAGGTGCTGCGGCTGGGCGACCTGGCCCTGGTCGGCGTGCCCGGTGAGCTGTTCTGCGAGATCGGCCTGGCCATTAAGCAGCAGTCGCCGGCGCCGCGGACGCTGGTGATCGGCTTTGCCAACAGCTACCAGGGGTACTTTCCCACGCCGGTCGCCTATGAGGAAGGTGACTACGAAGTGATGCCGGCCCCCTGGAGCCGCTACACCGCCGAAGCCGGACAGCAAATCGAAGCGACGGCGCTCGCCTTACTGCGGGAGTGCTTCCCAGACTGAAGACGGGGATACGCCCGATGATGGAGGACATTGGTGGTTACTGAACATAGCGAGCGTATCGGCGTGGCGGAGCAACTGGCGCTGGAGGGCGGCACGCCAGTCTGCAACCCGCCCCTCCGTGTCAGCGGCGAGCGCTTCGGCGACCGGGAGATCGCCCTGCTGACCGAAGTGATCCGCTCCCAACAACTGAACCGCAATTCGGGCACGGTGGTCAAGACCTTCGAGCAACGCTGGGCCGACTACATGGGCGTCAAGCATGTCATTATGTCGACTTCTGGCACGGCGGCCATCCACATCGCTCTCGGCGCGCTCGACCTGAATCCCGGTGGGGAAGTCATCACCAGCCCGATCACCGACATGGGCACGATTGTGCCGATCGTCATGCAGAACCTGGTGCCGATCTTCGCCGATCTGGACCGCGCGACGTACTGCATGGACCCGGCCGACCTGGAGCGGCGGATCACCGAGTACACGAAAGTGCTGCTGCCCGTTCACTTGATGGGCTACCCCTGCGATATGGACGCGATCCTCAAGCTGGCGGAGCGCTATGACCTCTACGTGATCGAAGACTGCGCGCAGGCCTTCAACGCCCGCCACAAGGGGCGCAAAGTTGGGACCATGGGCCACCTGGGCTGCTTCAGCTTGAACCAGCACAAGCACATAGGCTGCGGTGACGGCGGCATCACCATCACCAACGACGACGCGCTGGGTCGCCGCGCCCTGCTCTTCTCAGACAAGGCCTGGCCGCGCGAGGGGGGCGACGTCGCCGACCGCGACCATCTGTTCGTGGCGCCGAACTACCGAGTCACCGAACTGCAAGCGGCGGTGGCGCTGGCGCAACTGGAGAAGCTGGACGGGATCACGGATCGACGGACGGCACTGGGTGACCTGCTCTGCCAACTGATCCGCGACGCGCCGGGCGTCCTCCCGCCGGCCTATGCGCCGGGCGCCGGCGCCTACTGGCACTTCATCTTCCGCGTCGATCCTGCCAAACGTGACCGCTTCGCCCGTGCCCTCTCCGCCGAAGGCATCCCCGCCGCGGCCGGCTACGTCCCCCAGCCCATCTACATGTACGACGCCATCCGGCAGCAGAAGACCTACGGCGACAGCCACTTCCCCTTTGGCTACCCGCCTTTCCGGCCGGAGCGGGATATCGAGTACGGTCCCGGCCTGTGCCCGAACACGGAGCTGCTCGTCCGGGAGATGGTGCGCATTAGCCTCAATGAGTTCTACAGCGAGGACGACGTTCGCCAGGTTGCTACGGCGATCCATAAAGTCGCCCGATTGCTGACCTAGGAAGTTCTGCAAGGAGGTTTTACATGGCGACAGTCCGTTTGGGCTGCCAGGCGAACGCCTGGCAACGAGAGTTCAAGGTGATCGATAACCTGGGTGAGGCGCTGCGCCAGGTGAAAGCGGCGGGCTATGAAGGCGTCGAGATCGGCGTCGGGTTCATCGCCGACCTCGATCAGCCGGCTCTATTGCGCGACCTGCTGCAGCAGCACGAGCTTGCCTATGCCGCGGTCCATGTCGGCGGGCGCATGTACGACCGCACCGCGGCGCGCGAGCGTACTTTGCCCGACATCCGGCGCGCCGCCGCCTTTGGGAGTACGGCCGGGGCGGAGGCGGCCCTCATCAGCACGGGCGCCAAGCGCGATGGACCACTGACCGACGACGAGCACGCGGCCAACATCGAGGGGCTGCGCGAGGCCAGCCGGATCGTGCGCGACCACGGGCTGATTGCCTACTACCACAACCACGCCTATGAGTTCGCCGACGATGCCGTTGTCCTGCAGCGCATAATGGACGGCGTGCCTCCGGAGCTCCTGAACCTGGCCTTCGACACCGCCAACGCGGCCGCCCTGCTACCGGCGGCCCAGGTGCCGGCGGTGATTCGCCGCTACCGCGAGCGCATCGGCTTCATGCACTACAAGGATTGCCGCGGCGCGGAATTAGTAGAAGCCCTGGGCGACGGCGAGATCGACTTTGCCGACGTCGCCGGCGCGCTGAGGGAGATCGACTTCTCCGGCTGGGTCGTGGCCGAGCTGGAAGGCGTCCCCGGCGCGCGCCGGACCGTGGCTGACGACACGCGGCGCAGCTACGAGTTGATGCGCCGGACGCTGTTAGCCTGATGCCAGGACGAGTCAGAGCCTGCTCCAGTGCCAACGGCTGACGGTTTATCCGACCGATCAACCACAGTGCGGTATCGGGGCCGGTCGTGGCAATGGCTCCAGGCGCCTATCCGCAACAAGTGAAGAACTATCACCGGAGAGCAGCAGTGGACGAGACTTACAACGTGACGACCATGATCGATGTGAAAGTGCCGATGCGCGACGGTGTGCAACTCTCCGCCGACATCTATCTTCCCAAGGCGCCCGGGCCCTTTCCGACAGTGCTGGTCCGCACCCCGTACGACAATAGCGGTCACAGCAAGCTAAACGCGAGCAAAGGCTACGCCGTTGTGGTCCAGGATGTCCGCGGGCGTTACGACTCGGAGGGGGAATATTACCCGTATGTACACGAGGCGGAAGACGGGTTCGACACGCACGAGTGGATCGGCAAGCAGCCGTGGTCAAATGGAAAGATCGGCACGAGGGGCGCTTCTGATGTAGGTTTCACGCAGTGGATCAGCGCGCCGCTCGCCAGCCGGTACCTCACCTGCATGGCGCCGCGGGTGATTGGCGCCGACCAATACAGCGGTCTGTTTTATCCTTCCGGCGCGTTTCAGTTGTATGTGATCTTCAGTTGGGCGATGCGCCACTGTATCCGGACCCGACAGGCGGACCTTGCGCCACACGAGTGGCGGCAGGCGATGCGGACCCTGCCGCTCCGCGACATGGATCGGGTGATCGGCCGGGACCTTCCCTACTGGAAGGACTGGATCGACCACGCCGCCTACGACGACTACTGGGAGCCGTTGAACATCGAAAAGCGCCTGCCCAACGTGGCCGCGCCGGCGTTCAACATGGGGGGCTGGTACGACATCAACTCGCGGGAGACGTTCATTAACTTCAACGCGCTACGGCTGAATGGAAAGACGCCCGAAGCGCGGCAGTCGAAGCTGATCATCGGTCCCTGGCCCCACGCACTCAGCACGTCGACGGTCAACGGCGACGTGGATTTCGGCCCCGATTCCAAGGTCGACCTTGGCGCACTGGAGCTGCGCTGGTTCGATTACTGGTTGAAGGGCATCGCTAACGGCATCGTCGACGAGCCGCCGCTCCGCCTCTTTATCATGGGGACGAATGTCTGGCGCGACGAGCAGGAATGGCCGTTGGCGCGGACCCACTGGCAGCGCTGGTATCTCCACTCGCGGGGACACGCCCATACCCTCCTCGGCGACGGCGTGCTCGCCTCGGAGGAGCCGGCTGCCGAGCCGGCGGACACCTACGTCTACCATCCGGAATACCCTGTGCCGACTGTCGGCGGCGGTCCCTGCTGTGACAACGCGGTCGTCCCGTGGGCAGCGCAGGACCAGCGCGATGTCGAAATGCGCAGGGACGTGCTCTGCTACACGAGCGCGCCGATGGATGAGGACCTCGAAGTCATCGGTCCGGTGCAACTCATCCTGTATGCGATCAGCGATGGCCGGGATACCGACTGGACCGCGAAGCTGGTCGATGTCCGGCCGGATGGCTATGCGATGATCCTCTGCAATGGGATCATTCGGGCCAGGTACCGGGAGAGTTTGGCGCAGCCCACCTTGCTGGAGCCCGGCAAGGTCTATCGCTACGAGATCAGCGTCGGCGTGACCGGCGTCGTCTTCCAGACGGGCCACCGGCTACGCCTGGAGGTATCGTCGAGCAACTTCCCGCTCTACGATCGCAATCTCAACACCGGGAACCGGCTTGGCCAGGACGCCGAGATCCGCGTCGCCCACCAGACGATCCTGCACAGCCGAGAGCACCCGTCGCACCTGTTGCTTCCTGTCATTCCCGCACAATGTTGAGCAGCCGCGGCGATGGCGACTGGACTGCGCCGGGGCGCATTCGCCGTCATGGAGCGCTTCACCACCGCCGCCAGCGGTCGCCGCGTTGAGTTCCCATGCAGGAGAGGGGATGCCAGGGGTGGATCCACGTGTCGTGATCGTCGGCGGCGGGCACAACGGGCTGGTTGCCGCCGCCTATCTTGCGCGCGCCGGACTGGCGGTGCAGGTGTTCGAGCGGCGCCCTTTCGTGGGCGGCGCGGCGACCACGCAGGAGTGGTGGCCCGGCTTTCGCTTCATGCCGTGTGCGCATATGGTGCATGCCATCCACCCGAAGATTATCCGCGACCTGGGCCTGCGCGAGCGCGGCGTCGAGTTCATCAACCGACCCGACGGCTACCGCTTCTGGGGCGACGGCACCTATGTTGGCCCCGGCTCGGTCCAATCGGCGCGCAACCGCGCGCACCTGTGGACGGCCGACGAACGCGCCGCCAGCCGGCGCTACGGCGAGTTCGGGCGGTCGCTGCGCCGGATTTTCGCCCCGTACCGACTGCGGGTGCCACCCAGTTTGGAGGAGATGCGCGCCGCCATCGCGGGTACGTCAGGAGCCGACGTGTTGGACATCGCCCTGACGACTCGGTTGAAGGTACTGCACGCTTCCTGGTTGCCGACCCAGGCATTACGCGATCTCTACGCGCCCGCCCTGGCTATCGATGGCGGCAACCCGCTGGCGTTGGCGCTGGCCTACGGCGCGATCAATGCGCCGGACGAGGAGACCGGCGAAGCGCCGCCCAACGGCTACGTCCGCGGCGGGGTGGGGGCCTTCAGCGATGCCATCGCCGGCGTGGCACGGGAGCACGGGGCCACAATCCACACGGACCGTTCGGTGGCGCAGTTCCTTGTCGAGCACGGTCGCGTTAGCGGCATACGGCTGGAGGGCGGCGACCAGGTGCGCGCCGACATCGTGCTCTCCAACCTCGATCCCAAGCGAACCTTCCTGCGACTCATGCCGCCAGCCGAACTGACTGCCGGCTTTTGTCGGCGCGTGGCAACGCTGCCAACGGCCGACAGTTGCGTCAAGCTGCTGGCAGTCGTTTCCGAGTTGCCGCGTTGGAAGGATTGGGACGGCGACCCGGACCAACCCAGTCGCGGCGCGGTGGCGCTGCAGGAGAGCCAGGCGCACCTCGCGGCGATCTGGGAGGATATGGCCGCCCAGCGGCCTCCACGGGCGCCGATCATCAACGTCGCCGTGCCCTCGACGTTGGACCCCTCGCTCACGCAGCCGGGCTATCACACCGTCTCCTGCTTCATCTATCCGGCGCCGGCGCGATTGCGAGGCCAAACGTGGGAGGACGCCCGCGCGGAGATGGCGCAGCGCCTGATTGACCAGATCACCGTCCATGCGCCGAATTTCCGGCAGTCCATCCGCCACTACCGCTTGCGCACGCCGGCCGACCTGGAGGCCGAGCAAGGGCTAACGGACGGCTGCATCACGCATGTGGCGCACGATGGCGAGCACCTCTTCTGGAACCGGCCGCTGCCGGAACTGGCGCACTACCGCGCGCCACTGCCCGGTCTCTATCTCTGCGGGGCCAGTCAGCATCCCGGCGGCGAGGTGAGCGGGCAGCCGGGACACAACGCCGCTCAGGTGGTACTGGGCGACCTAGGCTAACCATCTTACCAGTGCGGCGTCGTCAGCCTTACAACCGATCCAGATCAGCCCCGACTAGCCCTTGAGCTTTGCGTCTTCCTTATCCAGCAGGCTCTGCAACTGCGGCGCCAGCGCCCGCAAGCCGCCTTCGACGGTCTGCTTGCCGTTGTAGACGTCGGCAGTCCAGGCGTTATACATCTTCTCCATCGTGCTGCTAAAGCTCGGCAGGATCCAGCCCGGATCAGTCTTCGCCACGTTGGCAAGCGACTGTTCGTAGACCTGGATGCGCATGCCGACGCCATACGTTCCGTACTCTGCTTTGGCCCACTGCTGCATGAAGTCGGAGCGGGCAGGCGTGGCGCCGCGAGCTAAAGCAAAGTTCGGCGTATTGGCCTGCCACTGCAGATACGTCCAGGCCTCATCGGGATGCTTGGAGCCGGCCACCAGGCCGTTGGAATCCAGCCACTGGAAGGAGCCAAAGTTCGTCACCCTCGGGAGAGGGGCGTAACCCATGTCGGCGTTCTTTTTCACGGCATCCAGGATGTTGGAGAGGCCACCGCCCGATGTCTGGACGAACTCCAGCTTCCCTTGAGCAAAGAGGGTGAGGCCTCCCGCGATGCCAAAGTCGCTCTTGATATTCGCGGGCTTGGGCATCGAGCCGTCCTGATTGGGAAGGGCGAAGTAAGCGTTGTAGCAGGCGATCATCGCCGGGCTATCGCAGACCACCTTCGTGCGGTCGTCGGAGATCCACTGCCCGCCCCAGAGCCAGGGCAGATTATAGACGAGCGCCCCGGGGCCCAGCGGCGAGATGCCCGCTGTTGTTGGTTTGCCATCCACGCTGGTGGTCGTCTTCTTGGCGTACTCCCGGAAGGCGTCCCAGGTCCAGCTATTGTCCCCCCAGGTCTCCGGCGGGTCCGGCAGCCCGACCTTGCGCAGTAAGACGCGATTGAAGGGAAGCACCGGCCAGTTGCCGCCGGCCTGGTTCGGCAACCCGTTGATGGCGCCTTTCCAGACGTTGACCTGCTGGAACAGCGCCCCAGGGTAGACATTGGTGTTGAACTTGTCTCGGTCGATGTATGACGACAGATTCTGGAGGAAGCCCTGGGCGTAGATCGAGCTGTCGGCCTCCCACACCACATCCCACGGCGTGCCGGAGGCGAGCGACGTCTTGAATTTATCCGTGTAGGCGTCGCCCTGAATGAACTCGATGCTGATGGTCGGGTGCAGCTTGATAAAGGGATCGATGAGCAACGATTGATACGACTTGAACTGGTCTGGATTGTTGGTGTAGTCGGTGCCGTATTGAACGGTGATGCCCGCCTTGCCGACGGTGCCGGCTGGGGCGGCCGACGAGCTGGCCGTCGCCGTGGCGCTGACGGCCTGGCTGCTGGCTGTGCTCGCCGTAGTAGCGACGGGACTGACGCTGGACGCCCCCGTGCTCGTCGCTGCCACGGTCTCCGGCACACTGCTCGCGGCCCGTTGGCTCGACTCAGCCGCGGAGGCAGTGCTGGAGGTCACGCTCACCGTCGTGCTGCCAGCGCAGGCGGTGAGCAATAGCCCCAACGCCGAGGCGCCGACCACACGTCCTCCCAGTGCGAGCACGACGCGCCGATTGGTGGGAATGGTGGGCTGGTTTGCCATGAGAGTCGCTCCTATCCCGAGAGGACCGCCAAGCCCAACGGCCTACTGACGACGACCTGACCTGCCCGTAGGCACGGGAGTTCGCAAACTGACCCCACAGTATAGGGAGCGAACACCACATGTGCAAGGGTCAACGTCCCGTCATGATGACACGATTAAATCGCATGAGTTGTGGCTGTCACGACGACCCGTTTGTTGGCGTGTCTGCGGGCGATGGAGGATCGGGTGGCCCTGCCCGTCGCCGGGCAAGCAGTGGGGGAACTGGGTGGAATCGGCGGTCTGTGGCGGAACGCGCGGTGGACGCTACCGGAGGTGCGTCAAACTTGACGCTTTCGCATCGGGTTTACGCGGAAAGAACCTCTAGCAGGAGTGAAGGGACTCGAACCCCCGACCCGCGGTTTTGGAGACCGCTGCTCTACCAACTGAGCTACACTCCTATGACAGCCGGGACCGCGCGCCGGCGCGTCAAAGGTCCACCCATCATACCAGATCGGCGCCCGTTCAGTGGGCTGACGAGAGCCGGTCTGGCCAATCGCCCCTGGACAGCAGCATGCCGTGCCGGCGGTGCGCTCCAGTGCCGCCCTATCCCCTTCGGTCGCTCCGATTGTTGTACGCCGCGGTATGGTTGTTTGGCGCCGGAAAGTATGGTTGCAGCGCCTGAAGGACACTGCTGAAAAATGCGCCGACTGACTGAGCTTGCGCCTCCGACAGCTCCTGGTCGCCGAGGGCCAGCTCGGCGGCATCCGCCGCATGATCCATCCACTTCAGCGTAATTTGTAGCGCCGCCTCGCTCGCCGTCGTAGGCCGGCCTTCCCTCTGCCCTGGCATCCCATATGGCATCATCATTTCCACCGCGCCGGGCGCGGGCACCAGCGCGGTCGACTCCGGATTCGGCTCGGGCCCCGGCGGCTGCGGCCTCGGCGGCGTCGGAGGTCCGGGCTGCTGATCCTGCGCCGGGAGTCGTGACTTCGACATGTTCATCCTCTTTCCTTGGTCGAACCGCCGGCAGGGCTGTCCCGCTGAATGCAGTGCAGCAGCTCGCGATCGCGGCGAGCGGAAACCGCGGCGACATCACCCGGCGGCCAGGAGTATACCCCGGCCCCGGCCTTCACACCGGATCGCCCCGACTCAACCAACTGCTGCAGGTAGGCCTGGGCCGCGTCCGAGCAATCGAGATCGGGGAAGAGATAAGCGCCGATCTGTGCCCACACGTCGACGCCGGCAAAATCGAGCACTTGAAACGGCCCCATGCTGGTGAGGCGCCGGCCCACGGCGCCGGACATGACCGTATCGATATCCTCCGCCGTCGCGACTCCCGTTGCCACCAAGTGAATGGCCTCCCGCAGTAACGCGGCCTGGAGACGATTGGCAATGAAACCCGGCGCCTCGCGCCGCAGCAGCACCGGCTCCTTCCCGATAGCACGCAGGAACTCACAGGTAGCGTCGACGACGTCCTGCCTTGTCCGCTCCCCCGGCACGATCTCGACGACGGGTATCAGGTAGGGAGGGTTGAAGTAGTGGGCCACGATCAGGCGCTCGGGATGAGCCAATCCGACGCTGAGGTCGGTGGCGCGCAAGCCGGAGGTATTGCTGGCAAAGATTGCCGTCGACGGCGCCGCCGCCTCGAGCTGTTCGAAGAGCTGCTGCTTGGCTTCCAATCGCTCGCTGATCGCCTCGACGACGTACGTGGCATCGCGCACCGCGTCAGCGATGTCACCAACTGGATCAATGCGATCAGCCACCGCCGCCCCGGATTCCGCGTCGAGATACCCAGCGGCAATGAGCGGCTGCAGGCGCGCACGCAAGCGCTCGGGCAGGTCGTCCAGTCTGGCCGTGTCGGCGTCGCTGATGCGAACCGTACACCCACGAATCGCGAAGTCAATCGCCAGGGCGTGCCCCATGAGACCGGCGCCTACCACGGCAACTTGCATTGGCAGCGCCATCCGCTCCTCCAGCCATCTGCACTATCAGGCACACCGCCATACCCATTGTACTGGTCGTGACGTGGCGCCGCTTGCCGGCGCGGTCCCCATGGGTGTGACGCGGGTGGCGCAGCGACCTTGGGGCGATCTCGGCGGAGCGCGGGCGTCCCACCCGCCCCGGTCGCACAGCGGGGACGCGCCCCCTCGTTTCGGGCGAGGCCGCCGGGCGCCCCGACGACCGGGCGGGCGGGACGCCCGCGCTCCGCCGAGATCGCCGCCACTCGCCAGACGTCCGCTTGCTATGCGCTACCTTGCATCGCCCCCTGGTCCCAGCGCTCCCTCGTCGCCCGACCCGCGCCGCGACGAGGCAGTTCTACGCTGTTGCCGCGGCCGTCGGTGACGGCGTATGGGGAGTTGGCGCCGACGTCGCCGTCTCGGTCGGAGTAGGTCGCGGTGTCGGCGTCGGTGTTGGCGTCGGCGTCGGCGTCGGTGTTGGCGGGGGGATGATGGTGACACGAATAGACTGCGGCGACACGGCAAGGACCGTGAAACCCTCCGGCACCGTCACCGCCGGAGTTATGTCGTGCGTACCCGGCCCCAATCGGTCCGCTCTCAGCACCAGCCCGATATCCTTTGGCTGGAGGCCTCGCAGCGCCGGCACCGCCCCTTGAATCGTGACCATCACGCTGGACACATCGAGCTGAGCATGATCCGGTGGGACCACTCCCTGCAGAAATGGTCCAAGCGTGAAGACCGCGCTACCGAGGATGGAATGAATCTGAACGGTCACCTGCGCCTGCTGCTGCCCAGCGATAGTCACGTTCTTCGGCGCTTGCATCGCCACTGCCTTGGATACGTCGGCCGTCGCGCCGCTGATGTCCACCGGACCGGTGTTGATCGCCGGAGGGACCGCGGCCAGGTCCGATGGGCTGCCCACCAGCGTCACCTCCACCGGTGACACGGTGATGCCCGCGACGCTGTAGCCGTCCGCCGGCTGCCCCGTCGTGGGCGCGGTAACGGCGACGATGCGCGTCGTCGTCTGCTGTTCGATGGGCAGTGTGTAGCCTACGCTCTTCGGGCTCAGTTGAATGGTTGGGTCGGCGATGTCACCACCCTGCGCGTTTTGGGCGATGAGCGGCACGGTATCGTGGTATGTCCCCGTTCGATTGTCGATACGGACTACGGCGACGACGCTCGCCACTTGCTGAAGGACGGTCTCGGGACCGCGAATCGTCACCTTGTTGTTGTCGAAAATGGCGTCTTGGCGCACATAGCCCGTGGGCAGATTGCCCTGATAGAGCGGACTAATCGTGAGGTCCCGCTGCGTCTCCCTATCGAGGGTGACGGCGATGGTCCTGGGCTCCCAGGAAATCACATCGACGCCCGGCTGGACCGAGGTTACCGTGACGCTGTATTCCTGGGCGCCGGGTTGTGTCTGCGTGCTGACGTCCGTGGTGGCCTGGAACCAGGAGGACGTGACGCGCATCGTCGGCACGAGGTCCTGAACCGGCACTTTGGCGGTGACCCTGACCTCCTGGGCCGACGACTGACTCGCCGGTGGTATGACGATGAGGCCGGACGAAGCGGGTGGCCCCTTGATCTGGATCGGTACCGGATTCGGCACCACGACGGTCTGGCTCCCCGACGACAGCTCAGTGCGCCACACCCATAGGCCCATCGCCGTGAGTAGAGCCAGGAGGAAGCGGATGCCCAGCGTGTCGCCGAAGAATGCGGTCACGCGCGCCCAGAAGGACGGCTCAGGTGGCCCGCTGATCAGCAGGCTTCTCCTTTCCACGGGAGCGCCACGACGCCGTTAGGCCGCGCCAGAACTTTTGCGACGTTGGCGACGTGTCCTTCGACTTGTTGCGAGGAGCCACCTCTCCGTTGCTCACTTCGCCACCCGATCCGTGGCCGACCAGCGCGTTCACCAGAATGGCGCGCAGCCGTGGCTCGTCCAGATTCCTGATGAGCTGCCCGTTGAGCGCCACCGAGATTGTGCCGTTCTCTTCCGACACCACGATGGCGAGGGCATCCGTCTCCTGACTGATGCCCAACGCTGCTCGGTGTCGTGTGCCGAACTGTTCGCTTTCGGACACCTCGTCCGACAGGGGAAAAAGGCAGTGAGCTGCCATAATGCGGTCGCCACGAATGATGACGGCGCCGTCGTGCAGCGGAGCGTTGGTGAAGAAGATGTTCAGGAGCAGACTGGCATTGACCGCCGCGTCCAGCGGCTCGCCGCGAGCGATGAAGTCATTCAGGCCGGTCTGACGCTCGATGGCCATGAGGCCGCCGTAGCGACGCTCCGATAGCCGGATCGTCGCTTCGCAGATCTGTTCGATAGTGTGCAGTGGGTTGCTGGCCGGCGTCGTTCCGAGCACGGTCAACGGACGCTGAATGATGGTGCTCGTCCTGCCGAGCTGCTCTAATAAACGGCGCAGCTCGGGCTGGAAAATGATCGGGATGGCCACCACCAGCGCAGGCACGGCGTACTGCAGGAGCCATTGCAGCACGCGCAACTGCAGGTAGCTCGCCAGGATGTCGAGCAACGCGATGAAGACGATGCCGATGAGGATCTGGTCCGCACGCGTACCCTGGATCAATACCAGCAACAGGTAGATGATCAGGGTGACGGCGACGATGTCGACAACCGCCAGCAGATCGACGCGTTGGAGGAGCACCGCCAGCTCTGCCGTCACACCCTACCCCCAGCAGCGGACGGCGCGGGTCCTAGCGCTTGCGATCCCGACAACCCCAGTGTTGGGCCGGCGTAACGCTGGATTGCTGACCGGGCCACCTCGCCGCAGGCCACGTCACACGTCCTGCCATCCTACCGCGTTCGCCCGACCAATGCAATGAACGAGGGGGCGGTCGGGGCGATGAGGGGATGAGGAGCAGGGG
>CALBSQ010000187.1 GCA_937967325.1 uncultured Chloroflexota bacterium
CGTACAGCTCCTCCATGGTCTCGAGGAAGGAGGCGTCCTTGTGCCAGAAGGCCGGGTAGTCGCCCTGGGTCTTGATGAGCAGCGCGGGCACGCTCGACGCGGGTGGCGCCGGTGCTGCCGGAGGCAGCCTGTGGGCGCCCGCCCAGAACTCCTTGAGGGCGATCGCGCCGTCTGCTGGGGCGTCTACCGGCTCGGTGAAAAAGATGGTCACTGGGTCGGGCAGCATCTCGCGCGGCTTCAGCTCGGCGGCCAGGCCGCGGCCTAGCGGCGACTTCTCCAGCTCTTTCGCCAGGCGCTCGCGGGGGAGGCCGCGCAGCTCGAACAACAGGAAGGGGTCCTGGTCAAGGTCGGCGGCCAGGAGGTACCAGACCGCCGCGACGTGCTTGCAGGGGTTCTCCCAGTCCGGGCAGGAGCAACTGGTGGTGATGTCGACTGCTCGTTGCGGTAGCAGGTGCAGGCCCAGGTCGCCGAAGGCCTCGTCAATGCTGTCGGGCATCTCGCGCAGCAGCAGCCTGATGAGCAAATCGGCGCGCCCGGCGATGTGGGCGATGGCCCTGGTCCACTCCTGCTCGGTGAATTGCTTCAGGCTGATCCGCGTCGTGTAGTGCGGCTCCTCGTACACGCCGCAGTAGGGGTTGACGCGGCCGCGGACCCTGGCCGAGACCTTGCCGTCCTTGACGCGGTACTGCTCGACGCGGCCGCCGGTGGCGTAGGGGCGGCCACGCTCCAAACGACCCGGGGAGGTGAATGCTTCCAGGGCGGCGATGAAACGCTGGCCCCACCAGGTGCGGCTGAATTGCGCCATCTCAGGCCTCCACGACCGCGGCCCCGCGGAGCGCGATCAGCTCTTTGAAGGTATCGTTGTCCAGTTCGGTCAGCCAGGCCTCGTCGTTGCCGACGATCGACGAGGCCAGCTTCTTCTTGTCCTCGATCATGGCGTCGATGCGCTCCTCCACCGTGCCGATGGCCAGGAACTTGTGGACGAAGACGGCGCGGCGCTGGCCGATGCGGAAGGCGCGGTCGGTAGCCTGGTCCTCCACGGCCGGGTTCCACCAGCGGTCGAAGTGGAAGACGCGCGAGGCCTTGGTCAAGGTGAGACCGGTGCCGCCGGCGCGCAGCGAGAGGACGAACACGGCCGGCTCCGTGTCGGGGTCCTGGAACTCGGCCACCATCTGGTCGCGCTTGCTCGCGCTGGTACCGCCGTGCAGGTAGAAGATTGGGCAGCGCAGCGTCCGACGCAGCAGCTTCTCTAACGCCGCGCCGATTTCCGTGAACTGGGTGAAGACCAGCAGGCTCTCACCGCCCTCCAGCGCCTCCGCGGCCATCTCGGTAAGCCGCCTCAGCTTGAGGGAGCGCTCCACGCTGAAGTCGCTGCCGTCCTGCAGGAATTGCGCCGGGTGGTTGCAGATCTGCTTGAGCCGCAGGAGGGTGGCCAGGATCAAGCCGCGGCGCCCCATGCCTTCGGCCTCCTTCAACTGCTCGTCCACATCCTTGACCACCGCCTCGTACAGCGATGCCTGCTCCGGCGTGAGGTTGCAGTAGAGCTTCTGCTCCACCTTCTCCGGCAGGTCGTCGATGATCTGCTTGTCCGTCTTCAGGCGACGCAGAATGAACGGCTCGACCAGCTTCTTGAGCGTCGCCGCCTTGGCCGCGTCGTTCTCTCTGGCGATGGGCAGCTCGAAGGACTTGCGAAACTGCGCCTCCTTGCCGAGGTAGCCGGGATTGAGGAACTGGAAGATCGACCAGAGGTCGCGCAAGCGGTTCTCCACCGGCGTGCCGGTGAGCGCCATCCGGTGGTCGGTGGTGAGCTTCTGGATGGCGCGCGTCTGGGCGGCCTGGGGATTCTTGATGTTCTGGGCCTCGTCCACCACCACCCGCCGCCACTTGACGCCGCGCAGCAGCTTCTCGTCCAGCCGTGCCAGCGCGAAGGAGGTGACGACCACGTCGCAGTCGCGGCTGGCTTGGCGGAAGGCGCGCTCCTCGGTAGTACGTCCGCTGCCCTGGTGGACGACGGCGCGCAGGTCGGGGGCGAAGCGCTCGATCTCCTTGCGCCAGTTGCCCAGCACCGAGGTCGGCGCGATCAGCAGCGTCGGCGCCCCGTTGACGCCGGCCGCCTTCTCGCCGGCCAGGCAGGCGATCACCTGCACCGTCTTGCCCAGTCCCATGTCGTCGGCCAGGCAGGGGTTGAGGCCCAGGCGCTCCAGGTACTGCATCCAGGCCACGCCGCGCCGCTGGTAGTCGCGCAGCGTGCCGTGCAGGTTGGGAGGGTCGGCTGCCGGCGCGATGGCCGACTTGTCGCGCAGGCGCTCCAGCACCGCCTCCAGCGCCTCGTCCGGCTCCCACTCCACGTCGTCGCCCTCGGCGTCCACCTGGAGCAAGTCCAGCAGCGAGAGGTCCGGCTCCTCCTGCCGGCGGCGCTGCCAGAAGGTGAGCAGCTGTTGCATCCGGTCGCGGTCCAGCTCCGTCCACTGGCCCCGAAAATGCACCAGCGGCGACTTGGCCGCCACCAGTTGCCGCCACTCCTCCTCGCTCACCGGCTCGCCGCCGATGGCGAGCTGGTACTCGTAGGCGACCACACTCTCCTGACTCAAGTAGCCGCGCGGCGCGTTGGTCCCCGACGGCGCGCTGCGCAGCCCTGCCCTGAGGCGCACCTTGGCGCGGCGGCGGCCCTCCGGCGTCCACCAGGAGGGCACCAGCACCGCGAAGCCGGCATCCTGCAGCACCCAGGCGCTCTCCTGGAGGAAGTCGAAGGCCTCCTCCAGCGTCAGCGCGAAGCCGGCTGGATGGTCGGTGCGCAGCCCGTCCCACAGCTTGGGGTAGACACGGGCGGCGTAGCCCAGCGCCAGCAGGAGGTGCTGCTGGAAGTCCACGCCGAAGCTGCGCTCGATATCCGCCCGCGCTTTGGCATCCATCCGCCAGTAGTCGTCCAGACTGAGCTGCAGCGATGGATCCTGTTTGGCGGCGACCAGGAGCTGCATGTGCCAGGCGTCAGCGTCGCCTGGCGCCGCCTCGATCAGCCGGAAGCAGAGCCGGAAGCCACCGGCCGTCTGCCTGACGGTCAGCCGCCGCTGCCAGGCGGCCCAGGCCTGATAGTCCTCCCACTCCGTCGCGGTCGGCGAGCCGTTCAGGCGGCCGAGCGAGAAGCAGCGCTCTAGGAGCGAGCCGGCCAGCTGCTGCTCGAACTTGGCCGTCCGCGGCGTGCCGGTGACCGTGTCGTGCAGCAGGCACTCCGCGGCCTGGCGTAGCAGCGGCTCGCGGGCATAGAGCTGGGTGCGCCCCGCACTGGCCGAGCCGGCGGCGCAGACGGCCGGCATCGCCGCGGCGTAGCGGGCGACGGCGGCCTCGTACTCCTCCGACTGCCAGGCCCAGCCGTAATGCAGCTCGCCGATCGGCTCCGTCTGGCGCTTGCCGCGCTTGGGCTCGGCCGGTGCGAGCGCGAGCCGCTTGATCGCCGGAATGTACTGGTCCCTGGCAATGAGCCCCTTGAGCACCTGGGTGAACTGCCGCCAGAAGAGAAAGTCGCTGCCGAGCTGGAAGTCGTCGGCGTCATGCGAGGCGAGGAAGTGAATGGAGTTGAGCGTGGCGACAGGATAGGGGACAGGGTGGCAGCAGACCTGCCAGGGTAGCAGCTCCGTCTGTTCCGGCAGGTCGTCCTCGACGTAAGGCTGCAACTCGTAGGAGGGTAGCGGCTTGCCATCGGCGCTGGGCAGCAGAAAATGCCGCTGCACGAATAGGCGCGGCAAGCTGCCGGGAAACGACTCGTCCACGTCTAACCGCTCGATCAGGAATGCAGCCAGCTCCTTGTCGCTGAGCTGGCGCGGATGCGGAGCGCCGGGTTTGCGCGAGCGGAGGCGGGCCGGCGTGTCGCTTTCCACCCAGAGATAGAAGGCGCCTCGGCGGACAAACCCGCCCGCTTCATCCGGAATCCAGGTGCCATGCACGATGTGCATCAAGGTCTCCTCGACAGCCATCGTCGCGAACCAGCACACGGTCTTTGGTGGACGACGCCAATTCGGCTGTGCCTCAGGATACGACATAATGGTTAGGACGCGAGCGGCGCCTTTCGCCGCCCCGGGCGCCCGGGGAGTCCTTCCGAGGTACCGTATCGGTCCGGTACCTTGTTCCGGCCATGAGGAGATCACAAGCATGTCCCTTGACCTCGACCCGCATCGAGCGCGCCTCCTCGAGCGGGTGCTGCCGGCCTACGAGCAGTTGGGGACACTCGCCTTCGCCTACTGGCAGGGCTCGCTCGTATCCGGCTACACCGATCAGTCCGACCTCGACGTCATCCTGGTTTGGGACACGCCGGACGCACCCACCGGGCGCGAGGGCGTGGTCGCCACGCTGGATGAGGAGGGGCGACAACCGCCGTTCGTCGTGGACTACATGGACGTTCACCTCGACCGATTTGTCATGGCACAGCAGGAGTACAACGTTGGGCACTGGTCATTGCCGGCGTCTCGGGATGCCGTACAGACCGTGCTTACCGGCCGGGAGCGCCCGGGCCCTGGGGTGCTGCATGCACTCACAGCGGTGTCGGGCTTCTGGTCAGGACAACTCCTCTTCGACCCGGCGCAGGAGGGTGTGGCCCTGCACCGCGCGCTCCGGGCTTTCCCCCTGGTGCTCCAGGAGCAATCGATCCACGTGGTCCGCAACCACCGCGCGGCCTACCTTGCCGATGTCCGGAAGTTCGCGGAGCGGCGGGACTGGTTCATGTTTCACAGCGTGCTCGTCACCGCCGTGCGCGCCTCCCTCCAGGCGCTCTTCGCGGCGCATCGGGTGTACTACCCCGGCGACAAATGGCTACGCGAGGCTATCCGCAAGCACGGGCTGGGCCAAGGTACGCTTGCTGCATTCGACGGCGTGTGGGATCTCAGAGCTCCGGCTACGGAGCGGATCGCAAGCCTCACCCAACTGTTGGACCTCGCGCTCGACTCTGGCGCCCCGACAGCATCCAGATAGGGGGGGCAGGCGTCGGTCAGGGACCGGAATCATACAATGAGTTGACAATTGTATGATGGAGACGGCCATGATCGACACTCGCCAGATTCACCCACTCACCGACTTTCTGAGAAACCATAAGGCGCATGTCGCGCGGCTCAAGGAGACTCGGACGCCCGAGGTGCTTACCATCAACGGTCGCGCTGAAGTGGTGATTCAGGACGCGGAGAGCTATCAGGACTTACTCGACCGGCTGCAGCATGTGGAGACCATCGCCGCCATTCGGGAGGGGATAGCGAGCGCCGAGCGTGGCGAACTGAAGCCGGCCGAGCAGGTCTTTAGCGAGATGCAAGCCAAGTATGGCCTACAAAGTCGGATTTGGCATGGCGCGCGTCACGCGGTCTCCGCGGAGGATATCGAAGCCGACCAGTAGCGCCATGCACCCGTTGGCGCTCAGAAAAAACGCGGCAGCATTGCCTGAGACGCGGTGAGCAGCTCGTCCAGCATCTGCTTCGCCGCATCGGGTCGAATCGCCATCTCGTCGAGCGTGAGCGCCTGGAGCGCGACGCGACGATCACCCGTGGCCGCGGCATCAGCCACCAGTTCTTGCCAGGCGATGCGCTTCTGGAGCAGGCCGGCCAGCGGCAGCGGCGCTTCCCCAACCTGAATCCCCCGCACGCCACAAGAGTCGGTGACCCCTTCCACCTCGAGGATGGCTTCATCCGGCAGATTGGGGACGATCCCACGGTTGGGGATGTTGACGATGTGGACCACCCGGTCACCGTTGGCGATGGCGGCCAACAGATGGCCGACCCCCTCGCCGCGCCGAGGGTCGGCACTGGGGCTGCCCAGGCGGGTCCCATGCACCTTGGTCTGGAAGTCGCCGAGGTAACGGTCCCGCTCGGCCTGTCGCTCGCCCTCGGTCAGCGGCGCGGCGTCCTCGGGAGGCGGGCTGGAGAGATCGATGGGCGCGTGCATGCCGTAGGGGAGCTCGTTGGGACCGCGGACATGCGTGAGAAAGGGATAGAACTCAATGATGTGGTCATCCTGGGGATAGACGATCTTGTACCCATACAGCTCCGACAGTTGCTGGGAGAGGACGCGCCCGGGCTCGGGCGCCCGCTCCGCCAAGCGCCGCCATAATTCGGGATAGAGGTCACGACCGTGGTGGCGAATCCGCGTAAACCAGAGGTAATGGTTCGTGCCGATCCAGACCGTTTCCAGCTCCTCGACGGGAACGTCGAGGAGCTCGGAGAGATGCTTGATGCCGCCTTGCACGCCATGGCACAGGCCGATCGTCGCGGGGAGGCGCGTGTACTTGACCATCGCTCGGCAGAGCGGCGCCATCGGATTGGAATGGTTGATGAAGACGACCCCCGGGCAGTGCTTCTCCATCTCCGTCGCGATGTCGAGGTAGATCGAGATGGTGCGTAAGCCCATCATCAGGGCGGCCGGTCCCCCCGTGTCGCCCACATCTTGATAGATGCCGTAGCGAGCCGGGATGAGCAGATCCCTCTGGTGATAGGGCGAGCCATAGATGGTCAGCGCGTCGCCGGCCCCGCCGCCGCCAATCGCCGAGATGGCGAAGTCCGCGCCATCGATCGCGTCGGCGAGCGTCGAACAGGCGCGCACCTGCATGCCAAACCCGCCTTCGGCGGCAAGGCGGCGACCGACCGTCGCGACGATCTCGGCTTTCTTGACGTCGAGATCGTAGAGCGTGATTTCGCTGCCGGCGAGTCCTTCCGTGGCGGCCAGGTCGCTCAGAACGTGTGTGAAGTAGAGGCTTCCCCCGCCAAGGCAGACGATCTTTTTGCCGTGCACCGCCCCTCCTTCTATCCTGGCAGCCGCATGGTCAGCGTGAGCGCGCCGAACAGCACCAGGCCGACCGCGGCGGCCTTGCCGATGACCGGACCGCGCGGCACGACCTTCTCGGCGAAGATGATCGCCGTGAGGAGGAGCATGGCAAGCAGGTTCATCAGGCCGACCGCGAACAGCACTGCCATGAGTCCCCAGCAGCAGCCGAGGCAATAGACACCGTGGCCAGCGCCCATGCGGAACGCGCCGCCTGCGCCTTCGCGCCAGCCGTGCATGATGACGCTGAGCGGCGAGCGGCAATGGCGCAGGCAGACCTGCTTCAGCGGACTCCACTGGTAGACGCCGGCCAGGATCAGCAACAGGCCCGCCGCGACGGGACTGTAGGCGCGCAAGCCCGGCGCCGCCATGCCGATCGCCGGCGCCGCCAGCGAGAGCAAGTACGCGGCCACGCCGAAGAGCGTCCACACTGCCAGGTAGCCGGCCAAAAAGGTCACGGGTGATGCGGCCTGCTCCCCGGCCGCTTGGCGCCTGCGGCTGATCGCGGCGAACAGGGATACCACCGGCGCCACCACTGGGAACATCATGGCCGCCATCATGCTGACCCAGACGGGCAGGAACAGGAGCAACGAGGCCGGCTGGGGGCTCAGCTCGGCCATTCCCTGGTCCATCTGCCCCATTCCCCGGACCTGGAGCAGCACGACCGTCCAGCCGGCGGCCGCCAGGAGGAGCAGCGCCACCCACACCGTCGGGTTGGGCCGCTGTGACGTCGCGGTCTGCTCCGTCTCAGTGGGCATGCCGGGGAGCTGTCAGGTAGCCTGCCAACTGAACGGGGCGAAGTGGCCGTTGTTCTGCCCCGACGTGTCATCCCAGTCCAGCCCGAAGGCGTGCATGTGGCTGCGCGTCGCGCGCCCGAGAGCGAGCCGCCTGTTGGCCGGGTGGGCAACATTGTCCACGTACAGCGGCTCGCCTTTATTGGTGACGCTCGGAACGCCCTCGACGGCCTGATCGAGCACGCCGGGAATGGACACCGACCGGCCCATGCCCTGCTGTTGATAGCGGATGGGCCTGGCCTCCGTGCCGAGGAATTTACCGATCAGGGGACCAAGCGGCGCCATCGGACCGCCGGCCTGTCCGCTGGCGATGGCGAGCAAGGCTTGCTGCTGCTCCGGGTTCGCCGCCTCGTCGGTAATCACGCCGACCGACCAATCGCCGCTACCCATCACCCCAGGCGTGTAGAGTAGCACTGCGAAGTTGAGGCCGTTGAGCGCCGTGCCGCCATAGCTCCCGTCCTCAATGTGGAACACGAGGGCGGCGTTGCAGTGGCCCTTGGTCGGCTTGCCGGCCATGTTGGTCGGGATGCAGGGACAGAGGTAATCGCAACTGCAGGTCTCGAAATAGTCACCGCTGATCTGCCAGGCTGGGCTTGCCATGCGCGATCTCCTTCTCCTTCAAATGTGGATGTACTGAAGGAACCCCGACTGGACTACCCATGCTATAGCACAGGCCGGTTCCCGAGTCAAGCGATAAAGGTGACCCGCTGAAGCGCCGGCGGGACCAGCTCCCCTGACCGTGCCCCGGCATGCCACGGAGTTGATATTGCTGGCGCATCCCAGCGAGCGCCACTTGATCGGCGCGGCCGACGTATGCGCCGGCCGCGACAGATCTGTTGTACCGCTCGGTTCGTTCGCTCAGGAGGCGCGATCCTCTAACCGAATCGTCCTGTTAGTGCAGACCGGCGCACTGTCCGGACTCGGCGCCATGCACGACGTTTGGTGCGAAGCCCGGAACGTCAATCGCGTCGCCGTATTGCGGGACCGGTGAGTTGCCGGAGCAGGCCAGGTTCCCCCCGATCACGTTGGTGACGATCTCATTCGCATCTTCATCCGTGAGCTGGTTGTTGGCGAAGTAGACGCTGCCGCCGACCTGATTCCGGATGAAGCCGAGCCACACGCCGTGGCCAGTGCCCCGTCAGGGCGGAGTAGGGGGTGTCCCCGAAGAGTTTCCCTCCTCTCTTCCTTCGATCTTGACAAAACAGCTCTCCTGGAGAAGCACTTTACCAAAGCCACAATGAAATCCACATTGCACCCAGATACCGGCGCCGCGGGTTTCGCCGTGGCTTGAGTCTAGGTGCGCTGGGCGAGCAGGAGGCCCGGCAAAGCGATTCCGCACGCTCACTCGCCTACGACCCCTGGTCGCCATTTCGTTGGCTGACGGACTTGCCCCTCCCACGTCGTTGTCACCGTCAGCGTCAAGCCACGTCGAGTCGGACCCTTCCTTGTGGACCGGATCATAGCTTGCTCGCGCCGTGGTGTCCATGGAACTATGCGGGCGCGGGTAGTGTGGTAGCGTCAAGACTAGGTGGTTGGGGTGTCCACTCCCGGCTGATCCTTCGGCTGCACGGCGCGGTGAGAGTAAAGGCAGAACGCCCGGTAGGTTTCGGTGATATGGGGTGGCAGCGACCGGCCGCCGGCTCCGGTCCCCTGTGCTCGGACTTGGATCAAGCGCAGCTCGGTGTCCGTCAGCGGGTGCGCCGCCGCCCGTCCGGTCTCCTGCCATCGTGTCACCTTGGCGTGCAGGCGGTGGATCTCCTGCGCGGCCAGCAGCAGGAGGAGCTGATCTTCTCGCCCCTGACGGACTAATCCGTCGACGGTCGCCCGCGGAGGAAACGGACCCGTCGCGGCGCCTTGCGTCTCGGCCGTCTCGATCAGGCGGGCCAGCTCGTCCAGATCCATGCCCATCTCCTCCCCCGCCAGCTAAATCTTACCGACCCCGCAATGGCGATCCTCCTCGAAGCAGCGCCCTTCGAGCACCAGGAAGTTGTCCGCGGGGTTCCCCGTCGCGCTGGCGAGGATGCGGGCCTTGACCTCCGCAAGCAGTCGGGATTTGCCGATGCCGGCGTCGCCGGACACAAGCGCCACCCGGCCCTGCCCACCGGCCGCCCGCTCGGCGAGCCGGACGATCTGGGTCAGAGTGGAGGAACGTCCGACCAGGATGGGGCAGGCGGTCGGCAGGGGTGGCGACTCGGCCGTGGTCATACCCGCGTTCTTGCTCTCTGACGGCAACCCTACGGGTCGTACCGCGGGGACCGAATCCCTATGATACAGAGCCTCCAAGCCCAATCATAGCGAGCATGCCGCGAGACCGCGGCCCCACTTGACAGGTAGGCTCGTCGAGTCTATTCCGGCAATAGGGCGTCGGGTGGCCCGGCGCACCGCGCAGAGAGGAACCCAACAATGGCACTGATCCTGGTTCTCCATCCAGTGAAGGACTATCGCGCCCGGCGGCAGGTGTATGACGATTTCGCGCCCGTGCAGAAGGCGGGTGGCGTGACCGCCGAGAGCGTCTACCAGGCCAAGGACGACCCGAACAATCTCTTAGTCACGCACACCGTCGCGACTATGGCGCAGGCAGAGGCGTTCGTGGCGAGTCCGGAGTTGCGCGACGCCATGGGCCGGGCAGGCGTGGAGGGCACGCCACGGATCGAGTTCTATGAGGAAGCAACGTAGGGAGCCTCTCCTACCGACGGAGCGCTTTGAGCGCCTGGATTTCGCCCAGATGCCCGAAGTCCTGCGAGCGGGCGCAGTGCCAGACGGTGACACCGATAGTGTTGGCGCGCGGCGCAGGTTGCCACGCCAGCTCTTCGTCGGTCAGCGCGGCAACCTCGTCACGGATGCGCTCGGCGAACGTCCGGGCCAAGTCGGTGAGGAGCTCGACGTCGCGCATGCTCTTGTCCTTACTTCAGGGCGGCGGCTATGGTGCCCGTATCCGTATACTCCTGAAAACGAACCCACTTGCCGTCGCGGAAGGCATAGACGTGCGCAACGGGGACCTGGAACAGCGTTCCGCTGGCTTTGCCCTTGCCCCGATATTCGCCCAGCACGATCACCCGGTCCCCATCGTCCACCACATCCTGGGAGATAGCGGCGAATTCCTGGTAGTACGTCGGGATGATCCCAAAGAATTCGTTGGCTATCCCCTGCGGCCTCCGATGGATGCCGCCAAGGGGATAGTTAGGTGCTTGAGGGATATCCCACACGATGTTGGGGTCCATCGCCCCCAAAATGGCTGGGATGTCGCCGCGCGCGAACGCCTCGTACAGACTCCGCACAAGATTCACATTTTGCTGTGACATAGAGTGTACCTCCTTATCCATATTCATCCGGCTCGGCTAGCGCTTGCGTGCGATGTAGTAGTTGTTGAGGATGTCCCCCGGCACTCGCTTGATATCCACCGCAAAGCCGGCGTCCTCCAGCATCCGGTGGGCCGTCTGCTCGCCCCACATGGTCCCGAGTCCGGGTCCGCTCTGCCCGAGGGAGACGGTCATGCAATGGAACACCGATGCGCCGTAGAGCAGCGGACCGACCGGGTGCGTGGTGTTGTCGGCAACGTCGCTCGATGCGGCGATGTCGATCATGAGGAAAGTCCCGTCCGGCCGCAGCGCCCGTGCCACCGCCTGGAGCACACGCTCGGGCTGTGCCAGGTCGTGGATAACGTCGAAGGCGACGATAAGGTCGTAGGCGTCGGTCGCCTCCAACGTCGCGACGTCCTTCACGGCGAACTGTGCGTTGCTCAGGCCAAGATCCGCCGCCTCCGTACTCGCCGCGACCATTGCTTCCCCCGAGAGGTCATAGCCCGTGAAGCGACTCTTCGGGTAGGCGCGCGCCATGATGTTGATCGCGTGGCCCCGCCCGCAGCCGATATCGAGCACATCGGCCCCTTCCCGCAAGCGCTCGACCAGGCCGGGCGCCAGGGGTAGCGTCGTCTCGACGAGCGCCGCGTCGTGGATGGGGTCGTGCTCCTCCGCCTGCAATTGCTGGAAGCGAGGGTAGGCCGCGTACGGCGCCCCGCCGCCATTGCGAAAGCACGCCACGACGTCCTGCTCGACGTCACCGAAGACGGAGATGTACTGCATGTACCGGCCGAGATTGCCGGGGCCGGCTGCTCGAGTGAGCACCGCCGCGTGCTCCGGCGGCAGCCGGTAGGTGCGGCCGGCGCGCTCGTACTCCACGACGTGGCCCGCGGTCATCCCGCCGAGCCATTCGCGCACGTACCGCTCCTTGAGCCCCGCCGCCCGAGCGATGTCCGCGCTGGTCGCGGCGGGGAGGCGCGACATCGTGTCGAAGAGGCCGGTCTGGTGTCCGACGCTCAGCAGTAGCCCGAGGAAGGCGTTGTTGAGCACCCCCACCATCTGGCCGGCAAATGCCTCAGTCTTGGCTGGATCGATGGTCTCTGTCGCCATTGGGTCATCCTCCTTCGTTGTTCGGGAAATCTGTTCGGGGGATGGACGGTGCTGCGGCGGCGTCCCCAGTTCCCCCGCCAGGGCGGGGTTGGGTCTCCCCCAATCTCCTCTGGCGCCCACCCCGCCATACGTTGATGGGTCTCCTGGTGATGCCTAGATCGGCACGGCGCTTCGCTCGAGCGCGACGATCTCGCCATCGTTCCACTCGGGGTCGGTTTCGAGTGTCGCACGGAATCCCTGATACCAGCGGTCCTGCGCGGGGTCGTTGGCGTTGGCGACGTACGCCTCCTTCGAGGCGAAGACGGCGAGCACGAGGAGCTCACCCGGGTGCGCCTCGGATCGCAGCAGGTACTCGGTGATGAACCCGACGACCCGCGGGGCGCGCTCGTGTAGCCACTGGTCGATGCGGTCGAGGGTCGCTTGCTCCTGGCCGGGCTTCGGGCGGACGCGGACGACGGTGCCGTACATGGCCTTCCTCCTTGGCGATAGCTTGCGAACTGCCGACGTATCGATCCGGATCGTCCTTTACCGTACCCTAGCCGCACGGACCAGACATCCTGAGACCTGATGAGATTTCGCGACGGCACGGTGGAATTGTTCGGGGCGTGCGGATGGTATGGGAAGAAATCGGAGGGTGACGGACCCTTTCAGCGCGACCCGGTCAGGCCCTGCGCTACCGCCCAGGCAGCGACCTGCGCCCGCGACGCGAGATCAAGCTTGCCAAGGATATGACTCACGTGCGTCGCCACGGTCGCCTCGCTGATGAAGAGCGTCGCCGCGATGTCTCGGTTGGCCTTGCCCGCCGCGATGAGCGTGGCGACCTCGCGCTCGCGCACAGTCAAGCCGCCGGCTGCTGCTTTGGCGGCACGACGCGGCGTCAGCGGGCGCGGAGACGGCAGCATGGCGACGGCGCGACCGGCAAACTGCTCGCGCAGGACAGGATCCTGCAAGTTCGCGGCCAGCTCGGCGATGATTCGGCGGGCCGTGTCGAAGATGTCGCGCGCCTCCCGGTGCCGACCTTGGGAGCGGTACAGCCTGCCGAGCGCGGCGTCGATGCGCCAGCGCAATGGCAGGAGCTGCTGCTCCACCGCCCCGGCTTGCGCGGCTAGCAAGGCGGCTTCCGCCGCGGCCGGCTGCCGCATCGCCAGGAGCGCTTCTCCACGCAGCTTGCCGAGTCGCGGGATGGCTCGCTCTGCCGGTCCGGTGAGGCTCGCGGCCGTGGAGACCAACCGATCGGTGATGTGCAGGGCGGCTGCGGGCTCGCCGCGCGCGAGCGCGAGCTCTGCCAACGCGGCCCAGCAGAGGCGCTGACCGAGCGTCACGGCCGCGGCGTCGGGTCCGAGTATGGCATCGAGCTGCGCCTGCGCCCGGTCGAGCTCGTGCTGGGCCAGATGTGTCAGCGCGAGCAGGGCGGCGGTGGTGCGTATCCAGTTCGAGGAACGCATGGCCTGGGCGAGTGTCAGGGCAGACACGAGGTGCTCCTGCGCCCCCGGCAGCGCCAGCAGATCGAGATGCAGCGCGCCGATCGCCCAGTGCGCGCCCAAGGTCCACTGGCGATGCTCGATCTCCTCGGCGATGCCCAAGGCCTCATACGCCATCGCCAGCGCCCGTGCGTACTCGCCGCGCAGCCCTAGATACGCCGCCCACTCGAACAGAACGTAGGCCTCTCCAGCTCTCCAGCCTATGTCCCGCGCGATCCCGAGCGCCTCTTCCGCCTCGGGGCCGCCCCCGCCCGCTTGAGGTACGACGAGCGTGTCGGTCGAGTAATACCCGTCGCAGAGCTGCGCTGTCGCCAGACTCGAGACCAATCCGCGTCGTTCATCCAAGGCGCGCCACAGCTCGATCGCCTCGGTGTACGCCTCCTTCGCGCGCACGAGGTCGCCCGCGGCGAGGTTCGCCAGCCCGAGCAGGTCCTGCGTTTCGGCCAGACCGCGGCGATCGCCCAGTGTACGCGCGATGGCGAGCGCTTCCTCGTGGTAGTGGAGCGCCTCGGCGGGCTCCTCGGCGTTCGTGTGCCAGTTGCCGATTCGGTTGAGGCTGTGCGCGATGCGCGTTGGATCAGCAATAGCTCGCGCGAGCTCCAGCGCGCGCTCGTAGTAGGCGCGGGTTCGCGCGTAGTCCCGTGAGGCCCACAACAGCCCGAGATCGACCAGTCCCTGCCATTCGGCGTCACGATCCTCGGAACGCTCCCCTAGCTCCAGCGCCGCTTCGCAGTCGCGACGGGCCTGCTCGAAGTCGCCGAGCGTGTCGTACGCCTGCCCGCGCGCCCGATGGAGCGCGGCGAGATCGGTGGGTGGCGCCACTGCGCTCGCCTGCTCGGACATGCGGGTTGCCGCATCCAGCGCGCGCGTGAATTGCTCGACCGCCGTCAGCGGCGAGTAGAGCCGCTGCGCCTGTTCGCCCGCGCGCCGTCCATACTCGGCGGCGCGTGCCCATTCCCCCGCCGCGTGGAAGTGATAGGCGAGGTCGCTCACGTGCGTGTCGAGCTGCGTCCCATGCAGGCGCTCGGTCGCCTCCGCCACCGAGCGATGCAGCGACCGCCGCTCGTGCGTGAGCATGTCGGCATACACCGCCTCGCGCGTGAGGGCGTGGCGAAAGATGAACTGATCTGCCGACGCCTCCACCACCAACTGGGCCGCGACCAGTTCCGCGAGCAACTGCAGGAGCCGCTGCTCCGACAAGCTCGTGACTTCGCGCAACACCGCGAAATCGAAACGCCGGCCGGCGACCGCGGCCACACGCAAGAGGTCGCGCCCCTCGGAGCTTAGGGACGCCGAGCGCTGCTGGACGGCATCCTGCACGCTGCGTGGGATGCGCAGGGCTGCCATCGGCTTGCGTGTCCACACGCCCTCGGCCACGAAGACCTCGCCCGCCGCGACGAGGGACTTCAAGACCTCTTCCACGAAGAACGGGTTCCCCTGGCTCAGGGTCGAGAGCGCCTCGACGAGCTCCGCGCGGGCAGCGCGGGGCAGCCCAAAGATCGCCTGCAGCATCTGCGCCACCTCGTCGCGCGTGAGGGGAGGCAGGATGAGCTCCTGAGCGAGGCGGGCACGATCGATGTCGGCGAGCCAGTGTTGCAGGCGAGGCGCAGGCTCGTCCGTGCGGTAGGTCAGCACCAGCATGAGCGGTCGCCCCGCACACCGGCGCATGAGGTGGTGGAGAAACTCCAGGCTGGTGTCGTCGCTCCAATGGAGATCCTCGACGGCGACGAGGAGCGACCGGCGTGCCGCCTGCTCGAGAAAGAACCGCGTCAGCGCCGAGAAGCGCCGGCGCTTCTCCTGCTCGGGGTCCATGCCGGCCGCGACAGCCGTGCCTGGTGGGGGCTGGATCTCCTCAAAGAGCGAGCGGGCTGCTTGCGCGCCGGGGCCGTCCGAGTCGGCGGGATCAGTCGCGGGATCACCACGCGAGCCCATGCGGAGCATATCGAGCACCGGAGCGTAGGGATAGGTGCGATCGGGCGGGAAGCAGTTGCCCTGCAGCACGCGGAAGCCCTGCGCCGCTGCGCGGGCCTCGACCTCGGCGAGCAGGCGCGACTTACCGATGCCCGCCTCGCCAGCGATGAGCAATGCCTGCCCGTGCCGCGCACGCGTCGCGGCGATCGTCTCATCGAGCGCCGCCAGGTACGGCGCTCGGCCGACGAGCACCGGGCAGAGCACTTGACCGTTCATTGGCCCCACCGCCACGAAGGCATGTCGTCATGCCGCCATAGTGAGGATCGTACGCATCATACTATCCCCAACCCCAACGCGCTCTCGTCCGGCCACGGCGCCGCGCTGGGCGCTATCGCCACCGAGGCACGGCTGCGCGAGGTGGCGGCCGCCGGCGGGCTCTTGAGCGCGGGGCTCTGGCTGCCGGCAAGGGCGCAGGCAAGCGTCACCGGTCCCGACGCTCCCAAGCCCGTTCCAGGAGGCACGACGCTCCCGACGGCGAACGGGGATGTCCTCTTCCACTTCTTCCTGCCGGGCTCCAACAACGATCCGTCGTTGATCACCGACTTCGTCGGAAATGTCGGCCTGGCCAACGTGGATGGAACCGGCAAGGGCAGCGATAACGTCACCTACAACTTCGACGTCGATATCCGGTTCATGCAGGGCCTGTACTTCGGCGTGGATGGCCGTCCGCACCAGGGCACATTCGGATTCTTCTGACTCGACCTCTATGATGGGGTCGTGAACCCTAACCCGGTCGCGCCGAACAACCAGAAGCACGACTTCAACGCCGACATCGACCCCTTCCCGAGTGGCCTTTTCTGGACAACCCGCATTCCGGAAGGGAGCATTGAGACCAATCTCGGCACGGGCACGGCGAGCTTGGACGTCTCGAACGTCGCGCTCGAGGACTACTTCAACCTGGCGAACGCTTTGTCTCGCTCGCGAGGCTTTCGAGAGGAGAGAGCACGCAACTATGGTCAGCGTCAACATCGTGGAGTTACAGTCAGTCTTTGGGCGCTATCTGGAGGATGTCATGGCTGGCGAGGAGGTTGTTGTGACGGAGCAGGGTAGGGCAGTCGCACGCCTCGTCCCGTATCCATTGCGTCCGACAGCGCGTGCCGAGGATTCGGACCTCATTGCGGCGGGGTGCCTTCGCGCCGGATGGTGAAGTTCTTGGCGTTGTTGAGGAAGATCAGCGGCGTCTGGAAGTCGTTCCAGTGGCCCAAGAAGGAGAAGATCGCCGCCGTGGCCAGCGCCGGCTTCGAGAGGGGAATGAGGATGCGGAACAGGATCTGCAGCGAGTTGGCGCCGTCGATCTTGGCGGCCTCGTCCAGGTCTTTCGGCAGCGTCAGGAAGAACTGGCGCAGCAGGAAGATGAAGAAGGCTCCGCCGCCGAAGAAGCTCGGTACGATCAACGGGCGCAGCGTGTCGAGCCAGCCAAGTTGTTTGTAGAGCAGGAAGAGCGGAATCCAGGTGATCTCGACCGGCAGGAGAAGGGACGCCAGCACCAGCGCGAACAACTGGCCGCGAAACGGAAAACGGAAGCGGGCGAAGCCATAGGCGACGAGCGTGGCGGAGAGCGTCTGACCCGTCACCGCCAGCACGACCACCTTGATGCTATTTAGGAGAAACTGGCCGAAGGGCGCCACCTGGAAGACTGAGGCGTAGTTCTCGAAGTGCGGCGTGACCGGGAAGAACGTCGGGGGGAAGGTTCGGATCTCTACGCTCGTCTTCAGCGAGCTGCCGATAGTCCAGAGAAATGGGAAAGTGAAGAAAGCGGCGACGATCAGGGCGACCAGGTAGAGCACGCCGCGACCGACGAGATGACGCGTGTGCGCTGCGCTCCTGGCCTTAGCGCGAACAGCCGGAATAACCGAGACTCGCTCCGCCACGCTCACGTTCGAGGTCCTTCCTCGTAGTACACCCAGTGGCGCTGCAGGAGTAACTGCACGACGGTGGCGCCGGCATAGTAGGCGGTGCGCTCCAGCGCCACCCAGAACAGGCGGTCGTGGGTGAAGACGACCTTGTAGTTGGCCAGCCCCGAAAAGTGCGGGTCGGACAGCACATTGTAGGTCGTCAGGCTGTAGTAGAGCGACGCCAGCATCGGCCCCAGCGTGAAGTTCAGGAAGCCGGCGATCCAAGGGCTGATATAGAGGAAACCTTCGATCGCCTCGCGTCTAGCGCCGGGCAATCGACGCCGGGCAACTACGGTTGCCATGTGATCCGTCCTAGCTACCGTGCGGTTCAGATGGGACATTTCACCGGCGCCACCGCCACCAGCATTATGGCCCCTTCTAACCCGCATCAATCCTAACTTCCTCAGGCGCGCGGCTTGTCCATCACGTCCTGGGCATCCTGCCCCAGCTTCTTCAACCAGGCATCGTCCGGCTTGGCCTTGCCCAGGATCAGCAGCTCCACCGTCGGCTCGATGATCCGCGCCAGCTCGGGGCCGCGGAAGTTGACAGCGGTACGATACGGCTCAACCTCGTTCATCGCCTGCTGCGTCGTCTTCTGCACGCCGTCGGGATAGCCGGGCAGTGTGAGGAACTGCGGATCGTTATAGACGTCGGGCCGCCCGCCGGCGGTGGAGGAGCGGTTGCCGGTCTGCTTGGCCAGCTCCAGACCGGCGTCGTGGCTGGTGACCGCCTTGAGCAGGGCCCAGGCCTCGTCGCGGGACTTGGAGAACTTGGTGATCGACATCATGTCGGTCTCGGCGTAGCTGCCGTATTTCCCCGTCGGTCCCTTGGGCGGCGTGGTCATATTCCACTGGAAGTTGTTGACCTTCAGGAAGCTGGCCTTGTTGCCAATGTTGGCGCGATACATGCCGAGCCGGCCGGAGAGGAAGCCGTAGCCGTAGGTCGCGGTGCTGGCCGGCGCACTATCGCCGCGTGGGCGGGAGGGGCCTTACCCGGAAGGGGGCGGAACGCCTACGCTTGTTCCCCCCGCTCGTCGAGGAGTCGCCGCAGCCGCTCCAGTTCGGCGTTCGCCTGATCGCGCTCGGCGTTGGCCCGGTCGCGCTCTTCTCCCAGCCGTGCCCGTTCTTCCTCGATCTCGCCCTCGCGCAGCATGCGCCGCCCTTCGGGGGTGTAGACCGCGGCCAGTACCCCCTCCAGGCCGATCGCCAAGGTGAGCTCCTCACTGCGCCAGCGGCCTTGGCCATCGGGCGGCCAGAGCTGGTAGGCCCCTTCTATCAGGCGCCAGCCGCGCCCCGGCTCCTCCAGGAAACGACCGGTGGGATCGAGCGTCAGGTACTCCCGAACTCCGGCCTGGGCGTAGCTGTAGCCTTTGCCCTTCACCAGGTCGAGGTCCGAGTCGTAGGTCGAATCGCTGAGCACCTCGATGATCAGGGCGGGCGGTCCGTCCACCCCCAGCGCCAGCGACGTACGGGTCTGGTCGACCGGATGGCGATAGACGAAGACATCGGGCAGCGCCTGGAAGCGCGTGCCATCGGGACGCGGGAAGCCCGTGACGATGATCTGGCTGAGCGCCTGCCAGGGCGCCGGCCGGCCGGGGGCTGTCCGCGCGCGGGCGACCTCGTTGATGCCCCAGCGCAGGTTCATGATCGTCATCTGGTGCAGGTCGGTGCCCACCACGCTCTCCTCGGTGTCGTCCGGCGGCCAGGCCGGGACGGGGAGCAGCGCGCGCAGCAGGGCCTCAGTCGTGAGCGCCACCATGGTCGAGCCTCCTCGCGTCGCCTATCAGGCTATTATCCAACATGCGCAGGCGGCTGCTAGACCTCTCGCCATACCGGGATGATGTCGTAGGTCGCACCGGCGTCGTCGAGCGCGGCGCGGACGGCGCGGATTTGCTCGGCCGGTACGAAGGCGGCGCCTCGGGCCAAGTCGAGGCCCGGCAAGCGGATAATGCCCGGTCGAGTCCCACTGCCGTGAAGCCGGCGGGCCAGGCGCACGCGCTCGCTTGATGGGGTGGCGCGCAGGGAGAAGCGCACCACGTTCCAGGGCGCCAATCCACTGGGCTGCAAGGCAGCCAGGGCCGCTGTCTCGCCATACAGCACGACGCCATCCGTCCACAACTCGTGGAGGAGCGCCGGGCCGAGCGCGGCCGGGTCGCTGGCGTCGGCCACCAGCGGCGCGAGATGCACCGGCAGACGCGCGCCGGCTTCGGCGTCGAGCACCGCCTGCACGACGCGTCGCTCCGCCGCGCCGCGCTCGCCCTCCGGCAGGCAGCGCAGCAGGATCAGCAGATCGAGATCGCTCTTGCGGCCGAACTCGCCGCGAGCGTAGGAGCCGAAGACTACAATTGCCACCACCGCGTCGTCGGTGCGCAGTTGTCGCGTGAGACCGTCGAGGGCGTCCACCATGCGATCCGTGACCGGCTTACCCCACGGACCACGCCTCAACTGCTGCCAGAAGCTCATCGACGCGACGTGCCGTGTTGCCATTGCCCTGCCCTCCGTACCAATGACCTGTCCGGACCTGCTCCAACTCCGCAAAGGCGTCGGCGATCGAACGGTAGCCCGAGTCGCGCAGGCGGCGCGCCATCCCCTGGTGCTGGTCGCTGTCGACGCCGTGGCGGCGCCAGAAACCGGCGACGACGGCGTGGATCGCTATGCCGTGCGTGGCCTCGACGTAGAGGCGGATGTCGCCTACACGGTCCAGCGCCTGCCGTGATGTCCTGAGCTGCTCCATTGCCTGGCGGTGTCCGGCTTCGTTCATGTCTGCTCCGGCGTTACTAAGATCACAATAACCGCCGAATTGTAACCTCAGTTAGGCGCAATGCGATACTCGGCAATTGGTGGCGTCCTCCTCGGCGGCTCCCTACATGCCGCGGGGCTACCAGGTCGGCGTAGCAGCAGATGGTGCCCTAAGGGGGGTGGACCCTACACGCGGATGTGCTGCCAGCGGCCGGTGCGGTAGCGCAGGAAGTTGGCGGCGGCGCGGACGCCGGCGTCCACCACGTTGGAGATGTAGACGCCGGAAAGGCCGCCATGCAAGGGGATGCCGAACAGCCAGCCCAAGGGCAGCCGCACTAGCCAGACGGACAGGCCCGTCACGATCATCGGGAAACGGGTGTCGCCGGCGCCGCGCAGGCTGCCCGCCAGCACCTGCCCGACCGCCTGGAGGGGCTGGGAGAAGGCGATGATGCGCAGCGCCGCCGTTCCCACGGCGTCGATCTGGGGGTCCTGGGTGAACAGGTGCATGATCTGGTGGCCGAACAGGATCAGCCCGATCCCCATCGTACACATCCAGAGCGTCGCCATTGCCACGGCGATCTTGGCCGAGCGACGAGCGAGATCGGGACGCTCGGCGCCGAGGGCCTGACCGGTGATCGTGGTCGCGGCCATGGCGAAGCCGAAGCCCGGCATGAAGGAGATGGACAGCGCATTGAAGGTGATGCGCTGGGCGGCGTACACCGCCGTGCCCATCCCGATCACGATGACTGAATAGAGCAGCATGCCCCCGCTCATGAAAAACTGCTCCAGCATCGAGGGCAGCCCGATCTTGATGATTCGGCGCATGAGGTCGGCGTCCGGACGCCAGCCGGCCCGCCCTCCGATGCCCACCTTGCGCCTGCCGCGCCAGAGGATGATCAATAGCACGGCGGCGCCGATGGCCCGCGCCGTGCTGGCGCCCCAGGCTGAGCCCAGCACGCCGAGCGCCGGGAAGCCGAAGTGGCCGAAGATGAGCGTGTAGGCGACGACGATGTTGACGGCGTTGACCAGGCCGGTCACCAGCATGGGGGTACGCGTGTCGCCGCTGCCGCGCAGGGCGCCGCCGCAGACCAACTGGATCACCATGAAGATGGCCATCTGGGCCACGATGTCCAGGTAGTCGCCCCCGGTCTGGACCACGTCCGGTGTCGCGCCGAGCAGGGCGACGACGCGGTGCGCGAAGAGGTGGCCGAGTACCGTGATGAAGGCCGCGAGGGCAATGCCCAGCAGAAGAGACTGCTTGATTGACCTAGCCGCTTCCGCCGGCTGCCGAGCGCCGATGAAGCGAGCAACCAGCACGGTGGTGCCGACGGTCACGGCGGAAAGCGCGGCGATCACCAGGCCCATGAGCTGCACGGCCGTGCCCACGCCGGCGATGGCCGCGGCGCCGAGCCGGGCCACCATCAGCATATCCACGACGCCCAGCGTCGTCTGAAAGAGGTTCTCGGCGATGATCGGGACGGCCAGGCGATTGACGCTGCCCACCAGATGCTGCTCGTCCAGGAGGGCAAGCCCTCCGGCGCGAGGCACGGCCTGCGCCCGACCGGCTACCGAGAGGGGAACTGCTGGGGTGACACTCATCTATCTGCTCCCCGCCATGCTTGCCACGCCGGCCCGGCGTTGGGCCAGGAACTCGCGACTCCGCGCGACGTCGGCCTCCAGCGCCGCCGCGAACTGCTCGCCGTGTTCGATCTCCGCCCGCGCCTTGGCGATGCGCAGCCGCACCTCTGCCAGTTCCTTCTCCAGGGCCTGCACGGACGCTTCGAGGTCGGCCAGGCGCAGGCGCCGCCGCCCGCTCTCGTCCACCTGGCGCCGGTACTTGAGGAACTCGCGGATGGCCGACAGCGAGAAGCCGAGCTGCTGCATGTTGCGGATGCGCTCGACCCGCTCCAGGTCCTCCGCATCATATTCGCGGTAGTTCCCACCGGCGCGGCGCGGCGTGAGCAGGCCCAGCTCTTCGTAATACTTGATCGTGCGGGGAGTCACCCCCAGCCGCTCCGCCGCCTCGCCGCTGCGCATCGCTCGGCCCTCCTTGACCCTCATCAAACCTATACGTGTACGTGCGAGTTTAGCATGCGCAGCACATTGGGGTCTTGATGGCGTCCGCTCCCTAATGCGGTTACGATTTACGGAACGACACTGAGGACTAAAGTTAGGGCACGATGCAGGCCGCCTACGTCCGAGCGCGCGACGGTAAACTTCTACGTCGGGACGAGCCGCGTGACGCTGGAGAGCATCGTCGTCAACTGGCGGCTGAGACAGACCCCCGAGCAGATACACGAGGCCTTCCCGACAGTGCGGCTGGCGGCCGTCTACGGCGCCATCGCCCATTACCTCGACCATCAGGGGGAAGTCGACCGCTACCTGCGAGAGAACGAGGAGCTTCGCCAGGCGGACCGGACAACGCTGGAGGCGGCCCGGCCCGAGTTTTATGCGACGATGCGTCGCCGCTTCGCCGAGGCCGCATCCCGCCTCGGGCTACCACCTGAAACGCCGCCTCCTCGGGAGTTCGACCGCGTTGAGGAGCCAGCCGTCCACTCGCGGCTGTGAGGTGTCGACTCTGCACTGGAACACGAAGCACGACCACAGGGGCCAGCGTTCGATCAACGGCGGACTCAGCCGGCATGTCCCGGCGGTCGTAATCCGCGCCAAGATTCAGTCCTACACGCCTCATTCCTCCGGCCGAAGGTCAGGTTCTTCGGGACTTGGCGTCCAGCGAAACTCCACGTTCGGCAATCCCACGCGACCAATGCCAGTCGAGCCGGCGATGAAGCCGTGGCGCGCATAGAACGCGGAGGCCTGCGTGTTGCGCTGGAGCGTGCGCAGGCGCAGTCCGGCGGGGGCAAGCTCCTTCGCCTTCGCCATGAGGATCGAGCCAAGGCCTCGGCGCTGGAACTCGGGCGCGACGAAGATCTCGTGGAGGTATCCTTGGCCACCGCCGCGGTCGGCGACGGCCAGGAATCCTGCCAGCCTCCCATCAATCTCCGCGACGTAGACCCGCTCCTCAACGGCTATGACGGTCTCGAACCGGCTCCGCCACTCTTCTATCGGCTCGGCGTGTCGGAGATCGGGAAAGGTCGCATGCCACGTGCGGTACCAGAGGTCCACCGTCGCGTCCAGATCATCGAGACGGTACGGTCGGATAGTCGGTTGCTGCGTTACTCCCTCACTCACAGCGCCACTTTACCACCTGCCGCCTACCACAGTCACAGACGCAAGACACTGGAGAGCCGGATAACGCGAAAGTGTAAAGCCCGGTTCGGAGGGGAGCCGACGGAAAAGCGCTGACTGTTAGAGGTCGGTGACTCGTCGTCGGCCGGGCGGCTCGGCGGCCGTGCGCTGGTCGAAGAGGCCGGCAGCTCCGACGCGCCTAGTGGCGCGCCGGAGCTGCGCAATGGGGTGGGCGAGTCCCCTGGCCACGCGACACTATGGATCGCCGAGGCGTGCGTGGTGCACCAAGGCTAGGGCGACCAACCCCGCCGCGATGTCCAGGCCGCTGCTGATGGAGAGCGTCGGCACGATGCCAACCGTGTCGGCCAGCGCGCCGCAGGCGAGGTAGCCGGCAATCCCGATCAGCGCCGTCGTGGTGGCGAAGGCGCCGAACGCCCTCCCGCGATACCGGTCGGGCACGGCGTGTTGCATGAGCGTCGGCTCGCTGGTCCGAAAGGCGGCGAACGCCACGCCCACGATGCCGACAAGACCCAAAGTGAGCGGAATCGACCGGGTGGAGACGATGGCCAGGATGAGCCCGCCTTCGACGAGCTCACTTGGCGCGAGCAGGATCGCCGGTCGCACGGCCTCGCCCCATTGCGTCATGAGCATCCCGCCGATGAGCCCGCCGATCCCTTGCGCGCTCGTGATCGCGCCGAAAAGGACCGCTCCTCCTTGCAGCACCTCCCGCGCCCACGGGATCACGAGCGGGACGCGGACGGTAGTGCCAAGGGTCTGGAGCGCCCCCACGGCCAGGAGGCCGAGGATGAAGGAGTCTCCCCGGATAAGGCTGAATCCTTCCCTCCACGCTCGCCAGAACGCCGACCATCCGGCTGCCGCGCGCTGCTCACCCCCGGTGACCGGCTCGAGTGGGACGCTGATCTGCGCAATCAGCGCCGCGGCGGTGAGGAAGGAGGGGGCATCGGCGACCACGACGCTGCCCAGTCCGAAGCGGCTGACGAGCACTCCGCCGAGCACCGGACCGATCAGGCGGCCGATATTGCCGCTGAGCGTGCCAAGAGCATTGGCCGACGCCAGGCGCCCCGGCTCTACGAGCTGTGGCAGGAGCCCCCCCTCCGCAGGCTCCGAGAGCTGCCCAAGCGCCGACACCAGGAATTGGACAGCGTAGACCAACCAGAGCCCTGTCGCTGATGGATCGGACGCGTACACGAGCAATGCAAGCACGACAGTGGCCTCGGCCAGGTTAGCGCTTACCAAGAGGTGTCGACGGTTCCAGCGATCCGCCAGCGCACCCGCCAGAGAGCCAAACAGAACCGAAGGCAGCATGCCGGTGAGGAATGTCAGACTGGTGGCTAACGCCGAGCCAGTCCGCTGGTTTACATCGAAAGGAAGAGCGATGAGCAGGACATAGTCACCCAGCACCGAGATCAGCCCGCCGAGCCAGAGCCGGGCGAAGTCACGCCGCCGTAGAATGTTGAACATGGAGATTTGCCCCCTTGTCGCTGAGGGGAGGGGGCACGTTAGGCTGACGCCCACTCCCGCTGTCCACTTGCGCCAGAGTTGTCAGGACAGCGGTTAGGCGCGGATCAGTGGGGCACCCACGTCAGATTGCACGTGTTCACGCTCCGGACGAAGCGAGCCAACAGAGCCCGCGCTGCCCCGGCAGTATGGCGCGTAGCAGCTGAGGCAGAAATACTCGACTCCCCGTCAATCCGAAGCCGGGACGAGCCGCCCACCGAGCGCCGCCAGCCACGTCCTTGCCCAACGCGTGCCCGTGTACTCACGCTCGTCTCATCCAGTGGGCAGATACTGATGTCGCGGCCCATGGAAGGCGGCACTTCGCAGGAGGCTCGTCCCCACGCCGGATCGACGTGCCAGTATGGATGCGGTCGCCCTGCCCGGCCGGCGATCGGAGGGAGGCATGCACGTGGAGCCTGTTCCCACGACAGCTCTTGGCGGCCGCCTGTTCTCCGCGCACGACATTCGTGCCCATGTCGAACGTTATGCGGGGCTCCGGGCGCGGCTGATGGCCTTCGCGCTGGACTACGTGCTGATCGCGGGCTACCTCCTGCTCCTGGCCGTCGTCAGCATTCTGCTAGCGGCTAGCCCCTGGCGGCGGCCGTTACTTGACCTGTTCGCGCATCCGCTGTCTGCTGAGCTCGCACAGTTCGTGCTGCTCACGCTGCCGGTGCTCCTCTACTTCGCCCTGCTGGAGCGCTCCGCGTGGCAAGGGACGTGGGGCAAACGGCTGCTGGGGTTGCGGGTGGTCACGGGGGAAGGGGGTCGCCTGGGCACGGTGCGATCGCTCGCCCGCTCCGCCGGCAAGCTCGTCCCGTGGGAGCTGAGCCACGCGCTGCTCTGGCGGGTGGCGCTGGCGCCGGGCGGCGCGCCGGTCCCCTGGTGGGTCCCGGCCGGCTACGCGCTCGTGTATGCTCTGGTCGGCGTCTCCCTCGGCTCCATACTGCTCAGCCGGCGTCGCCAGACCCTCTACGACCGGCTCGCCGGGACGGTAGTGCTAACCGGCGACGCAGTGGACCCGACGTTGCGACTCCGAGCGGCGGTCTGAATTGGGGCGCAACCTGCTGTACACTGTGCTCATGCTGCTTATCCTGGTGGCATCGGCGGCGGCGGGGACCGCGCGTCGGGACCTGTCACATGCCAACGATTTCATCATCCTGTTCCCCGTCGAGCTCATCGCGGTACTCGCCGGCGGTGTGGCCGCGGGACGCTACCTGGCCGGGCGGCGGGACCGCGCTTCGGGCGGCGTGGGTGTCGGGTTGTACCTGGTCGTCGTGGGGGCGGCGGTAGGGACTGTCTTTCCGATCTGGCTGCCGAGTGACAATACGATCCTCGGCTCGGCGGTCCTGGCAGGGCTCCTGACGGGGGTGGGGACGGGCCTCACTCTGGCCGGCGGCGCCGGCCTCGGTGGGCGGCCCAGACCCGGAATGGCTGCCGCTTGCGTCGCGGGCGGGGTGCTGGCCTTCCTGGCCGTGACGGCGGGCGGCATGGTGTATCCACTGGCTCAACTGCGCCTTCCGGTCGTCGTTGCCGCGCTGGTCACGATCGGGGTGCTGCCTTTGGTATGGCGATGGCGACAGTTGGTCGTCCTCCCGCTCGCCGTGGCGGTGGCTGGAGCAGTGGTGACGGTCGCGGCGCTCGTCGCCCGCGGCCCCGGCGACTGGGCCTCCGCCTCCACTTCGATCAAGCTCTACAGTTTCCCGATCGTGCTGCTGGCGTTGGTGGTGAGCCTGATTATCCTGAATTCCTCCCGCCCCGTACGCCGTCCCCAGCCGCCCCGGCGTATGGCGCGATCCTGCGACAATAATATGCGGGGAGCAACGATGGAAACTGAGCAGGAACTACGGCTACACGATCCGGCGTCCGCGACGTACGACGACCTCGCGGACGTTCTGATCAACCAGGCGGCAGGACTCGATCCAGCCGTCTGGGACGACCTGGTGGACCGCCTGGCCGCCTACGACGTGACATATCTCGGCGGCGGGAGAGCCGGCGCCGGCGGCCCGCCGCAGTACCGCGGACCAGCTGACGTCGATCTGGCACGGCTGATCCGCGAATTGGCGCGCGCTCCCGAGCCGCGCCTACGGGACGCCTTGATCGCACTGCTCCTGCGGCATCCGGATGCCGCGCCCACCGTGCGGGCGGCGCTGGTGGCGACTGCCACGGACGACCCGGCACGAGCGAGCCTTACGGCGCGACTGCTCGTGGCGGCCGCACTCCAGCGTCGCCACCGCTGGGCCCTCCGGCAGCAGCTACCCGGCTACCGGCTGATCGACGTCACGGATCTCGTGGGGAGGCTGGACCTGCCGGCGCCGGAGACGGAGGATGGCCGGGCGTTGCTATGGGCCGCGCAGGGGCTGGTTGCCGGTCGCCATCCTTGGGTGGACTACGTCGACGGCTGGGAGGACGTGGCCCGACACGTCTTGCGGGAACTGGCAGGGGGCGGGTCATACACACTGTTCGTTGCAGCAGAGTAGGCCATGTCAATCTCGACGCGTTGTCGGTTGCGTTCGACGAGATCCTGCCGCTCGTAGCAGCGGGACGGGCGCTCAAGATCGGGCCCGACGAGTATCGCCAAAAGATGAGGCCGTTGGCCATTCGCGGGCGTCGCGCCATTGGCGAGATCAGGGCGTATAGCAATACGCCCCTACCGGCGCCGGCGACATCTGGTAGGGGCGTATTGCTATACGCCCTGTCCACCGCACCAGCCCACGTTCCCGAATGGCCAACAGCCTCAAAAGATGGCAGGATTCCTCGACGAGGCGAGGCGGCAGGGACTCGGCGTGATGCCTGCTGTCCCGGTTGATCGTGATCTGACCGATGATGAGGAGGTCCCGAGCTCAACCTCTTGATCGACGTGGACGTGTTGCTCGCCGTGGGTCCAACCGAGTGACCGATGCACCCTGGCGGTTGGGCGACCTCAACTCCGTCGCGTCGCCGCAGACTTCACGGCCTGGCGGGAATCCCCCGCATCGCCTTGTCAGCGCTCCGTCCGGAAGATGAGGAAGAGGACGCGCAGGACGAGCACGGCGCTGAGCACGAGCAGGTTGTAGCGGAACACCTGGAAGAGGGTGAAGTTGGGATTGAGGGTCGGCCCGCCGTTGATGCCGAGCAGTAGAACCGCCATGACGCCGCTGGTGGCGCCGAGGAAGGCGAGCAAGACCTGATGGAGCAGCCCCGTCACGACCCGACGGTCGCGCTCGTCGGCGAAGAGTCGCACGTTCAGGCTGAGCCGGCCCTGCTCGAGCTGATTCGTGAGGCGTTCGGCGCGGCGCGGGAGCCGGCGGAGCAGCGGCAGCAGCGCGAGGAGCTCGTCGGCAGCCGCCTGGCGCAGTGAAGCGGGATTGAGCTGCTCGCTCAGCTGGGTGGCAGCGAAGGCGCGGGAATCGGCGACGATGTTGAAACCGGGGGCGAGCTGGATGAGGGCGCCTTCCAGGGTGGCGAGCGCCCGGAACACCGCCGCGACCTCCGGCGGGACCGCGAGGCCATATCGCGCCATGAGGCGGAACAGGTCGGTGAACATCTTGAGGTCGGGGGCGAGGCCCGCGCTGCAGCCGCACCGCGGTATCCGCTCGGCGCTCAGTCCAGGCCGCCGTGACCGCGAGCATGTTGCGCGCCTCGATCCGGAAGTCGAGCTCCTCGCGCACGGCGGCGGCGAAGCCCCGCGCCAGATCGACGGCTCCCATGGCGCGCGCCCAGCCGGCCTGCGACTGCAGCGTGCCGGCGATGCGGCCGACAATGTCCAGGTCGCGCTCGACGATTGGTCGAATGTCCGGGCGCTGGACCTTCACGACCACGTCGGCGCCCGAATGCAGGCGGGCCCGGTGTACCTGGGCGATGGAGGCGGCCGCAAGAGGCGTCGGGTCGAACTCGGCGAACACCGTACCGGTCGGCGCCCCAAACTCCCGGCCGAGCACCTGTTCCACCTGCTGCCAGGGGGCTGGCGCGACCTGCTGTTGCAGCCGGCCCAGCTCGTCGACGAACTCCGTGGGCAGCAGGTCGCGCCGCGTGGACAGCAGTTGACCGAGCTTGACGAAGGTGACCCCGGCCTCCTCCAGCGCCAGCCGCAGGGAACGCGCCAGTTGGGCGCGCCCCGCCGGCGCGTCGGCCTCCAGGCGGCCGCGGCCACGAACGTAGGAGATCAGGCCGTGGCGGACGGCGATGGCGCTGATCTGGGAATAGCGCCGTGTTCGGGCCAGCCAGTGACGCAGCGCGCGTGACCAGGCCAGGGGCCGAACGGTTCCGCTCGGCAGGACCGCCTCGGCCACGACGAGGAAGAGCATGGCGCTGAGCAGCGCGACTCCGACCTCGACGGTGACGAAGAAGGGCGCGCCCCGTGGCCCCGCCGCTTGCAGGGCCGTGCCGAAGAGCCTGCTGGACTCGTAGGCGACGCCGCCGGCGATCAGGGTCCGCACGACGCTGACCCGCAGCCCGAGGAGCCGCCGCGCCCCCACGGCGAAACCCACCACCAGCGCGACGACACTGACGATGGCGATAGCGATGATGACGACGTTCAGCGGAAGTGGTATCTGGGAGGTCACGGCCTAGGCTTCTCGGTCGACGGCGAGGACACAGCGGCGGGTGTCGCGGCGACGAGGTCGCCGGCCACTGGCGGCGGTGGCTGGCCGGCGAGCAGGTAGCGCCGGCCCCAGCGCCGCGTCGAGGTGGTCCTCGGCGAGGGATCGATTGCGCAAGATCGAAGAAGCATGGGGCCGGCGGTAGATGTTAGAACGAATGTACCAGCGAGAACGCCGCTGTCGAATGGCTCCCGATTGAAGGAGATTTGTTCCATGGCCGTAGCAACCGCTCCCATCACCACCGTGGCGGAGACGCCGCCCTTCCGCATGCGGGCGATCATGGCGCCGCTGGTCGCGATCATCGTCGGCGTCTTCATGGTGATCCTCGATAGCACTGCCGTCAACGTCGCCCTGCCCAGTCTGGTCAAGGAGCTGGATAGCAGCCTCACTATGATCCAGTGGACCGTCACCGGCTACGCCCTGGCGCAGGCGGCGGTGATCCCGCTGGCCGGCTGGCTCTCCGATCGCTTCGGCGCCAAGCAGGTCTTCCTGCTCTCCGTGGCGCTGTTCACGCTAGGCTCGGCCCTCTGCGCGACGGCGCAGAGCGATACGATGCTGGTTGCCTTTCGCCTGCTGCAGGGATTGGGCGGTGGCTGCGTCCTCCCCATCGCGATGGCCTACGTCTACCGGCTCAGCCCGCCGGAGCGGGTGGGAGCCGTCATGGGGGTGATGGGCATCCCGATCCTGCTGGCGCCCGCCCTCGGCCCGGTCCTGGCCGGCTGGCTGGTGCAGTACGCCGTCTGGCGCTGGATCTTCCTGCTGAACTTGCCGGTCGGCATTATTGGCCTGGCGGTGGGACTGCGCAGCCTCCCCGCCATCGGGCGACAGAGCGCGGCTGGATTGGACTTGCCGGGCACGCTGCTGGCGCCCCTCGCCTTCGCCGGGCTGTGCTACGGCATCAGCCAGAGTGGCACGAGCTGGACCTCGGCCCAGACTCTGGGCGGTCTGGTCGTCGGGAGCGTCGCGCTCCTCGCCTTCGTCGTCGTGGAGCTGCGCGCCCGCACGCCCCTGCTCGAGCTGCGCGTTTTCCGCTCGCCGGAGTTCTGCCGTGCCATCGTCGTGCAGTGGGTGGCCCAGTTTGCCCTCTTCGGCTCGCTGTTCCTGGTCCCCCTCTTCTTGCAGCAGGTGCGTGGCTACGGCGCCTTCGATACCGGACTGATCCTGCTGCCCCAAGCCCTGGCGGCCGCCATCATCATGCCGCTGAGCGGCGGGCTGTTCGACCGCATCGGCGCCCGCCCGTTGGTGCTGCTGGGCATTGCCCTGGTGGCCGTGGCCACCTACCTGCTCTCGGGCGTCAGCGCGGCGACACGGGGGATCGACCTGCTCCTGCCGCTGGCTATGGTTGGCGCGGGGATGGGCATGATGATGATGCCGTTGAATACCCACCTGATCAACACGGCGCCACGCCGGCTGGTCAGCCGCGTGACCTCGTTGACCAATGCCCTGCAGCAGGTCGTGAGCTCGTTCACCATCGCCGGCCTGGCTGCCATCCTGACCTCGCGCGCGGCGACCCGCATCGCCGCGGCGAAGGCGGCCTTCGCGCAGGCTCAGCCGGCCAGCACGACCGGCGCGCCGGCCAACCTCGCCCACGACCTGCAGGCGGCGATGGGAGCGGCCTTCGCCGCGGCCTTCGACGACACCTTCCGCGTGATGGTGGCTGCCGCGCTCGTCGCGGGCGCCCTGGGCCTGCTGCTGCGCTCCCGCCAGGCGCCGGCCGCGCCGGACGGCGCCACCGAGGCGGTCGCAACGCACGGCGTCACCGTGCCCGGCTAGGCAGGCGCCGATTTGCCCGCGCCGGGTGGGGCGCTCATCCCCGCCCGGCGTCTGCCAGGATCCTGGCGGGAAGCCTTGCCTTCCTAGCCGCGACTTCCGCCATATTACCTTGGTGGTGCATCTACCAAGTTCGGGGCAGTGCCCAACGCCGCGCGGCCACTCCCGTTGTCATCCTGAGCGCAGCGAAGGATGACAACGGGAAGTCACCCCGTCTTCTTGGATGTACCATTTTGCGACGAAGGCGTCCCTCCTAATGAAGGTACAGTACAAGGACTAGCACCGTAGCGCGCGAAGAAGCGAGCTGCTGTGGACACGTTGGTGGAAGGAGCGATGGTGACGGTTCTTTACCTGGCAACGAATGATGGGGTGGCCGTGGCTCGGCGGCACAACGGCGCCTGGCCGGTGCAGCGTGGGCTGGCCGGTTACACGACCCAGTGCCTCGCGGCGGACCCGGAACGGCCCGAGCGCGTCTACTGCGGCTCCTTCGACCGCGGCTTGTGGGTCAGCGACGACGCGGGCACGTCCTGGCACGCGGCGGGTCCGGGCATCGCCTTTCAGGCGGTCATGGCGGTCGCGGTCGGCGCGCTCGAGCACGCCAATGGCGGCGGGGTGGTCTGGGCCGGAACGGAACCCAGTTCGCTGTTCCGCTCGGAAGACGGCGGGCGCTCCTGGCAGGACTGCCCGGCGCTCCGCGCCCTGCCGTCGGCGCCGACGTGGAGCTTCCCGCCTAGGCCGTGGACCAGCCACGTGCGCTGGATCGCCCCCGACGCCCACGACGCGGCGCGGCTCTTCGTGGGCATCGAGCTCGGCGGCGTGATGCGCAGCCTGGACAGCGGACGCACCTGGGAGGATCGCAAGCCGGAGGGCCAGCACGACGCCCATACGCTGCGCACCCACCCACGGGCGCCGGGGCGCGTCTACGAGGCGGCGGGCGGCGGCTACGCGGAGAGCCACGACGGCGGCGCGAGCTGGCGGCGCGACGATAGCGGGTTGCGGCATCACTATGCCTGGGGCCTGGCCGTCGATCCGGGCGACCCGGAGACGATCGTCGTCTCGTCGGCTGCCGGGCCACGTCAGGCCCACGACAGCGGCACGGCCGAGTCGTATCTCTATCGCCGGTCGGCCGGCGAGGCCTGGCAGGAGATGAGCGCCGGTCTGCCGGAGCCGCGCGGCAGGCGGACCATGGTGCTGGCCTCCAACGCCGCGGAGCCGCACGCGTTCTACGCGGCCACACGCGAGGGGCAGGTCTACCGCTCGCCGGACGCGGGCCGCACATGGGACCCCGTGCCCCTGTCCTGGCCGGAGGGATACCGCGCCGGCAACGTGGAGGCGTTGGTGGTGGCTGAGGCGTAGCAGGGCGAGGACAAGCACCGCTTCTCTCGTGCGGCCAGCATGGTCAGCCTTGACGTATACTCCGGACGCTGACGGCCGACATGGGAGATGCGGCGATGTTTGTCTACGTGGGGACGTTTACCGGCTCGACCGGGTCCCGGGGGATCTATATCTACCGGCTGGACACGACCACCGGCGCGCTGGCGCACCTGCAGACGGCGGCCAACCTGCTCAGTCCGAGCTGGCTGGCGCTCCATCCCCAGGGCCGGTTCCTCTATGCCGTCGAGCGGCAGTGGACGCCCGAGCGCAGCGACGTCGGCGCCGTCAGCGCCTTCAGTGTGGACGGGGCGACCGGCGCGCTCACGCCGCTCAATCGCCAGCCGTCGGGCGGCGTCTCGCCGGCCTACGTGAGCGTCCACCCCAGCGGGCGGTACGCGCTGGCCGCGCACTACGGCAGCGGCCAGGTGGCGGCGCTGCCGATTGGGTCGGATGGGCGGCTCGGCGCGGCGAGCGACGTGGTGCAGCACGCCGGCCAGGGTCCCGACGCTGGCCGGCAGGAGGGGCCGCACGCCCACTTTGTGACCACCGACCCGAGCGGTCGCTACGTCCTGGCCTGCGACCTCGGCATCGACCGGATCGTGATCTATCAGCTCGATCTGGAGTCGGGGAAGCTCGTCGCCAATAGCCTGCCATACGCCCAGGTCAGCTCCGGCGCGGGCCCCCGCCACCTGGCCTTCCACCCGAGCGGAGGCTACGTCTACGTCATCAACGAGCTCGACTCCACCCTGAGCGCTTTCACCTTCGATGCGTCGCGAGGCGCGCTGCAGATCGTCCAGACCGTCTCCACGCTGCCGGGTGACTTCACGGGTACCAGCCACACTGCGCAGGTGGTCGTCCACCCCTCCGGGCGGTTCGTCTACGGCTCCAATCGCGGCCACGACAGCATCGTCATCTTTGCCATCGACCAGGCCACCGGCAAGCTGACCCAGGTGGGCCATGAGCCTTCGGGCGGGAAGACGCCGCGCAACTTCAACATCGACCCCACCGGCGCCTTCCTGCTGGCCGCCAACCAGAACAGCAACACCATCGTCACCTTCCGGATCGATCAGGGGACGGGCAGGCTGGCGGCGACCGGGCAGGTAACCGAGAGTCCCACGCCCGTGTGTATTCAGTTTTCGTCCGAGGAGCGCCCCGGCTGATTATGGGGTGGCCTCACATGTGCGTCTTGGAACACGGCGGCGCCTTGGGATGACTGATCGCGGAGGACGAGCATGTCGACGATCAAGGAGTTTCAGGAGCAGACCAAGGACTTGGCGCAATCCTTTCCCGAGACAACCGTCGAGCAACGGCTCCTCTTCCTGGTAACTGAGGTGGGTGAGTTGACGCGGGAGGTGTTACAGCACGTCGGCGCCTATCCCTCCCATGGCGCCGTGGCTCCCGAGGTCGCCGGAGAGAAGATCGGTATGGAGATGTACGACGTGCTGTGGAACGTGTGCGACCTGGCCAACCGCCTGGGCATCGACCTGGAGCAGGCATTTGCCAGGAAGGTCGAGCAGAACCGTAGAAGGTGGCAGACGTCTTGAGCCACGAGGCGTACCGTGTACGCTTATACTCAGCAAGAAGGCTGATTCAAGTCTTCTTCATCGCGGTGGCGCGACCGCTACAATGGCCCTGCGCCGCCGGCAGAAACGCTTAGGTACGCGTCAGTATGCCGGTTCCGGTCAGGACAGGAGGAAGCTCAAGGCCATGGCAACGTTGTCTATCGGCCCGTCGCGCCGGCAACTCTTGCTCGGCGCTGTCTCCATCGTCGGGAGCGCTACGCTCCTCGCCGCCTGCGGGGGTACCGGCCCGACAACGCCGGCTACCACGTCCTCCGCGGGGTCAGCCGCCGGCGTCGCCGCGTCGCCCTCGACAGCCGCTGCGTCGGTCAGCACGACTGCCCAGCCCGCCACGAGCGTGACGAGTAGCAGCGCCGCCGCGACCACAGCCGCCGCGA
>CALBSQ010000188.1 GCA_937967325.1 uncultured Chloroflexota bacterium
CAACTGCTCAAGGACGCCGGCCAGACGAAGCTCACCATGGATTTCTGGTACATGTCCGTCACCCGCGGCTACTTCCCCGATCCCAAGGGCATTGCCCAGGCCATTGCCAGCGACCTGGCCAAAGTCGGCATCACCGTCAACCTGAAGACCAAGGATTGGGGCGCCTATCTCCAGGACCGCACCGACGGCAAGCTCGGGCTGTACATGCTGGGCTGGGGCAGCGACAATGGCGACCCCGACAACTATCTTGGCTACTTCTTCAAGGCCGTGAAGCCGGAGTTTTCCTACGATAACGCCCAGGTACGCGACCTGCTCACCAAAGGTGACGAGGCCATCGACCCCAAGCAGCGCTCACCCTTCTACCAGCAGGCAGGGAAGATCCTGCAGGACGACGTTCCCGTGATCCCCATCGCCTGGGCCAAAGGTGTGGCAGTGGCGAGGAAGAACGTCCAGGGTTACACCGCCCCTCTCTTCACGGAGCCATACCACGACGTCACGGTGTCGTGAGCAGAGAACCTCTCCCCCGGCCCCTCCCCTACGAAGGGAGGGGCCGGGGGAGAGGTTCCTAGGGGACTGATGTCCACCTTCATTATTCGTCGCATCGTCGGCTTGATCCCCGTATTGTTCGGCGTGTCGCTGGTCGTGTTCTTGTTGCTGCGTCTGACGCCGGGCGACCCGGCGACGGTGATGCTGGGCGAGCGGGCCACCCCGGAGAGCGTGGCCCGGCTTCGACTTGAGATGGGGCTGGACCGGCCACTGTGGCAGCAGTATCTGGACTTCTTGGGTCGAACCGTCCACGGCGACCTCGGCCGTTCCATCATCAATAACGACCGGATCAGCGACGAGCTCGGCGCTCGCTTTCCGGCCACTGCCGAGCTGGTCTTCTTCGCCATGATCTGGGGTCTGCTCATCGGCATTCCAGCGGGGATCATTTCCGCGCTGCGGCGCAACTCTATCTTCGACGTGGCCAGCATGATGGTCTCGCTCTTGGGGGTGTCCATCCCTATCTTCTGGCTCGGCCTCATGATGATCTACCTGTTCGCCGTCTGGCTGCGCTGGCTGCCGCCCAGCGGGCAGATCAGCCTGGAGATTCCCTTCCAGCGCGTCACCAACTATTATCTGGTCGACAGCCTGCTTGCCGGCAACTGGGCCGCCTTCAAGAGCGTGGCCCAGCATCTCCTCCTTCCCTCATTGGTGCTCAGCACCGTGACGATGCCAATCCTGGCTCGCCTGACCCGTTCCACCATGCTCGAAGTGCTGAATCAGGACTACGTGCGCACGGCGCGCGCCAAAGGACTCGCACAGCGCGTCGTCATTGCGCGCCACGCCTTGAGAAATGCCCTGCTCCCCATCGTCACGGTGGTCGGGTTGCAGATCGGCGGCCTGCTCGGCGGGGCTATTCTGACCGAAACGATCTTCGCCTGGCCGGGTATGGGTCTCTGGATGTACCAGGCCATCTTGCAGCGCGACTATCCCATCGTGCAGGCGGGCGTCATGGTGGCGGCGCTGATCTTCGTCGCGGTCAATCTGCTCGTGGACCTGTCCTACAGCTTGCTGGATCCGAGGATCAGCCGGACGTGACCGCTCACCGCGCAGCTCCTGGCGGGCGATTCTCGCGGCCGGCAACGATGGGCGATATGGACCTGTTCGGTTCCACCGGAAGGCGCGCCTGATGGCCGTGTTGCAGGAACGCCTGAAGCTACCGGCGCCTGCCATCCGGCCGGCGCAGGGACAGTGGCGTGACCTCCTGTCTCGCCTGTGGTCCAGCGCGGGGGCGCGGATCGGCCTGGTGATCCTGGTTTGCTTCGTGTTCCTTGCGCTGTTGGCGCCGGTGCTTCTGCCCTACAACCCGGCGACCGACTCCAATCTGGCGCAGCGCCTGCTGCCGCCATCGACCCTCCACCCGCTTGGGACGGACGACCTTGGCCGTGACGAGCTGCGGCGTCTGGTTTATGGAGCGCGCATCTCCTTGCGCATCGGGCTGGTCGCGGTGCTCATCGGCGCCAGCCTGGGCACGACACTCGGGCTCATCACCGGCTACTGGGGCAAGGTCAAGGTGTTTGGGCTCACCCTCGACGCCATCATCATGCGCTTCATCGACATTATGCTGGCCTTCCCGGGTATCCTGCTCGCCATCGCCATCGTCGCCGTTCTGGGTCCAGGCCTCAACAAGACGATGGTAGTGATCGGCTTCTTGAGCACGCCCGGCTACGCCCGGGTCATGCGCTCGATGGTGCTGTCGGTGTCTACTCGCGACTACGTGCTGGCGGGTCGCACGCTTGGCGCCAGCGATCGACGGCTGATGCTGCGCCACATTCTGCCCAATTGTCTGTCGCCGCTCATCGTGCAGGCAACACTGGGCGTCGCCGACGCCATCCTGGCCGCCGCCGGTTTGGGCTTCCTCGGTCTTGGCGCCGTGCCGCCCACGCCGGAATGGGGGACGATGATCAGCGACAGCGCCAAGTACCTCACGACAGCGCCATATCTCATCTTCTTCCCGGGCCTTGCCGTGATGCTGACCGTGCTGGCTTTCAACCTGCTTGGCGACGGCCTCCGCGACGTGCTCGACCCGCAACTGCGCAGCAGGTGAACGCGCCTCTGCAGTATCCAGGGATCCCCTTGCACTGTCATCCTGAGCGCAGCGAAGGACCCCTGGCCTGGCCGTCCGCGCTGCGCGGGCCCGCTGTACGGCTGATCTGTCGCGCCAGGGGTCCTTCGCTGCGCTCAGGATGACAGTGCAAGGGAATTGATGACTTTTGCCGGGGCCGCT
>CALBSQ010000189.1 GCA_937967325.1 uncultured Chloroflexota bacterium
TCTACCTGTTGGCGCCCGACGGGCAGCCGCGGACCCTCCCCGCACCGACGCCGGCGCCGTAGCGGCATCCGGCCGAGCAGCGGCGAGCGACCGTCGCCTAGGGCGGAGCTGGCCCGGTCGTTCCTGCCGCCGGCAGGTCGTAGGCGAAGGTGCGCTCGATCAGGTGGCCGGGGTCGACTATCGTCTCTCGTTGCAAGCGGTCCTGCCCGTTGATCTCCAGGCGGTACCAGATCGACGAGCCCGAGATGTACAGCGTGAGTGCGCGGAGGCCGTCCGATGCCGGGGCCGGTCGGATGTCGCTGGCCCCGCCGGCCGCGTAGATCTCCTGGGCGACGAACTGCGGCCCGCTCATCGTCGCCGTGCTGACGGAGGCGCCACCGACGCTCGGCGAGACGCGCTCGCTGAATGTGACCGTGGACTGGGAGCGCATCGCCTGGATCGCCCGAGCCAGCAGCGCCGGGTCCTCAGTTTGGGGCGGCCAGGGCACGGCGAAGTCGACGCTGCCGCCAGCCCAGCCCTTGGCCGCCACGCTGACGGTGAGGGTGGTGGATCCCCGCTGCCAGGGGAACGTGACTGTGGCGCAGCCCGGCCCACAGCCGCGTGGAAAGACATCGAACGCGCTGCCATCGGGCGCCCGGCCCTCGACGCCGATCCGCGTGCCGGTCACCGCTTCGCCGCTCGGCGCCAGCACCTCCAAGCGGAGCTCGTCCTGAGCAGCTCCCAGGTAGACCGCCAGCAGCCCCACCATGCCGGCCTGCCGGACGACCGGCTCAGGCAAGGGCGGCGGGCCGAGGAGATCCTCGGCGGTCACCGTCCGCGGTGGCGCCGCGCCCCCCATCACGACCGCTACGGCGACGGCGGTGAGGAGCAGCGTCCCCTCGGCGCGACTCAAGCCGCGGAGCGGGCCGAGCCGCCCGAGCTGGAGCGCGGGCAGCCCTCTCTGGCGGGCGAGCAGCGCCAGCCCCAGCGCGATGGCGACGAGGAGCAGCTTCGCCAGGAGCAGCCGGCCGTAGGTGGTCGTCACCAGCTCGGCCGGCTGGCCGAAGAGCGCCAGCGCCACCACCCCACCGCTGGCCAGCGCTAGGCCCACCAGCGCCAGCGCCAACCGGGAATATCGCCGAGCCCCATCGCCCAGCACTCGGCGCCTCGCGTCATCGCCCGCCCGCCAGACGACGAGCACCAGGTGCGCCAGCCCGCCGACCCAGAGACCCACGGTGACGAGGTGCAGCACGTTCGCCGGCGTCGCCCACCAGGTTGCCGTCGTGCCCGCGTGGCTGCGCAGGACCGCGGCGACAATGGCTAGGCCGAGCGGCAGGAGCGCCCATGGGCGCGTCCGCGACCGTGGGAGAAGCAATACCCAGAGACCGTAGGCCACCAAGAGGAATTGAGCCAGCGTCAGCATAACCGCCGGTGTGGTGAGAACCGCCAGGGCAGGGCGCGCGCCAGCGGCTAGCTGATTACCATCGCTGGCCTGCTGAACGACGAGGGCGAACTGGACAGCGCCACCCAGCAGCGCGATCGCCAGGAGCCAGCGGATAGGGAGTGTGGGCACGACCAGCGGGTCCGGGCGCGCCACGGCAGCCCAGATGAAGCGCTCGCTGGCGAGTCCGCCGAAGGCAAGGAGCAGCCCGCCCAGGAACAGCCAGTTAGCCACCGTAGAGGGCCAGTCGATCGGCGCGGCGCTTTGGCTCGTCACCGCAGGGAGCCGGCTGGCCATCCCCACGGCGAAGGCGAACTCGCCCAGGGAGAGATGGCCATCCGAGGCGTCCACTTCCTGCCAGGACACCACGTAGACGCCGTCGGCCAGGCGCGGCAGCGGCACGTCGACGACGTGTCTGTCCTCGGAGAGCTGCAGCGCGCCGTCCGTGACCCGGGTCCCCCCGGCCGTCTTGACATCTACGCGCTCGCCGACGACCGGGTCGCTGAATTGCAGGCGCAGGGACGCCGGACTCGTCTGAAGGCGTTCGCCCGGCTGCGGCGTCGACTGGACCAGGAAGGAGTGGGCCTCGGCTATGCCGGGCGTGAGGGCGAAGCCGCTCGCCAGCAGGAAGAGGACCAGGACGCACGAACGGCAACGGATGTGGCGCATGGACGCTCCGGACCAGCGAAAGAACAGCGTGTAGTACAGCCGCTGCATGGCGATGCTCAGCCAGAAGAAGGTGTTAGTGAGGAACAGGACCCCCATGCCGATCAGCACCAGGCCACTGGCCCAGTTGAGTGCGCGGCGGTACCGCTTGACCCAGCCGAAGACGCCCGTCATGCGCGCGAAGCCGACCCCCGTGGCGACGAATGGGACCGCCATACCGAGGGAGTAGAGCAGCAGCAGCGCCGCGCCCTGGCCCAGCGTCTGGGTGCTGCCGGCGTAGAACAGGATGGCCGCCAGGATCGGCCCCACGCAGGGCGTCCAGCCGAAGGCGAAAAGCACGCCGAGCAGCGTCGGCCTGGCCGCGCCGAGCGACGACGCCGCTCCGGCCATGGTGCGACCTCCGTCCGTCTCGCAGCTGACGCCGCTCCACTGCCGACGCTCTCCATATACGGACCGTCGTACCATTCGAGAGAGTAGGCGTCTAGACGACGCGGTCGGGCCGACTCGCCAGCTCGTCGCGCAGGCGCTCATACTCCTCGCGCGTGATCTCGCCCTTGGCGTAGCGCTCCCGGGCGATGTCCATAGCATCCCCGCGATCCGGCGACCGCCCACGGGGCAGATCGGTCGCCCAGCGCACGAGCGCCACGATACCCAGGACGACGGCGAGCCAGAACAGCAGCATCGCTAGCCACATGATGGGCATGCCGACGCCCATCCAGCCCCAGGCCCAGGGCATCATCCCGCCGCCGTAGCGGGAGGCGGCCCCGACCGCGCCAGACATCGCGACCACAGCCCAGCCGGCCACCGCCACGACCACCGCGCCGATGAGCGCCAGCAGCGCCCAGCCACCGGGCCCCCAACGCCGTCTCTGGTCCAGCATGGCTCGCTCCTCTCTGGCGGATCCGCCAAAACAACCTACTCGGCGAGGTAAGATGCGCTACGGCGGTGGGCCGCAAGCCGTATGCCACCGCCGCCGTTCCCGCGTGTCCGACCCCGATCGCTCCGCGCTCATCGCACCACCAGCTTGCCGTCCATGCCCTGTTGCGCATGCCCGGGCGCCGGGCAGAGGTAGTAGTAGGCGCCGGCATCCGCGGCGGTGAAGCGCACGGTGCGCCCGAACCATTGACTGTCTGTTGCCCCCGGCGCCGGCATGGCAAAAGCGCCGGAGAAGGCCGCCGGCGCGTCCATCATCACCATGAAGGGATAGGGCGGAGGGGCGGTGGTGAGCTCCCAGCCGTGCGGCGTCCCGGTATCGGCATCGAAGAAATGTACCGTGACCTGGGCATCCTCAGGGACGACGATGGTAGGATTTACCAGGCCGTCGACGTTCCAGGTCATATCTTGCTGCCCTTCCGGGCTGCCGAGCGCGACCAGCTCGACATCCGCCGTGTCGTAGGTGACAGTGTTCGTCTGGCGATCGATGCTGGCGTCGCCGGCCAACTGTTGCGCGAGCGTCCGGGCCGCCTGGGGTGTCGAGGCAGTCACCGCGCTGCCGTCACCGCCCATCATGCCGCCCGACCCCATTATGCCGGCGCCTCCGCCCATCATGCCGAAAGCGGCCTGGCCACCGTCAGCGGTACTCGTGGTATCCCCATCACCCCCCGCCATTCCGGCGTCCCCTTGCGCCAGCGCCACGCCTGCGTCGGTCAGCAGCAGCGCCAGCATCAGGAGCCCGCCGGCCAGCAGCCCAAGCATCCGCTGTCGCATCCCGTTCCCCTTCCGATCTCGTCATGCCCACGGTCTGCGTACCGAGCGGCGCGAGTTTCAACCGTCCAGAGGGAGGGGCTATGCTCCCTTCCCGCGCGCCGCCCTGCCGGCCGGCACGAGATCGTCCGTCCCTCGCAGAAGCGTCGTGTCAGGGGCAGGGCTGCATCGTCGCCATTGTACAACCGGCCTGCATCATCTGCAGGCAGACCTGGCCATGCATCATCTGCATGCAGGCGTGAAATACCGCGGCCGCGGCCCTCTGTAGGCTCTGCGTGTGCGCCAGTCGCGTGACGGACGCGACCGCGTGCGTGATGTGCAGCGTGGGCATAGGTTCGCTCCTGCTCTCCTCTTCAGTCCCAGCGCCGACGCGGCGCCGGAAAGTCCTCGTCCGCCGGGCATCCTCACTCCGTGAGCGTCAGATGCCCGGTGACGCGCCGCATGTATCGAGCCACTGGCATCCGGCCAACGGCTACCGTCGAGTGTCGGCGGCCCGTGCCACCTGCTCCGCCTCGCGGAGCGCTTTGCTGGTCGGGACAGCCTCCTCGGCTGCGGCCAACTCCTCCAGGCGGCTCTGGAGCGCCGCCTGCTGCTCGCTCACCTGCTGGAGTTGCCCGCGCAACTGGGCGAGCTGTTCCTCGCGGCTGAGCAGAGCAGCGTTCGCGGGCGCTGGCGTCGTCTGCGCCGGCTTGGCCGGCGCGACCGGCACCAGATCCATCCCGCACTTGGGGCACCGCCCCGGCTGATCCTGACGCACCTCCGGGTGCATCGGGCAGGTGTACTGCTGGCCCGGTTGCCCCTCCTGATTCGCCATATCGTTCATGCCGCCCATCTTGCCCATGCCAAACATCATGATGCCCATGGACAGGGGGCAAATGAGTATGAGCAAGGTCGGAAACGCGGCCGCGAACAGGCTGGGCTGGAACAACCAGATCCCCGCCGCCACGACCCCCAGTCCCGCCAGCACCTTCGGGTTAAGGCAACACTTCAGCATCGACACCGCGCAACCCTCCTGATCTCACTGTGCATGTCTCTGTGTCCGCTATCGCCGGGCATCCTCGCGCCCGACAGACAATAACGGCCGAACGGCTGGCCCGTGCTCCCGGGCCGGTTCCACTGGCTCCTGCTCCAGACTGGCGACCTGACGGGCAAGCGCCTCTTGCCGGGCCTGCAGCTCCATGAGTTGTGCCCGCGCCTCCGCCACCGTCGCAGGCCGCTGCGCCTGGCCGCTGGCGTCGTCTTCGGCGGGCGCTTGCCCGCAGCCGCTCGCCATCCCCCGACCTTGCTGCTGGGACATGCCGCAGCAGCCCATCCCGCCCCCGCCGCGAGACAGCACCAAGAGGACGGCGCCACCGAGGGCCATCCAGACGCCGTATGTCTGCACGAACTGGAGTATCTCGCTCACCATTGTCTCCTCAGCAGCCCGCACCGCAGCCGCGGCGGGTCAGCATGACAGAACCACACCAGCCGGGGTGGTACAGACCCCATGGCTCTCCAAACCACGACTACCTCGATCGAATAGGACTCCTTCCGCTCGTCGGCGGTATCTCGCCGGAAAGCAATGGCAGCCGTCACGCCGGCTGCCGCTCCAGTGCTGTTGGCAAGCCGGCCAGGCCGCGCCGCGCCCGCCAGATCAGGAGCGGCAGGGCTGCCAGCACGGCCAGCAGGGCGAACACCTGCGCCTCCTGCAGCCCCCAGAACCAGACCTTCTCGATACGGTAGAACGTCAACAGGAAGCGTCCCACCCCGTAGAGGACAACGTACGTGAGGAACAGCAGCCCATCCGACTTGAACACCGGCCGCAGCCGCCAGAGCAGCGCGAGCAGCCCCAGATCGAACAGCAGCTCGTAGACCGGGTAGGGCTGGAGGGGCACATTGAGCAGATTGGGCGGCACCTGCGCTGCCGGATTGGTGTAGATGAAGGCCCAGGGCAGATTGGCCGGCGCGCCGTAGGCGTCGCCGTTGGGGATGCAGGCGAGCCGGCCCACCGTCTGGCCCAGGAGCATCCCCGGCGCCGCCGCGTCCGCCATCCTCCACGCCGGGATGCAATGGCGCAGCGCGTACGCCAGGCCGGCGATCCCGCCGCCGACGAGTCCGCCCTCAACGGCCAGACCACCCTCCCAGATCGCGAACACGCGGAACGGATCGGCGGCATACAGATCCCAACGATCGATGACGTGGAAGAGCCGGGCGCCGACCAGCCCGCCCACGACCGCCCAGATGGCCAGCGATTGCACCCGCTCGACGTCGAGGCCCCTGCGCCCCGCCTCGCGCAGCCCCAGCCAGACGCCGGCAAAGATGGCCAACACAAAGAACAGGCTGTACCAGCGGAGCGTGAAGGGGCCGAGGTGCGCGAGCACCGGGCTGATGCTGATCACAATGCCGTTCAAGGAACTCCTCCGGTTACGGGTCGCCGGCCGGTGCTGCTACGGGCCGGCAACAGTATGCATTGACGTCCTACGACTGTCCATAGTACCATCGTCCGTGTTTTCTCACCAACAACGAGCGCACCGCCGCCGGCTCTGCCATCGCCCCTGCGGCCGTAGTAGGAAGCAGGAGGCTGAAGCTGAACGAGTCATGGATCTTGTCCACGGGCGTTTTCCGCGGCGGTCACTGCAGGCTCTCCAGATAGGCGGTCAAGTCGCGCACCTGCTCCTGACTGAGCATCCCGGCCGCCACCGTCTTGCCCATGAGGTTGCCCGGTTTGACGCCGTCGGGGTCTTGCAGCCAGTGTTCCAGGTCAGTGGGCGTGTTCGGCAGCACGCCAGCGGCGATCGTCTGCCGGCTCCCGAAGTGGGTCAGGTTCGGCCCGATCGTGCCGCTTGCCGCCGTGCCCGCGATGGTGTGGCATCCGGCGCAGGTCACCTGCTGGAAGACCGTGGCGCCGGCCTGCTGCGCAGCGGTCGCCGGCAGCGCCACCGTGCGCTGCTGCGTCTGGACCCAGGCCGCGAAGTCGGCCGGCGTCTCCACGACCACGCTGAAGCGCATGTTGGCGTGCTGGATGCCGCAGAACTCGGCGCACTGACCCGGGTACGTCCCCGTCTGCTCCGGTGTGAACCAGAGGTAGTTGGTGTGATTGGGGATCATGTCCCGCTTGCCGGCCAGCTCGGGCACCCAGAGGCTGTGGATGACGTCGGCAGACTTCAGCGCGATGTTGACCGGCTGGCCGACTGGAATGTGCATCTCGTCGGCGGTGACGATCTTCTGGTCGGGATACTGGAACTCGAACCACCACTGGTGGCCAATCGCGGTCACTTGCAGGGCGGTCGCGGGCGCCGGGCCGCCGCTCTGGAAGATGAGGCCAACGGTCGGGACGGCGATCGCCGTCAGGATGAGGGCCGGCGCGGCGGTCCAGGCGATCTCCAGGGCCCTATTGCCCGGCAACAGCCGCGGTCGGGGGTCGCCGGTCTTGCCGCGGAACCGCACGGCAGCGTACAGCAGCGCGCTGACGACGACCGCGAAGACGACCAGCGACACCCAGACGGTGAACATGAACAGGTTCTGGATGTTGGAAGCGTAGTCGGACTGGGGCGACAGCGTGCTCTGCGGGTGCGGGGCACAGCCTGCGAGCAGCAGCCCCCCCGACACCGCGATCATTGCTCGGTAGAGATGTCGTTCGCGGCTCATGCTCGCCCACCGTCCTTCCATTCGCCCTCGTGGCCTCAGGCACGTGTGACCAGGTACCGTCGCCCGCGGCAGAGCCCGCCATCGCGATGAATGACCAGAAGGATGTTCACGGCGCTACCGTGTCGGACTCTTCAGCCCCTGTTGGAGGTCGTTCAGCAGCGTCGGCGCCGGCACGTACATGGTGTACTTGGGCGCGCCGCCGTAATCCGCCCGCCACTTGATCACCCCATCCTTGTCCACCAGGATGAAGCTGTGGCCGTCCATCGACGTGCCCATCATCCCGTACTGGTTGGCCTGATACGCCCTGGAGACGGCCAGGTTGGGGTCGGCGAGCACCGGGATTGTGATCGCCTCATCGGCCGCCTTTTGCTTCAGGGCGTCCATGGGACTGCTCGTGATCGTCACGATCTGGCCGACTCCCAGTGCCTGAAACTGGTCGCGCTTGGTCTGGATATCCGTGATCTGGTCCCAGCAGGGCTGGCAGCCGACCCCTTCCTGGAAGTACAGCAGCACCATGTGGCCGCGCTGGGCAGCGAGGTCGAAGGTGCTCCCGTCCGTGGCGGTGAGCCTGACTGGGGGCGCCTTGGCGCCCGGCCCCGGTTGCCCCACCACGTAGGGGTACTGGCTGCTCCCACCGCTCCCCACGGGCGACGTGTTGACCACGTAGAAGACCCCGGCGAGCACGAGGATGGCTAATCCGACGACGATGCCGACCTTCGCCAACGGCCCGAGGCCACGTTTCCTGGGCCGAGTGGCGCCCCCGGCTCGCCGTGCCCTTCGCCCGGCCTTCGGCGGCGACGATCGGGGAGCCGCGGTGGCCACCGCCCTCGGCGTCGCCCGGCCGGGCCTACGCGCGTCGGTGCTCAAGAACGTCCTCCTTCGTGTCCAACGCCTCGTCCAGATCGTCATCGCCGGGGGCCGTCCACCCCAGTTGTTGCAGCGCCCGCCGGGCCAGCAGGGCGACGATGAGGATCAGGATGGCGGCGGCCGCCCAGCCCGGCAGCCAGGAGAGCGCGGCGGTGAGCACCTGGCCGATGTGCTGCAAGCGGACCGTCAGCAGGGCCTGCCAGCCCGCCGGTGCCGGCATCGCCGCGCCGGTCAGCCCGATCCAGACCGTGGCCGCGCCCATGAGCGCCAGCAGGAGCCCGCTGGCAAGGTTGGTCACCGCGATCGTGCGTCGGAAGGAACCCAGCCGCCAGGTCACCGAGCCAAGGTGGAAGAGGCGACTGGAACGCCAATCGAACCGCTCCCAGAGCAGGGCGATGAGGAAGAGCGGGGCCACCATACCCAAGACGTAGGCGGCGCCGAGGCCGAGCGCGAGTCCGAACGACGAGGCCACCCCGGCCAGTGCGATCACGCCGGCCAGGACCGGGGCGCAGCACGAGCTAGCGATGCCCGAGAAGATGCCGAGCGAATACACGCTGAGTGGGCCAGCCCCGCCGCCCGCCCGCCGCCCCGGCATGGGTAGGTGCAACTGCCCGCCGAGCAGCGTATACGCCCCCAGTCCCAGCATGAGCAGCCCGCCCACGACGTAGATGGGCGCATGCTGGCTGGCGACGAGTTGGCGCAGCACCGCCGCCCCCATGGCCAGCGGCAGGATCAGCGTCGCCACCCCGGCCGCGAAGAGGAAGGTCATGGCGACTAGGAGGCCCCGGTTCTGGAAGGAGCTGGCGAAGTAGGCGGGGAGCATCACGGAGATGCAGCACGGTGCGAACAGGGCGATGGCTCCGGCGATCACGGCGGCAACCACCGACCCGCCGAAGAAGATACTGCTGTCCATCGCCAGTGAGGTCCTTCGCAAGGGGTAGAAATGCGCCAACGGTCTGAGCAGATTCTATCACGACTCATCGTACTATCTAACCTAGTTGGCTAGCGCTCCTGGGCACGAGCGCTCCCTGAGTCCCGGCGGGGAAACGGCGAGTCAGGTGACAGCGACGGCGTGCTCGCCAAACCGCATCCCCAGCGGCGGGCGGAAACCCGTCCGTCAGGGCCGGTGCGGCCACGTCGAACGGCCGCTCGGGCCGCCCAGGAGCGAGGCGACCGCCGCTTCATATTCGTCCAAGCGGATGTCGCCCCGGACATAGCGATCTTTCAGCACCTCCACCAGTGCTTCGAGATACTGGTCGCGGGATATCTCACCGGAGGCATAGCTCACGCGCAGCAGGTGCTCACGCGGCGGCGATGGCTCCCATACCACAAGAGGGTGGCGCAAGGCCAGGACGAGGATCCCGACCAGCAGGACGACAAGCACCACCGGCATGACGCTGAGCCAGAGGAGGCC
>CALBSQ010000190.1 GCA_937967325.1 uncultured Chloroflexota bacterium
GAGATTTCTGCCTGTCTCGTGGGCTCGGAGATGTGTATAAGAGACAGGAGCAAGGGTGACCTGATGCGGCTGGAATGGCGCGCCAACTGGAGGCGACGAATCGGTGCTGCTATACATCCTTCCAAACCCAGTTCTCCCCTGCTCCCCTGCCCCCCTGCTCAGAAGGGGAGGTTAGAGATGGTGTACCGATACCGAGCTTGGGACGGCACGCAGCAAGTTGAGCCGTTTACCGCCGAGGAGCTGATGGAGGCGTTGTCGGAGGACCTGTTGTCCGATGGCGACCTTCGCCACGCCCTGGAGCGGCTGCTGCAGATGGGTGACCAGGGCCGGATGGACGGGCGGCTGCAGGGGCTTCGGCAGCTCCTGGAGCAGCTCCGCAACCAGCGGTCCGAGCAGCTCAAGAGCAACAACCTCAGCGGCGTTATGGACGACATCCAAAAGCGGCTGGAAGAGATTGTTCGCACTGAGCGCGAAGGCATCGAGGATCGCTTGCAAAAGGCCGGCCTACCCCCACAAGGGCAAGCGAATCAGGCGGCACAGGACCAGCAAGCGAATAGCGACGAAGCGCGGGGCGGCCAGCAGGCTCCGGAGTCGAGCGACAGCGCCGGAGAGCAAACGCCCAGTGGGACCTCGCCGCGGATGAGCGGGGACCAAGGGGAGCAGGCTGCTTCGCCAGCCGGCGGGGACCAGCAGGGGAGCCAGTCCACGCCCTCCGGCCAGCCGGATGGGCAGCCCGGGGAGCGCTCCGGCTTGGAGAAGATGCTCCAGAAGTTGGCGGCGCAGAAGCAGGACTTCCTGGACCAGTTGCCGCCTGATCCGGGCGGCCAGATCAAGCAGCTTCGCGACTACGAGTTCATGAGCCCGGAGGCGTCGCGGATGTTCCAGGAGCTGCTGCAGATGCTGCAGCAGCAGGTCGCCCAGCAGTACTTCCAGGGGATGCAGCAGGCCATCCAGAGTATGTCTCCGGAGGACCTGGCTCGCATGCGCGACATGGTGCGCGACCTGAACAAGATGCTGGAGCAGCGCGCTCGCGGGCAGAATCCCGACTTCGAGTCGTTCATGCAGAAGCACGGCGACTTCTTCCCCGGCGTCAACAGCCTCGACGAGTTGATCAAGCAGTTGCAGCAGCGCATGGCGCAGATGCAATCGCTGATGGACAGCATGAGCAAGGATCAGCGCGGCCAGTTGCAGAATATGCTCGACTCGCTCTTCCAGGACGACCGGCTGAAGTGGGACCTGGCGCAGCTCGCCCAAAATCTGGAGCAGCTCTTCCCCATGCGCAACATGCGTCAGCGCTACCCCTTCTCGGGCGACGAGCCGATGTCGCTGCAAGAAGCGATGCAGATGATGCAGCACCTCCAGCAGATGGACGAGCTGGAGCGCCAGCTCAAGCAGGCGCGCGAGGGCCGGATGGACGCGCTCGATCCCTCGCTGGCCGAGCAAGTGCTGGGTCAGCAGGCGCGCGACCAGATCGACCAGCTCAAGCAATTGACCAAGGTATTGGAAGACGCCGGCTACATCAAGCGGCGCGGCAACGATTGGGAGCTCACGTCACGAGGCGTCCGTCGCATCGGCCAGAAGGCGCTGAAAGACATCTTCTCCGACCTCAAGCGGGACCGGCTGGGCCGGCACGAGATGGACCACCAGGGCCAGGGCGGCGAGCGGACCGACGACAGCAAGCGCTATGAGTTCGGCGATCCCTTCCTGCTGGACCTGCAGGGCACCCTGCGCAACGCCATTGCGCGGGAGGGCATCGGCAGTCCCGTGCCGCTGGTACCGTCTGACTTCGACGTCTATCGCACCGAGCACCTCACCCAGGTCTCGACGGTGCTGATGGTGGACCTGAGCCGCTCGATGTTGCTGAGGGGTTGCTTCGTCGCGGCGAAACGGGTGGCCATTGCCCTCAACAGCCTCATCCGCGTGCAATACCCGCGTGACAACCTCTACCTCATCGGCTTCTCCGATCGTGCGCGGGAGCTGAAGCCGGAGGATCTGCCGGAGATCGACTGGAGCGAGTATGTCTACGGCACCAACCTCCAGCATGGCCTGATGCTGGCGCGCCACCTGCTGGCGCGCCACAAGGGTGGTACGCGGCAGGTCATCGTCATCACCGACGGGGAGCCGACCGCGCACATCGAGGAGGACGGCGAGGTGTATTTCAACTACCCGCCGACCTACCGCACCTACCAGGAAACCCTCAAAGAGGTGCTGCGCTGCACGCGCGAGCGCATCGTGATCAACACCTTCATGCTGGAGCGCGGCTACTACCTGGCCGACTTCGTGAACCAGCTCACGCGCATCAACAAGGGGCGGGCGTTCTTCGCCACGCCGGAGCGCCTCGGCGAGTACATCCTGGTGGACTACGTCAAGAACAAGCGCAAGAAGGTGAGCTGAGCTGCGGGGACGGGGGTGAGGGCCCGTCCCTACCCTGCGCGCAGCACCGTGAGCATGTATACTTCTTCCCACGACGCGGCTGGCGTAGGGTGATGGGTGGGGCGTTGCGGGGCATCTTTCTTGCGATACCGTGACGCGCTGGGGATAGCCCGGGTGATGAGCCGCCAACAAGTCGCGAGCTCAAATACGACAGGGTCAGCCACGAGGCCACTGCATACGCGTACGAACCGACGCGGACACTGGTGTCTGAGCGGGTCGAAGGGGAGGGATCAATCGGCATGGCGTTGGTGTGGGTACCGCCGGTCGCGGCAATTATTTCCATCGGGTTCGTGCTCTGGCTACGAAACTATGTGCTCAGTGCGGATAACGGCACACCGGAGATGCAAGCGGTCGCCGGCACGATCCTGGAGGGCGCCAACGCCTTTTTGAACCGGCAGTATCGCACGATCGCCGTGCTGGCGATCGTGGTGGCGGTGCTGGTCGGCGCGGTCCTGGCGATTCTCGGCAATGATCCCAACCTTGGCATCCGTACCTTCTTTGCCTTCTTGTTGGGGGCTATCTGCTCCGGCGCTTCCGGCCTGACGGGCATGACGACGGCCGTGCGCACGAACTTGCGCACCGCGGCGGCCGCCAAGCGCTCGGTGGGCGATGCGCTGACGATCGCGCTGCGCGGTGGCGCGGTATCCGGCTTTACCGTGGTCGCCCTCTCCGTGCTCGGCGTGTACGTGCTCTATTACGTCTATGGCGCGGCGGAGCATCCCGACCGAGTGCCCTTCCTTATCGTCGGATTCGCCTTCGGCGCCAGCTTTGTTGCCCTGTTCGCGCAGCTCGGCGGCGGCATCTACACCAAGGCGGCCGACGTTGGCGCGGACCTGGTCGGCAAGGTCGAGGAAGGCATCCCCGAGGACGACCCGCGGAATCCGGCGGTGGTTGCCGACCTCGTGGGTGACAACGTGGGCGACTGTGCCGGACGTGGCGCGGACCTCTTCGAGTCGATCTCGGCGGAGAACATCGGCGCCATGATCCTGGGCGTGGCGCTCTACCAGTTGAGCCCGCAAGGCACCCCGGCTTACCACAATCCGGCCTGGATCCTCTTCCCGCTGGTCGTCAGCGGCGCAGGGCTGATCGCCTCACTGGTCGGTCTGCTGAGCGTCCGGCCCGGCAACGTCCGTGATCCGATGCGCGCGCTCGACATCGGCTATTGGGTCAGCTCCGCGCTCTCCCTTGTTTTCCTGGCCGTGGTCACCCCGATCATGCTGGGAAGCTGGTGGTTCTTCGCGGCCGGCACAGTCGGCATCTTGCTCAGCATCGCCTTCGTGTACATCACCCAGTACTACACCGCCGGCACCTGGCGACCGGTTCGCCGGATCGCCGAGGCGTCCTTCACCGGGTCGGCCACGACCATCATCCAGGGGCTAGCGGTCGCTTTCGAGACACCGGCAATCCCCGTGATCGCCATCGTCACCGCCCTGCTGCTGGCCTATGAGTTCGGCAGCCTGGCTGCGCCCGCAGGGTCATCCGCCGTTGGTACCTACGGCATCTACGGAACAGCCGTGGCCACCATGGGCATGCTCATGGTCGCGGCGTACGTGCTGGCCATGGATACCTTCGGTCCCATTACCGACAACGCGGCCGGCATCGCGGAGATGTCCGATGCGCCGGCCGAAGTCCGCGACACCATGGATGCGCTGGACTCGGTGGGCAACACCACGAAGGCGCTCACCAAGGGCTATGCCGTTGGCTCCGCGGCGCTGGCGGCCTTCCTGCTCTTCAGCGCCTACATCGATAAGGTTGCGCAGACGCGCGGCACGCCGCTGGCGGCGGTGAACCTGGAAGACCCCCACGTCTTCGCGGCGGGCCTGATTGGCGCCACCCTGATCTTCCTCTTCAGCTCCCTGGCCATTCGCGCCGTGGGGCGGGCGGCGGGAACGATGATCGCCGAGGTGCGCCGCCAGATCAAGGAAAACCCCGGCATCATGGCCGGCACGGTCCGGCCCGACTACGCCCGCTGTGTGGACATCAGCACGCGCGGCGCCCTGCGCGAGATGGTGCTGCCCGGCCTGCTGGCCATCGGCACCCCCATCGCCGTCGGGTTGATCTTCCGCGCCGAGGCCGAGGCGGCCTTCCTGATGATCGCGACGATGGTCGGCATCATCATGGCCAACGTCATGAACAACGGCGGCGGCGCCTGGGACAACGGCAAGAAGTTCATCGAGGCCGGCCTGCTCGTCGACGCAGAGGGGAAAGTACACGGCAAGCGCAGCCCAGCGCACGCCGCCGCGGTCGTCGGTGACACGGTCGGCGATCCTTTCAAAGACACCGCTGGGCCGTCGCTGCACATCCTGATGAAGCTGCTCGCCACGCTGACGCTGGTGCTGGCGCCGCTGTTTATTTAGGGGGCCTCACCCCCACCCCTCTCCGGACCTCACCCGTTTACCCTTGGCGCGGAGAGGGGGAACGGCAACTGGGGGCGCTGGAGCGAGATGGCGCCGCCAACCGCGCCGGCCAAGCCTCTCCCCTCGCAGGGG
>CALBSQ010000191.1 GCA_937967325.1 uncultured Chloroflexota bacterium
ACGGCAGCGAGTCGACGTCGATGTAGTTATCGTTGGCGGTGGAGGGGTGCAGGTCGATGCGGTAACAGCCGACGCCGACGCTGTCGGCGAACGGCTCACCCTCGCCCGGCTGGCCCCGCCCAAACCCCCGCGCCGCCGCGCCGACGTGTTTCTCGGTGACCGTGAATACCGCCCTGATCCGGCGGCTCTCGCGGACGTAGGGGTATTTCGCCAGCCCGTCGTCCGTCCCGGTCAGGTCGGGCCGCGGGCGCAGGCCGGGATAGCCCCGGCCGCCGTCGGGCCGAGGCGCCTCCGTCTGCATCCAGTAGAGCAGGCTGAGCGAGACCTGGCGGGACTCCTCCAGGTACCGCGCGACCTCTTCCGGCGGCTTGTCGATGAGGTTGCCCGCGAAGTAGTCGTTCTGCGGCCAGTTGATGAGCGTGGCCTCCTCCGGCATGGTCCCCGCCGGGTAGTGGTCGCGGCAGATCAGGCGACGATACGACCAGAGCGCTTCGCCGGGCTGCCGCTCTTCCTCCCGGAACAGCACGCGCCGGCGCGGCTCCAGCGTGATGGGATGGGGGTGCGTCCAGTCGAGCAGCTTGCCGGTCCAGGGCGGCGTCAGCGGTGGGACGTAGTCCCGCCAGCGGTTGTATTGTGCCGGACGGTCGACGGTGTGGTCGGCGCCGGGCGCCGGGTCGAAGCCAGCGGGGAGGCACCAGGTGAACCCCTGCACGTTCTCGGGTTGGGCCGGTCCGGCGACGGCGTGCGGCTCGCCCGTCTCTGCCTGACTCTCCGCGCCGGAGACGTACTCTACGCCCGCCAGTGGCAGCAGGTCTCCCAGCTCGGTGGCGTCGAGGATGTAGGACGCCTGGACGTTGACCTGCTCGCCGTCGCGCCGCCGGACCGTGACGGAGTACACGCGATCACGGTCCGTCTCCGCCGCGATCGGAGTCGCCTTCAGCCAGACGCTGAGCAGCCCGCGGGAGCGCGCCGGGGCGAGCATCGCTTCCAGCACGGCCACGCCGATGGGGAACTCGTGGCAGAGGCGAGAGACGCCGCCGCGGCCGGGATTGAGCGCGGGATCGGCCGCCGCCTCCGGCAGTAGCGGGTAGTAACGGCGATAGTAGGCGCGCACCTCCTCGCGGTAGCGGTGATAGCGCCGCGTGCAGCCGAACTGCTCGATCCAGCGGTGCTCGTCCGGCGGCACCGCCTGCGACGTGAGCTGGCCGCCGAGCCAGTCCGTCTCCTCGGTCAGGATGACGCGCTTCCCAAGGCTCGTCGCGGCCAACGCGGCGGCGACTCCGCCCGTCCCGCCGCCGACTCCGCCCGTCCCGCCGCCGACGATGAGGATGTCCGTGGATGTCTCGCGCATGGCTCAATGGTAACGTGGCCACTCGTGGCTGCGCGATCCGCGATCCCGCCTACCCGGCACGCGTCGCGGCATAGAGATCCCGCAGGCAGCCCACCTCGGCGCCGTGGTGGATCAGCTCGCGGTTCACCCACCACAGGATGTGACCGAACGGCAGGGTCCGGTCCAGACCGCCAGGGAACTGGCTGAAGCCGACCGTGTCGAGGTCCTCGTCGCGCACGGAGGCGAGGCCCTGGCTCCAGGCCGCGACCGCGGCTTCGAGCGCGGCGATCGCCTCGTTGGCGCGCGGCGTGTGGGTGAGCGCGCCCTGATCCTTGCTGCGCGTACCGAACGACCAGTCTTGGCGCAAGACCAACCCATCGGTCAGGTGCGCCAGGCGCCAGGCGATGGTGGTGAACGGCGCCGGCTCGGGGTTACCCCACACCCAGTCGATGACCCACTCCCCACCGCCCCTCGGGTCGGGGGTCTTCGCCTCGGATCGCCGGCGCACACTCCAGCAGCCGGGGACAGGTTCCCAGAGGTACTCCTCGTCCGTAAGGCCGTCCAGACGAGTGGCCAGCATCTCCCAAGACGAATCGAACTGCGAGCGTAACACTCCAAGCCGGCTGACTTCATACAATGGCACGGGATCATCCTCCTACCGTCGTGAGCGCCACGCCCGAGACCCGTGAGTGACGATGCACGCAAGAGCAGGCGCGTCAGGCTCGCCGCCCGTGCATCGCCCGCGGAGCTTCTCCCCACCTACTCGTAGCGGAGGGCTTCAATCGGATCGAGGCGTGAGGCCTTGCGGGCCGGATAGTAGCCGAAGAAGATGCCGATCAGCGCGGCGAAGCCGAAGGCCAACAGCACCGATAGCGGCGCGATCAGCGTCCGCCAGCCGGCGAAGTGCCCGATTCCGAGCGTGCCCGCAATTCCGATCAGGATGCCGAGGATGCCGCCGACCGCGGCCAAAGTGACCGCTTCGACCAGGAACTGCAGGAGGACGTCGCGGGCGCGCGCACCGATGGCCATACGGATGCCGATCTCCCGCGTGCGCTCGGTCACGCTCACCAGCATAATATTCATAATGCCGATGCCACCGACCAGCAAGGACACCCCCGCCACCGCCGCGAGCAACAGCGTCAGCGTCGAGCTCGCCTGCTGCCGCGTGTCCAACAACTGCTGAAGGTTACGGACCTGGAAGTCGTCTGGCCGACCGGGGCGAATGTGATGGGTCTGCTCCAGCGTCTGGGTGATGGCGGCGATGACCCCGTTGATATTCTGGGGCTGGTCCACCTGCACCTGCACCTGCCCGATGGTGGCCTTGCCGTAGAGCCGGCGGGTGGCGGTGCTGAAGGGGATCAGGACGATGTCATCCTGATCCTGGAAGCCGTTGTTGCCCTTGACCGAGAGCACCCCGGCCACCTGGAACACGACGTTGCGGATGCGAATCTCCTGGCCAATCGGATCGGCGCCCGGGAAGACGTTGTTCGCCACCGTCTGCCCGATGAGCGCCACCGACGCCCAGTTGGTCTCATCGGCCTGCGTGAAAAAGGCTCCGCTGCTGGTGGTGTAGTTCTGGATGATCTGGTAGTCGGGAAAGACGCCCTGGATACGCGTGTTCCAGTTATGCCCCTGGGCGATCACCTGGTCGCGACCGCCGACCAGCGGGCTGATCGCCACGATATGCGGGCTAGCTTGCTGCATCGCGCGGACGTCCGCGTCGGTCAAGGTGGGCCGCCCGCCGGTACCGGTGGCCACCCCGCCCACGTTGGCGCTGCCGGGCTCGATCGTCAGCATGTTGGTCCCGAGACGGGACAGCTGGTCGGAGACGGCCGCCGACGCGCCCTGCCCGATGGCGATGACCACGATCACGGCGCCGACGCCGATGATGATGCCCAGCATGGTCAGGAAGGAGCGCAGCTTGTTGGACGCCAGCGATTCCAGCGCCGACAGCACGCTCTGCCCGATGGTGGTGAGCGGCGTGGAGCGACCGGTGATCTTGATGGGCGGCAAGACGCGTTTGCCGGGACGCGCGACGGCAACGGGCCGGGTTTGGACGGCAGCACTCATGCGACGACCTCCTCCGCTTCGCCGATCACCGGCATCGTCAGCAGCACCTCAGCAGCGCGGCGCGGCTGGGGTAAGAGCGTATCACGCACGACCTTGCCGTCCTTGAAGGTGACGTTGCGGCCGCAGTAGGACGCGATGTCCGCCTCGTGCGTCACCAGGATGATGGTGATCCCCTGGTCGTTGAGACCTTGCAGGACTGCCATGACTTCGACGCTGGTGCGACTGTCCAGGTTGCCGGTCGGCTCGTCGGCCAGGATGATGGCCGGATCGTTGACCAGGCTGCGGGCGATAGCCACACGCTGCTGTTGCCCGCCCGACAGCTCGCTTGGCTTGTGCTGGGCGCGGTCGGCCAGCCCCACGGCCTCGAGCGCCTGCAGACCGCGCTCGCGACGATCGCGCGCGTTCAGCCCGGCGTAGAGCATCGGCAGCATGACGTTGCCGAGCGCGCTCGCCCGCGCCAGCAGGTTGAACCCTTGGAAGATGAAGCCGATCTTGCGGTTGCGGATGGCGGCCAGCTCGTCGCGGTCGAGCGAGCTGACCAGCAGGCCGTCCAGCCAGTACTGCCCGCCGTTGGGCCGGTCCAAGCAGCCGACCAGGTTCATGAAGGTGGACTTGCCGGACCCCGACGGGCCCATGACGGCCGCGAATTCGCCGGCCTGTACCTCCAGGTCGACGCCCCGCAGCGCCCGCACGACGTTCGATCCCATCCGGTACTCTTTGGTCAGCGCCTCGACGCGGATAATCGGTTCGCCCTTGAACGTCCGCGGGCGCTCCTCGACCGCCCCATCCCGATAGACGATGCCGTTGCTCTGCCCGATTTCGCGGTTGGGGAGGCGCGACTCAGTACGTTCCATCGCCTTGCTCACCCGCCGAACCGGCCGCCGCCACCGAAGGGCGCGCCGCCGCCCGGCCGCTGGCCGGCCTGGCCGGCGCCGGCGGCGGGCTGGACAGAGCCGAGGCCGCTCACGACCACGTCCCCGGGGTTGAGACCGGAGACGACCTGGGTGTTCCGCCCGTCGTCCAGCCCGACCTGGATGACCTTCGGGGTCGCCTTGCCGTTCTCCATGACCAGGATGGGCGCCCGCTGCCCGCCTCCCTGCCCGGCCCCAGTTCCCTGTCCACGCTGGCCGCGCTGTCCCTGCGCGCCGGCCTGGCCCTGTGCGCCATTCTGACCTTGGGCACCGCCCTGTCCCTGGGACCCTCCTTGGGCAGCTCCTTGCCCTCGTTGACCGCCGCCCCCTGCACCCGCTGTGCCGCTTGCCCGCGCCCCTCCGTTGCCAAAGGGCACGGCGGTGCCGGACGCCGCCAGGCGGGCCACCTGCGCGCGGCCGAAGGAGACGGCGGCAGAGGGGATGGTCAGCACGTTGTCGGCGCTGGCGGTGATGATGTTGACGGTGGCGGTCATGCCCGGCAGCAGCTTGGTTTGCGTCGGATCGATGGTGCTGGTCACGTTGTAGTTCACCACGTTGTTGCTGGTGGTGCCGATGGGCTGGATCACCGTCACCTTGCCCGCGAAGCTTTGACCGGGGAAGGCGTCGATGGTGAACTGGGCCGGCTCGCCCAGGGCGATCTTGGCCATGTCCGCCTCGTTCACCTGGGCGACCACCCCCAGCGCCGAGAGGTCGGTGAGCAGGATGAAGCCGTTGGCGCTGCCGCTGGTCCCCGTGCCGGTGGTCGTGGTCGTGCTGCTCCCGCCGGCCGTGTACTGCCCCACGTTGCCGTTGACCTGGGCCACCGTCGCCGCCGCCGGCGCGGTCAGGCTGGCGGCGTCGAGGTTGTGCTGCGCCGTTTGCACAGCGACCTGGGCGTTTTGCATCGAGGCGCTGGCCGCGTCCAGGTCGGCCTGGGTGGCGGGCGCCGTCACCTGGGCGTAGCTGGCCTGGGCCGCCTTGACCGCCTGAGTATCGCTGTCCACCGTTGCCTGCGCCTGGGCCAGCGCCTGCGCCGCCTTGCCGCTCTGGTCGTCCAGCGCCGCCTGCGTCGTCTTGACGCCGCCCGCGGCCGTGTTGATCGACTGCTGCGCCGACTGGAGCTGGGCGGCGTCCTTGGCCTGGTTGGAGCCGAGCGCCGCCTGCGCCGCCTTCAGCGCCCCCGCCGCCTGGTCGATGCCGGACTGGGCCGACACGACGCTGCCCTGATTCTTGGCCGTGTCGCCGGCCAGCGCGGCCTGGGCGGTCTTGAGCTGATCCTGCGCCGTGGTCACCGCCTGCTGGGCCGAGAGGCTCGTCGCCTGCTGCTTGGCCTGGTCGGCGACCGCGGCATCCTGCGCGGTCTTGAGCTGGCCCTGCGCCGTGGTCACCGCCTGCTGGGCCTGGGCCAGCGTCTGCTGGGCCTGGGCCTGGGACTGCTGGATCTGGGCCTGCGCGGCGTCGATGGCCGTCTGCGCCGAGTTCACGCCGCCGTTCCCGGCGTTGCAGCCGGCCTGGGAATTCCGGGGATCGCTGAGGTTACAGGCTGAGTCCCGCTGGATCTGGGCGGTGTAGAGGCTGTTCTTGGCCTGGGCCAGCTGCTGCTGCTGCACCGGCGTGCCGGCGGCGGCCACCGCCTGGGCGTGCTGCAAGGCCTGCTGGGCGTTCGCGACAACTTGCTGCGCATTGCCGAGCGCGGTCTTGTCCGCCTGCAGGGCGACCTGCACTTGCTGCAGTACAGACGCCTGGCTCTGCTTGGCGTTGTCCAGGACCTGCTGGGCGTTCTGCGCGGCCACCGCGTCGGCCTGCGTCGCGGCCGCGACCTGCGCCTGGGCGGAGGCGAGATTCTTCTGGGCGTTGGCGAGGCTGGTCTGGGCGTTGGCGAGCGTCACCTGGTCGGCCTGCTCGCTCTTGGCGATCTGGGCCTGGGCGCCGGCGTAATTGGCCTGGGCGTCGGCCAGGGTCTGCTGGGCGTTGGCGAGGGTCACCTGCGTCTGTTGCAGGTCTTTGGCGTTCTGCTGGGCCACCAAGGGGAGGTTCTTCTGGGCGGTGGCCAGGTTGGCCTGTGCCGTGTCGACGGCCTGCCGCGCCACTGCGATCGCCTGCGGGGTCGCGCCGGCCTGCAGCTTGGCCAGCGCCGCCTGCTGCTGGCTGAGCTGGGCCTTGGCCTGGTCCAACGCTCCCTGCAGGTCCGTCGTGTCCTGCGTCGCCAGGAGCTGCCCTGCCGCCACCTTGTCGCCCGGCTGGACCAGGATTTTCGTCACTTTGCCCGTCTGCTTGAAGGCCAGCGGGATCGAGGTGGCCACGCTGACCGGCCCCGTCGCCGCCACCGCGACCTGCACGTTGCCGACAGCCGCCTTGGCAGTCTGGTAGGTGGGCGCCGCCGCCGTCGTGGAGCGGGCGCGATAGACGTACAGGGCTCCGCCCACCACCAGAAGGGTGATCAGCGCCAGCGAGAGCAGGCGCACCGGCACTGTTCCAAAGCGGCGCGCCAACGGATCCGAACGCAGCACGGGGAGACTCCTTTCGCGCGGAGGCGTGCAAGTGAGGCCATAGTACATCGACGCTGACGTAGCCTACCCGTTCAGGACGGGGAGAGGGATCAAACCTTGATAAAACCCCATCAAGAATTAGTAAAGCCCCGCCGCCGATGCAACCGCGACACCTTAGCGAGCGACATCCCGCTCCCCCTTCTCGTTGACGGCCTGCCGCATGCCGCTCCACTCGCGCCAGATATCGGTCATGCACTCCCAGTGGATGGCGGCGTGATCCACGTGCTTCAGGCGGAAGTAGACCGCGTAGCGGATGTGGGGCGAGCTATTGCCGGCGATGCCGTGGGCGAGCTGGTAGTGGCAGAGCACCGCATCCCCCGGCACACCGGTGATCTGCTGAGACGACGGCAGGGCAACCTTCGGCATGCCCTCCAGCAGCGCCTGCGGACCCTGCTCCCGGAAGTACTGCTCATAGAGGTGGTGGGTCCCCGGCCAGACGGCGAGGTTGCCCATGTAGTCGTGGGGGATCTCACTTAGCACGACACCGACCAGGGCGGTGAAGTTGGCGATGGTCCCCTTGGGCACGCCGTTGGTCGGCGTGTACATACCGTCGATATGCGGCCCCGGCTCGCGCGGCGGCTCCATGCTCGGGAAGCGCAGGGCGATCTGGCCGCCGCCCACGGGCCGAACCTGGCCGGTTCCGATCGCCGACTCTGCAGCGCCCCAAACGGAAGAGGCGTGGAGCAGGTCGGTAATGACCTTCTCCCCTTGGAGATCCGGACAGTAGCTCCGCGATCGGAACGTGGTCAACTGCGCCGGATCGATGCCCCGGTCGCCCAACGAGGCGTTGATCGCCCGGCGCGCCGCGTCGACCAAATCGAGCGAGACAGCGCCGGGCAGCTTGACGAAGCCATCGCGGTAGAAAGCTTGCTTCTGCTCTTCGTTCAGTTCCATGGCACGGTCCTTTCGGTGCTGACCGGGGTGACGCCACCGCCGATCCCGGCTGCCAGATCTGCCGGGAGGGTAACCGCTGCGCTGGCCCCGATCAAGTCGTGCGACGATACTGGCTGCGCCGCGGCGTTGTGCAGCGAACGGGGACGATCTGGACGGAGCGCGGGCGTCCCGCCCGCCCCGGTGCGCCGCCGGCCGCGTCGCCACCCTCGCGGTCGAGCCCACGCGGGGCGGTGGGGACGACGGGGCGGGCGGGACGCCCGCGCTCCGGTGACCAGCACGGCCACTCGCCAGACGCCCGCTTGCTCTGCACTACTGTGCGGCGCACCCGACGATAGTGGAGCCTTCGGGGATCGGACCTGCTGATACCCCTGACTTGATGGAGGCGCCGGTTGGGAAAAAGCCGGGCGATTGCTAACCGAACCTCAACACGGTCTAAAACAGCCGAGCTACTCCGTATGATGCAATCCCCGCCCCGGCGCCACACCCACACGATATGCTCTCGGATCGCAGGGCGAACCCGACGTTCCCCCGCGTGCAGAGCGAAGGATGCGCACCATGCAGGTAAGCGATGCTCCCGACGACGACCTGGAGCGACGCCTGGCAGTGGCGATCGAGCGCGCCCGGCCGGAGCTGCTCCGGTTGGTCCTGCAGCTCATGGCCTTTCGCACCGCCTCCCAGAACCCTGACGATCCCGCCTACCCAACCGAAGCGCGAGCGTGTCTCGATTGGGTCGAGGGCTACCTCCGTGAGCCTAGTTTCGAGATCCAGCGGTGGGACGCTGCTCCATCCACGTTCCCAGGGCACCCGGTCCTCGCCGCCCAGCTCAAAGGGCTTGGTGGTGGCCGCTCGCTGGCGATCAACGGGCACCTCGACGTCGTGCCCGTCGGGGCCGATCCAAAGGCGTGGGCGGCCGAGGTGCGCGAGGGCGTGCTCCACGGGCGGGGCAGCCTCGATATGAAAGGGGGAGTCGCCTGCGCCTTGCTGGCCGTCCGGGTGCTGCGGGACCTGGGCTGCCGGCTCCACGGCGACTTGTGGCTTCACCTGGTGACCGACGAAGAGGTGGTGGGCTGGGGCACGCGCGAGTGCATCGCGCGGCTCCCGCCCACCGACGCGGTGCTGGACCCCGAGCCGACCAATCTGGCGATCGTGCCCATCGAGGGCGGCCTGGAGCACGTGCGCATCGAGGTGGAGGGGCTGGAGGCGCACGCCGGCTCGCGCTGGCGCTCCATCCATGCCGGCGGCCAGCAGGGCGGCGGTGTCAATGCCATCGAGAAGATGCTGAAGCTCGTGCTGGCCATCCAGGATCTCGAGCGGCAGTGGGCCAACACGAAGGCCCACGCGCTGTTCCCCGCCGGCTACAACTCCATCCTGCCGGGCCTCATCGTGGGCGGACCCGGCGGGGGGCACGACGGCAAGCTCAACATGGTCACCAATCCGGGCACGACGCCGAACTATTGCGCCGTGGAATACAACCTCTGGTTCTATCCCTTCGAGACCATCGAACAGATCCGGTCGGACATCGAGCGCTACGTGCTGGACGCCTGCCGGCTCGACCCCTGGCTCCGGCAGCATCCGCCGCGCTTCACCTGGGCCTTGCGAAACATCCGCCTCCCGCCGTTTGCCACTGACCCTGAGCACCCCTTCATCCGGACGCTCCAAGGGGCGGTCCAAGCTACCGGAGTGACGCCACGGGTCGTCGGTTTCAGCGCGGTCGCCGACCTCGCCTGGTACGGCAAGTGGGGCGTTCCCGGCGCCCTGTTCGGCGCTGGCGACGTGCGACTCGCCCATGGCGCCAACGAGCACGTCGCGCTGGACGATCTCGTCACCGCCGCCAAGGGGATCGCGCTAACGCTGTTGCGCTGGTGCGGGGTGGGATAGGGCCAAGACGTTGCAGTCAAGGTAGCACAGGTGGGTGCTGCGAGGCCGGGGCGGCGACTGCTGTGGAAGCAGGAAACAGCCGCGGTGGCGGGGATACCGGGGCCGCGATTGCGATCGGCGGCCAACCGACCGGGCGACTGCGGTCGCATGGCGGCGGTACAGCTTGGCTCAACCAGTGGGCAAGCCTCGGCAGCCGGAAACGGCACGTCGCAGCACCGGCCATTCGCCCAACTCCGGTATCTCCCGTCCCGCGCACGACCCTTGAGGGTTTGGACGCGTTGCCGTCGCCGCGCGACCGCAGTCGCCCGGTCGGCTGGCCGCCGATCGCAATCGCGGCCCCGGTATCCCCGCCACCACGGCTGTCCCCCTATCGAATCCATGGCGCGGCTAGCCCCCCTCGCCCTGTCGCCCCCTTCCCTTCCCGTAGCGCGGCAGCCAGTACCACTGATAGAGCTCCGCGCAGTCGGGGCCGCAGAAGCTGTGGGGCGCGTCCGCGACGCTGGTCACATACAGATGGCGCGCTACCTGCTTGCCGCAGCAGTCGCAGTAATGGCCGCCGGCGTCGCGGTAGCTGATCGAGATCTCCTGCCAGTGCCCCATGTCAGGTCGTCACCCGCGTCCCTTCCAGCCCGCCATCGCGCTCCACCACTTCCACACCGTAGTATTGCCGCGCCGCTTCGCGGGAGACGAACCCCTCCTCGACGTCGCGCACGACGCGCTCGACCGGCCGCTCCCGAGGGTTGCCATAGCCGCCGCCACCCGGCATGGTCAGGCGGATCTGGTCACCTTGTCGCAGCACCACGCCGGCGAACTTAGAAGGCGAGGCGGTGCCGAAGGCTTCCTGGAAGGTCTGCCAGTCCGTCTGGTTAGGGCGCCGGATGTAGATGCCCCCGGTGGCGCCTTCTTCTCCCCCGAACAGTCCCCACGGCGCCACCTTCATGCGGTTCAGCACGGCGCTCAAGGGGATCTCCGGGACGACCACCGTGAAGATGCGCTCACCGCCCAGCCCGCCACGCTGGCGGCCCGGGCCGCCGGAATCGGTGCGCAAGCGGTAGGCCTCGATCAGGAAGGGCGGATAGCGGTTCTCGAAGACTTCGACCGGCGTGTTGCGGCAGTTGCCGTTGATGGTCACGACCATGTTGTTGCCGTCGCTGCTGGCCCGCCCACCCCAGCCGACGCCCTCGAAGTGGAAGTGGGCGTAGTAGCGCCCCGTCTTGGCATTGAGGCCGCCGAACAGCACCGGCGACGAGGTGCCGCCGCCGGAGGCGGCCACCCGCTCCGGCAGGACGGGAGCTAAGGCCGCGAAGACCATGTCGGTGATGCGCGGGCTGGTCTCCGTGTTCCCGCCGACGACGGGGGCCGGGTAGACCGCGTTCACCAGGGTCCCGGGCGGCGCGATGATGGTGAAGGGACGGTAGCAGCCCTCGTTGCGCGGGATGGTGGGGTCGGTCAGGCTCAGCATGGCGTTGTACACCGCCGAGGCGGTGACGGCATAGATCGCGTTCATCGGCCCTCTGGTCTGGCGATCGGAGCCGGTGAAGTCGGCGATCAGGCGGTCGCCGCGCACGACCACTCGCAGGCGGATGACCGCCGGGTCGGGCGTCACCCCGTCGTCCTCGATCACGTCCTCGAAGGTGTATTCCCCGTCGGGGATCTGCGCGATCTCGCGGCGCATGCGCCGCTCGGCAACGTCCATGAGCTGCTCGGTCGCCTGGAGGATCGTGGCTTTCCCGTAGGTCGCCAGCAGCTCGTGCAGACGCCGCTCGCCCAGCAGCAGCGAGCCGAGCATGGCGCGCAGGTCGCCCTCGGTGACGCGGGGTGTGCGATGGTTCGTCATGATGATCTTCCAGACGTCGGCGACGTCCTCGCCCCCGGCGACGAGGCGCACCGGTGGCAGGCGCAGCCCCTCCTGGAAGATGTCGGTGGCGTCGCCGGAGAAGCCGCCGGCCGACTTGCCGCCGACCTCCGCCATGTGGGCGCAGTTGGCGACGAAGCCGAACAGCTCGCCGTCGAAGAAGACCGGCTTGAGCAGCATGTGCTCGGGGACGTGTCCGGAGCCGCGATAGGGGTCGTTGTGGACGATCACATCGCCCGGCTGAAAGTGATCCAGGCCGATCTCATCGATGGTCCAGGCCACCGTGAACTTGATCGTGCCGATCTGGGAGGGGCAGAACTCGGCCTGGGCCAGCATGCGCCCCGCTCGATCGAAGGCCACGCAGGAGAAGTCGAGCGACTCGTTGAAAATGGGCGAGTAGGCCGTGCGCATCATGCTCACGCCCATGTCGCGGCAGGCGCTGG
>CALBSQ010000192.1 GCA_937967325.1 uncultured Chloroflexota bacterium
ACCAGGCCTGAGGAAGCGAACGGGCCGTGGGAGCCGGCCGGGTAGGGGCGGGTCGCTGTGCCCGCCCTGGTTGCCGTACCGGCGACCGCCATCTATCGCTCGCTGCCGCGGCGTTTGCATGCCGAAAGGGAATGCAACAGGTGGTGTTACCAGGGCGGGCACAGCGACCCGCCCCTACCCGGCCGGCTCGGAATGGCCTGCCGCCTGACAAACGGCCCAAGCGTGGAGGCAAGGGGAGAAAACGCGATGGGAAGCAAGCTCTGGCTGCACGTCTCCGACGGCGCGGACCGTGGGTCGGTAGAGGGAGCCGTGAGAAGCGCGCCGTGGGGTGGGATCAAGAGCTTGAAAGACACCTGGCCGCTCCCGCAGGCGCGGTCGGTGGACGTCGCGGTTCGGGTGCTGCGCGTGTATGGGATCGAAGGCGGCTCTCCGGGGCAGCAAGAAAGGACCGTCGATGCCGGACTACAGCAAGGCTGCGTGGGCGCCGTCGCCGAACTTCTGGAGCGGTCGCTCGGGGGAGGCAATCCGCGCGATCGTGCTGCACGGGACGGCCGGCGGCGGCGCGGTGCAGTGGTTTGCCAATGCGGCAAGCCAGGTGTCCGCACACTACGTGGTTGACACCGACGGGAGCGTGACCCAGTGCGTGGCCGAGGCGGACAGCGCCTGGCACGCGGGCGTGGTCACGCCGAACAGCCGGTATGTGAGAGGGACGAACCCCAACCTTTGGTCAATTGGTGTGGAGCACGTCCGCGATGCGACGAACGCCAGCCCGATTACCGATGCCCAGCTCGCGGCGAGCGTCGCGCTCGTCAAGGACATCGTGCGGCGGAGGGGCAAGCTCAGCCTCATCCTGCACGACCAGATCGACATCGGTCGTGTCTGCCCGGGTCCGGCGTTCCCGCTCCAGACCTTGCAACAGGCCGTCAACCCTCCGCCGCCGCCGGTCGATCCGCTCGACGCCGAGGCGAGCAGCTACTACTTCCAGCGGGGCGCGCAGGTGGACAAGACACACGCGATCTGGGCCGCCTGCCTGTTCCCGCTCTATGCCTTCTGGAAGCAGCTCGTCACCAATGGCAACGCCTTGTCCGACCTGGTCAAGCCTGGGCCGGTCGTGCAAGACGAGGCGGACGCCATCTGGGGCGAATCCCGACCGGCGCACACGGTGCGCCTGACCAATCGCGTAGTGGGCGTGTATCTGGGTTCGGATGGGCAGTGGCTGCCCTATCAGGTTGAGCTGTAGTCGTCGAAAGAGAGGAGATATCGTGAACCCGCAATTGAAGGTCTGGCTGTGGACGGCGTTCTGGGGCTTGCTCGCGGCGGGCATTGACGGCATCGAGCAGGCGGCGGTGTTGCATCCGATAGCGGCGTCACAGCTCGATTGGCGGGCGCTGCTGGCCGCCTTCGCGGTGGGCGTGCTGGGGTATCTGCACGGGCTGAAGACGCCGCCGCCGTTGCCGTGGCAGGGGCCGGCAGCGCCGCAGGCGAAGTAGGGGACGGGGGGCCACGCCGCACGCAGTGGCGTACACGGGAGTGCTATCACCCTTGGCATCGCCGTCCACCTGGCGTAGACTAGGCGGTAGGCGGACGGATCGCTGTGCCGATCGCATGGCGACCGCGTCGTGGGCGGGGGCGCTCCACGGAGCGCGTCCTCCGCTACGCCGAAGAGAGGTATTCCCGGATGGGTGCGCGCGTTCGTCGGTGGATGCTGTAGCGCCCGGCTCCGCGTCAGCCCGCCCCGCAAAGCGCGCCGCGCACGCCAGCCCGAACGCGGTAAACGCCAGCGTCGCGGGCAACATTCTCGTCGTGCCTGGCGCGCTGCTCCGCCTGATTGGTGAGCTCTCGACCAGGAAAGGGCTAGTCGAGGTGCTCCGGCCATTGCTGCGCCTGGTGGATCACGGCGATGACTTCGACGATCCCCGCGCGCAGGCGGTAGGCCGCGGTGTAGGAGGTGCGGGGGATGACGAGCTCGTACGTACCGGACACGCGGCCCGGACGTCCCTTCAAGGGGAAGGAAGCGAGTCCGTTGATCGCCTCCCTGATGCGAGCGGCCACTCGGTCGGCCGCCACGGGGCTGTCTTGGGCGATGCGGTCTTGGAGCTCCTCCACGGCCCTGAGCGCCGGCTCGGTCCAGTGGACCGGCATCAGCGCGCGCGCTCGGACCGGTATTTGTTGAAAACCCTCGCCACCTCCTCCTCCGTGGCGAAGTCGCTGGCGTCGGCGGCGCGGATGCCCTCCAGGATCTTGGCGATTTGCCAGGACTCGACCTCAATGTAGCGACGCAGCGCCTCCAAGGCCAGGTATTGCCGGGTACGGCCGGTGGTCTTGGCGAGCTCGTCGAATTGCGCGCGCATGCGCTCGGGCACGCGGACGGTGATGGTGGTGGTGGATTCGGTCACGGTAGCCATGGGTCCTCCTCGGTGACTCCATGTGTACAAGAGATTTTCGGGTACACGACGATGATACCGTCCAGCGCATTGGATGGCCGGTTGGCCCCTACGCGATGTCTTGCCACGGCGACTCTGGATTAGCGATGCCGGCGTGGGCGGCCAGGATGTCCAGCACGTCCTTGCGCTGGCGGGAGACGGCCCAGCGCCACTGACCAAAGCCGCCGTGGGCGTTGACAGCGGCCACCCACTCGGCCAGGAAGCGGCGCTTGGCGCGCTGCTCCTCGTCGTCCTGCCCTTTCACCTCCAGGACCAGCATGCTGCCGTCGGCCAGGCGGATGAGGAAATCGGGCAGGTACTTGTGGATGACGCCTTTGTAGGTGTAGAGGACCTCGAAGCCGAGGTGATCGTTCTTGACCCAGGCGGCGACGCGCGGGCTGCGCTCCAACTCGTAGGCCTCGCCGGCTTCCCAGGTGCTGTCGTAGGTGCAGACGTTAATGTGCGAGCGCAGCGTGGCGGCGCAGGGTTTGCTGGTGTACCAGGCGCGCACGTCGACGGTGGAGCGCATGGGGTGCTCGGTGTCGAACACCGGGGTGAGCACCTCGGCGTTCTCGAAGCGGATCGCTTCCCAGATGTGCTGGACCAGCTTGCTCAGGTTCATGGTGATCACGACGCGGCGGCGTAAGGGGTCCTGCGCGAAGAGCGCGGGCTGGATCTGCAGGCGATCGCTGGCGACGACGCGCTCGACCAGCGCCACCAACTGGGCCAGCAATTGCTCGCGGTTGCCTCTCCAGGAGGGCTGTATCTGGTCGAAGACGTCGCGGGCCGTCTCGAAGATGATCTTCTGGGTGCGGAAGCCGCGGCCGAGCTTGAGTAGGTCGATCTCGGCGATGCGGGTGACGTCCGGCTTGCCGGCCACGACCGGCGCCAGCTCGGCCAGCATGGCCACGTCGGCGGCGTTGAGCTGGAGGGGCGAAAGACGCTCCAGGTCAAGGCTGAGCCGCGGCCGGTACTCGTGGTCGATGCGCAGCAGGTTGGGCCAGGTGATGGCGTAGGCCGCCTTGGCAGGGTCCGCCTCGACGCGCGTCTTGGGTGAGGGCGGCGGCGGTGGCGGCCCATCGCCGCCTTCGTGAGGGAGGAAGGTGAAGGGGACGCCGAAGATGTTGACATACTCCGGCTCGAACAGGCCGGTCTCGGCGTCGACCTCGTAGGAGGTGCGGCGCAGGCCGCGGCCGACGACCTGCTCGCAGAGCAACTGGCTGGTGAAGGCGCGCAGCCCCATGATGTGCGTGACGGTCTTGGCGTCCCAACCTTCGGTGAGCATGCCTACGGAGATGACGTTGCGGACCTGCTCGCCCGGCTTGCCTATCTGCCCCACCGTGTCCACGACCTGCCGCAGCGCCTCGGCTTGATCGCTCACGGCGTGAGGGCGGCGAGGCGAGGCGTCGCCGTCGAGTGCGGGAGGACCAGGGTGGCCACGGGGATCCTCGTCGGGACCAGGGCGGCCAGGGGTGGCGTCGCCTTCGGCGACAGGGCGGCCAGAGGGGGTTTCGCCGGAGGCGGGGGGACCAGGGCGGCCACGGGGAGCCGCCCCTACGGACGCCGCACGGCCAGGGGGCGCCGCGGAGCCGGG
>CALBSQ010000193.1 GCA_937967325.1 uncultured Chloroflexota bacterium
ATCCCGAGGACCTCCCGCGCCTTTGCCGCCGGCTGGAGGAAGGGGCGGATCTTGTTGTCGGCTCGCGATTTGTGGCCTTCGGTGCTATGGAAGGCGTTCCCGCTTGGCGCGCGCTCATAAGCAGGGCCGGCAACGGCGTGGCTCGCCGTCTCCTTGGGATTCCCATTCGCGACATGACGTCCGGCTATCGCGCCTTTCGGGCGGCCTCCCTGGCGCACCTGGACTTGCATGAGCCGGGCTACGGCATCCAACTGGAGGCTGTCGTGAAAGCTCACGTCGCCGGCCAGGTCTTGGCCGAGGAGCCCATCATGCTGCGCCTTCGCCAACACGGGAACTCCAAGCTCCTCTATAACGCCGCCTTCTGGCGCCGTTATGTAGAGCTATTCCTGCGAGCCTGGGGCTGGACGAGGCGGGGGCGATGAGGCGCCGGGGCGATGAGGCGCCGGGGCGATGAGGCGAGGCGGTGACGGGGAGTGTGGGCCAATTTAGAGGGACATGACGAGGGAAGGGGCAAGACCGTCGAGCCGTCCGTTCGCACCTCATCAGTTCGCCTCATCGCCCCCTCGCCTCATCGCCCCGGCGCCCCCGCCCCGCAATGGCGATGGCGCCTATTGCGATGAGCGGGACCACCTGGCAGAGCTGGAGCGCCAGCCCAAACGCTAGGGCCGACTCTCTCGCTATGCCGGAGGTGGAGAGCACGGCTACGACGAGGAGCTGGTAGGCTCCGACGCCGCCGGGCGTTGCCGGTACCGCCAGTCCCAGCGTGGCGATGCCGAGCGCCGCGGCCGGCAGCAATGTCGGCGCTGCGATCCCGAAGGCGGCGGTCAAACAATAGGTAGTGACGAGCGTGGCTGCCCAAACGACCGCGGTCAATCCGACAATGGAGAGCAGACTGGCCGCGCTTGTCAGTGCGGCGGCGCCGAGCGCGACTTGCTCTGCCAGCCGAACGATTCGTTCCATCAGACGAGGCCAGGGCCGGAAGAACCAGGACAGGACCGTGGCGAGCCGTTGACTGCCATGTCCAGCCAGCGTCGCGCCGAACAGGATCACGAGAAATATGAACCCGGCAACGTAGACGCCGCGCTGTAGCCAGGGACCGCCGATTCCAGCCGCGGTGACGAAAAGAAGCAGCAGGACAACCGCGGCCCCGTCGAGCGCCTTCTCGATCAGCACCGTGGCGAGCGCCGTGGCGAGCGCGGGTCCGGCCGGCCGGCCTACCAAGAAGCAGCGAGCCAGATCACCGCCCCGCGCCGGCACGACGGCATTGATCAGATAGCTGATAGCGAGCAGCCGCCCCGCACGGATTGGAGTGACGCGGCCAGACGGGCGGAGCAGGATCGACCAGCGCACCGACATGGCGGCGAACGCCGGGCCAACGGCGACTACCGCGGCGACGAACCACAGCAGATCGACCCGCCGGAGCACGTCCCACAGACGCGCTGGCTGAACGCCATGAACAGCCGCCGCAAGGCAGGCAACGCCGACGACGATTCCGAGCGCTAGTCGCCGTCGCCCCTGGGTCCTCGATGGCACAGCAGTTAACAGGGGGATGGAGCCGTGCGGTGGAGTCGTGGCATCGTCCGCTTGCGTCAGGCCACGCGCGAAGTCCATCGGCGCCGGCAGCCGCGCGCTCCCGTACTGCGTGCGCTCAGACAGAGGGGCCTCCCGTACCGCCATAGTTGTCGCCGCATGATACGGTACCGCGATTTCCAGTGCGCGTGACCTTGTGGCCCACCCGGTTCTGGCGATCGTGTCCGTTGCATTCGTGGGGGGCGCGTCACATGCCGCACCATTCGTTCAGATCGGCGCAAGCCAGCCGCCGTGCGGTCCTGATGGCCCTGCTGTCGGCGCCCTTCGTGGGAATCCTTGACGGTTGCTCGCGCCAGCCGTCCGCATTGGTTATTGCGACGACGGAAGCGACCGTCGCGGCGACACCGGAGCCGGCAGCTTCCGTCGCGCCGACGGCCATTGCCGCAACTCCAACCACCGCCGCTGCCAGCCCCACCTCGACGGTCGCGCCAGCGACTCGCACGCCGACGCCGCCTCCGACGGCCACGGTCGCGCCGACGACGACGCCAAATGCCGCCGCTACGGCGCAGGCAATCAACGCCTCGTTCCCGTCGAGCGGTTGGGACTTCCACCTGCGGCCACTGCTCTTCCAGATTGACAACGCCCCCGATGCCTGGCCACAGAACGGCCTGTCCAGTGCCTATGTTGTGTATGAAACCCCAGCTGAGGGCACGATCACGCGACTCACTGCGCTGGTCGTCCAACAGACGCTGGAGACGATCGGCAACCTCCGGAGCGCGCGCCTTGTCGATCTGGAGCTTGTGCCGCAATGGAACGGTCTGCTCGTCCACGTCGGCGCCAGCACGCCGGTGGAAAAGATGCTGCAAGACGGCGGCATCGTCGGACTGGACCTCGACGTCCCGGCGAACTATAGCTTCGGCTGGCGAACGAGCAACCGAATCGCTCCCTACAACCTGTACTCATCCTTGAGCCGAGTGCGGTCATTCGCCCAATCGAAGCGCATGCCACGCACAGCAGACGACCCTCGGGCGTTTCCTACCGGACCGTTGCCGGCCGGGCAGGCCGGGTCTCCAGGCGAACGCGTCGTGATCCCGTACGGCGAGCCGTCGAATGTGCTCTACGCCTGGGACGCGCAGGCTGGCGGCTATCGCCGCTTCGTGAATGGCGTTGCGCAAGTCGACGCCAATACGGGTCACCAAATCGTGGCGGCCAACGTGGTGGTTCACTTCGCGGTTCAGACCGTGACCGATATCATCGAAGATGTTGAGGGGTCGCGCTCGCTCAAGTTTGGTCTGGTCGGCTCCGGTCGCGCGCTGCTGTTCCGAGATGGGCGCCGCATCGACCTGACGTGGACACGCCAGCGCAGCGACCAAGTAACACGATATGAATTCGGCGGTGGAGCTGTGGCAACGTTCGCCCCAGGCAGCGTGTGGATCGCCCTAGTTGCGGACACGCTTCAGGTAGGTTGAAGGCGGTGAATTCGCGTGCGCGGCTCGCAGAGGTGGCGCAAGGCCGGCAGCCGGCGGACCTCGTGCTGACAAATGGCCGCGTATTTAATGTCGTTACCGGCGAGTTGCTTGACGCCGATCTCGCCGTGTATGGCGACACGATTGCCGGCGTCGGCACGTATCACGGCTTGCAGACACTCGACGTGCGGGGGCGAGTGCTCTTGCCCGGCTTTATCGATGCCTACGCGTCGCTGGAGGCGTCCATGCTCTCCTTGCAGGAGTATGCACGCGTGGTGTCCGCCCACGGGACCACTGCCGCCGTCTTCGACTTTCGCGGCATCGCCGCGGTCACGGGTCTCCGGGGCCTGTCGGCACTGGCCGATGAAAGCCGCGGCGCCCCCATCCATATGTGCATGGCCTTGCCGCTCTGGGCCGGCGACGAGTGGGACACCATGCCCGGTCGCTTTAGCCGGATCGACCCAACCATGCTGTCGCTGCCAAACCTGGTTGGCGTCGCGGGCTGGCTGACCGGCAACGCACTTTTAGCTACCGCCGGCAACATCCTTGACATTGGCGCGGCGGTTGGCCCGCTGCCGGCGCTCATGTCATCGCCCGGCGCCGACACTGGTCAGGTCGCCGCGCTGGCGGCGCTCGGCGTGACCGCCGACCGCCGCTGGCTATCTCCCGAAGAGGCGCTCGACAAACTGCGCCATGGCCTGTGGCTGCTGGCCGAGGAAAGCTCCGTGGCCTCCTACACAACCGACTTGAGGTGGCTTAGCCGCACGACCCGACTGGAGCGTTGCTGCCTTGTGTCGGGTCCCCGGACGGCCGACGACCTCGTCGAAGAAGGGCACCTTGACGAAGCGCTGCGACGCGCAGTACGCGCGGGAATCGACGTCGGCGAAGCGATCAGAATGGTGACGCAACGTCCGGCAACGCTGTTCGGGCTTTCTCGCGCGGGAGCGCTGCAGCCCGGCTACCAGGCCGACGTGGTCGTGGTGGAGGACCTGCGCGACTTTCGCGCGAATCTGGTGCTCAAGGCCGGTCGGCCGGTGGCGCGACAGGGCGCGCCGCTCAGCCGGCCCGCTCGCCTTGAGATCAAATACGGACGGGGGTCTGTGCAGGTCGCGCCACTCACGCCCGACAGTTTCGTCGTGCACGGCCATCGTGGTCGATGTCGCGTCGTCGCGCTGGACCAGGCCGGCCAGACCACATTGGACGAAGAAGATCGTCCGCACGCCGCCACAGAACTTGGCGCCGACACCGGACGCGACCTATGCAAGATTGCCGTCGTCGAGCGACATTCCGCGACCGGCGCCGTTGGGGTAGGCCTCGTGCGCGGATTCGGTCTCCGTGCGGGCGCTCTCTGCTGCTCCTTCGCCGGCGCCGGCCAGAACCTGATCGTGGTCGGAGTTGACGACGTTTCCATGCGGGCCGCGGTGGAGCGAGTGACTACCGGCGGAGGTGGCATTGCCGTTGCCTGTGGCGAGGAAGTGCGCGCCGCGCTCAACCTCCCCGTGGCCGGTCTGCTCAGTCCGCTGTCGGCGAACGAAGTTGTGGCGGCGGTGAAGGAGGTGGAACGGGCGGCCTGGGAATTGGGATGCCTGTTCCGTCATCCCTTCTTGACGCTCGCCGACCTCGCCAATACCGAATTGGGAGGGTTCAGGCTCACCGAGCGCGGCCTCGTCGACGTGGACGGCCGGCGCCTCGTTCCGATCCAGGACTAACGGCCTACCGAGGTGGACTGCCGCTCAAGTCAAACAACTCCTCCAGAGCGTGGACGTATTGAACTTCCTCGCCATGGAGCGCCGTCTCCCGCAGCAGCGCGATGGGATGGTGCAGCATCTTGTTGATGATGGCGCGAGTCGCGGCTTCGATCGCCTCTCGCTCCTCCGCGGTGAGATCGGCTAGGCGAGCGTGAATTCGTTGCAACTCCTCCTGTCGCACCGTTTCCGCGCGCTGCTTGAGCGTGGCGATGGTAGAGGTCACCCGCTGCGTGGACTGCCAAGCGGCGAATCGCTCCACCTCGTCCGCAACGATTTGATCCACCTTGGCAACCTCCGCCTCGCGCATCCGCACGCCGTGATCGACGCGTAGCGCCAGGCTATCCATGTCGTATAACTCGACGCCCGGCAGGGTTGCGACCCCCGGATCAACATCTCGGGGCACGGCCACATCGATCAGACAGAGCGCCCGGCCGTGCCGCGCCGGCAACGTCGACTGCACCGACGCGACGGACAGGATGGCGTGCGGCGCATCAGTCGAGCAGATCACCACGTCGGCGGCAACGAGATACGACAGCATCTGCGCAAATGGGACGGCGATCCCGTTATAGGTCGCCGCCAACGCTTCGGCCCGTTCGCGGGTGCGGTTGGCAACCATGATGCCCTCGACCCCCTGGGCCGCCAGCGCCCGCGCCACGGATTCCGCGGTCGCTCCCGCTCCGATCAGCAATACCTGGGCGCTCGCCAGGCTTGGCAGTCGCTGGCGCGCCAACTCCACCGCCGCCCAACTGACCGAGGCCGCGCCGGCGCTGATGGCCGTCTCCGCGCGCGCGCGCTTTCCCGTCTCGATGGCCCGCCGGAACAGGGTGTAGAGCCACTTGGAGGCTGACTGAGCACGCTCCGCGGAACGCAACGCGTCCTTCACCTGGCCGAGAATCTCGACCTCGCCTACGACGAGCGAATCGAGGCCACTCGCCACCTTGAACAGGTGCCCGGCGACCGTAAGGTCCGTCAGATAGTAGATATGTGGCTGAAGGTCTTCCACTGCCATGCCCGCCCGATCCGCGAGGAACCCGGCAACGACGGAGTACCCTTCATTGGCGGTCCCGGTGTCTTCGACGACGGCATAGCATTCCGTGCGGTTGCAGGTGGAGAGGATCACACACTCTCGAACGCCGGACTGGCGGCGCAACGCGCGAAGACTTTCCGCAAGCTCCGCCCTGGAGAAGGCCACACGCTCGCGGAGCGTCACCGCGGCGAGTCGGTGGCTGATGCCCACAACCAGGAGCGATGTTTCGCCCATAGGGCCTCTCATTACCGACGCGCCGACGCCTTGTTCAATGGTAACACCTGACCACGGACGCCGACTGCTGCTCGTGCCTGCCTCGACGATGCATAGCGCATGCCATCATGCGACGTGTTGAGGAGGTCCAGCTGGGATTCTATGGCCACGCCAGAGTTCGTTGGGACGTTTACTCCAACTGAGCGCGCGTTCCTCGAGCAATCGTTCGGCGCCTGCCGACTCACGCTGCTCGCTAGGGGCACACGACGAAGCTATCTGGTGCTGATTCGCTGGGATCGGGCGGTCGCGGCGGGGCGGCACGGGAGTCCGCTTCGCGGACCCGTGCTACAGGCGACCTATTTGCTGGACGGTCAAGAATGGCGCCTGACTCCGGTGACCGACGCATCGGCGCTTAACAGCGTCTACAGCGGCGAGTTTGACGGCGAGCTGCTCAGGTCCGTTCGCCCGACCTGGAGGAAGGAGATGGTGGAAGGACTGCGCAGTCCACGCCCATGGCACATCGCGGCGATAGTCGTATTGTGGCTGCTCGTCGTCGCCTTCGTGGTGTGGCGAGTGGCGACCGGACATCCGATCTAGTGGCTGCTTGCAGCGACGCCACCGGGCCCTGGTTACACTGGGTCCACCTATTTCGCGAGAGGATGCAGAAGTGCCCATAACTCCCTATCCGTTACGACTGGATCCCTACTTGTCCCGTCCGATCTGGGGTGGACGCAAGCTGGCAACGCGCTACGGCAAAGGAGGGACGAGCTCCGAAAGTCTCGGTGAGAGCTGGGAAATCTGGGAGGGCGACGTCGTGCAGAACGGCGCGTGGACCGGCCGAATATTGAGCGACCTGACCACCGAGCTTGGTCCGGCGCTCCTGGGGACCGACCTCCATGGTGAGGCCAGTGCCCGCTTCCCGCTCCTCATCAAGCTCATCGATGCGACCGAGCAGTTGTCTATTCAGGTCCATCCCAACGACAAGCAGGCCCAGGCGCTGGAGCACGAGCCGTTCGGCAAGACCGAGGCCTGGTACATTCTGGACGCAGCGCCGGACGCCAAGCTGGTCTACGGACTGGCTCATGAGATGAGTCACGACGAGCTGCGTGAGCGTGCGGCGAGCGGAAGTATCGAGCGCGACCTTAGCTACCTGGCCGTCCGGCCGGGTGACGTCGTTCTGGTCCCCGCCGGTACGATCCACGCCATTGGCGCCGGCATCGTGCTGTACGAGATCCAGCAGACGAGCAAGACCACCTACCGGTTGTACGACTGGAACCGGCGCGGTCCCGATGGACAAATGCGCGAGCTACATCTGGACAAGGCCGTCGCTGTGGCCCTGCGATCGCCAGGCGCGAACGGTCGTCAGCGTCCGCGCGAACTGACCCAAGACAGCGGCGTGCGGCGGTGGGAGCTGGTCCGCTGTCCGTATTTTGTGCTGGAGCGGGCCGCACTCAGCGATCCGTGGACCTACCGGCAAGATGGCCGGTCGTTCGCCGGCCTGACCTGCACCAAGGGCAGCTTTCATTTGCACGCCCTCGGAGGCTCCTGGCCGGCTGAGCCGGTGCGGGAAGGCGGATCCATCCTGCTCCCCGCCTCGCTGGCGGAATGTGCGATAATGCCGGACGGACAAGATGTCGAGGTGCTCATCGCGCATCTGCCATAGCGGAGCATTGGGCGAATTGGTGGCACGTTGCTATTGACGGGGTCGTCGTGCCGGCTCGTCACTCGCGACTGTGGTAGCGACAAGCTACTCAGTGGCCGTTTGCAACGTCGAGCATCTCCCCAGAGCCTGCTAAAGGCGGTAGCATACAGGGACGGTGCCCCACTGTGACCGCGGCACGCACCTGGACACGAGCACGGAGGCAGCATTGAAGCTTACTGCCACGGCAATCACGCGCCCACTCGCCATCAGCATGGCGATCCTGGCACTTATCTTGATGGGCTTGATCGCGCACAGCCGGCTCGGGGTGGACCTCCTGCCCACCGTCGCCTTTCCGACCACTTCGGTGAGCATCCCGTATCCCGGCGCTAGCCCGACAGACGTCGAGACACTCGTCACCAAGCCGGTGGAAGATGCCGTCGCTGGTATTCCCAACGTGTTGCACGTCAGCTCCGTTTCGGTGGAGGGTGAAAGCGACGTCGTCGTGCAGTTCGCCGACGGCACCGACGCAGATGTCGATGCCATCAACGTCGAACGGGCTGTCTCCGGCATCCGCGGCAGTCTTCCTTCGGAAGCCCTGGCCCCTTCCGTCAGTAAGTTCGACTTTACCCAACAGCCGATCCTCCTCGTCACTGTCTCCGGCACGCGACCGGCCGGGCAGTTGTTCGACCTGGCCGATCAGACGATCAAGCCCCGGCTAGAAGGGCTAGACGGCGTCGCTTCGGTTGGTCAGTTCGGCGGCCTACAGCGGGAGATCGACGTTCAAGTCGACATGTCCCAGCTTCGTGCATACCATGTCACAATCTCCCAGGTCGTGCAGGCCCTCCAGCGTGGCAATCTGACCCAGCCCACCGGCTCCGTCGACGCCGGGACGCGCCGCTTCGACATCCGGGTCGTGGGTGAGGTACAGACCCCGGCAGAGTTGGCGAATTTAATCGTGACGCCCGGCACGGACACGCCGGTTCGCGTCGGTGACGTGGCGCAAGTTGTCGACACATTCAAGACGCAAACCGTGCTGACGCGCGCCAACGGCAACGCAGCCGTCGCGCTTGCCGTGTACAAACAAAGTACGGCGAACTCGGTGTCGGTGGCCGGCAACATCCGGGCCACGTTGGACAGCCTGCGGACGGATCTGCCACAGGGCGTCCAGCTTGGAACAATCTTCGACAGCTCAGCCACCACCAAGGCGTCCTTGAACGACGTCAACCAGAACCTTATCGCTGCCGTCCTGATAACCGGCGCCGTGCTCCTGTTCTTCTTACACAACTTCCGCAGCACACTCATCGTGCTGCTCGCCATCCCGACATCGCTCATATCCACCTATGCCGTCATGTATGCGCTGGGCTTCACGCTGAACCTCCTGTCGCTGATGGCCCTGGCGCTGCTCATCGGCATTTTGGTCGACGACTCGATTGTCGTCTTGGAGAACATCCATCGTCACTTACATCAAGGGGAGGAGCCGAGAGCGGCCGCGCTCAATGGGCGCTCCGAGATTGGCCTGGCCGCCATCGCCATCACGTTGGTCGATGTGGTCGTCTACACGCCGGTCGCCTACATGTCGGGCCAAATTGGCGCCTTCTTCCGCCAGTTCGGGCTAACCATCACCGCGGCAACCATCTTCTCGCTGCTGATTTCGTTTACCTTGACGCCGATGTTGGCGTCTCGCTGGCTTAAGTCAGGGCGTGACGCGCCGGTTACCCCGTGGCAGCGCTTCGGCCATCGTTGGGACGGCATGTTGCTGGCTCTCTCCACTCGCTACGGCTATCTGGTGTCCTGGGCGGTTACCCGCCTACGGCGCCGGCTCCTGGTTCTTGGTACCGCCATCGCGCTGTTGGTACTGGCCGTGGCCCTGATCCCGCTCCACGTGATTGGCAGCGAGTTCGTGCCGAACTCTGACCAGGGCCTCTTCACTGTCAATCTGGAGATGCCGGTCGGCACCTCGTTGGATGCGACCAACCAGATGTTGAGCCGCCTGGAGCAGATGGCTGGACAACAGACGGAAACGGCTCAAACGCTGTCGCTCGCCGGTACCGGCGGATCGGGCGGTGGGGGTGAGAGCCGCTTCGGCGTGATCTACGTTCAACTGAAGCCGAAGGCGCAGCGGACCCGCACCGACGCCGAGGTCGCGGCGGCTATCCAGGTTCAGGCCGATCGCATCCCGGGCATTCGCGTTCGTGCCGTCGTGAACAACTTCGCATCCGGCTCGTCGCAGCCCATTTCCTACCGCATCGAGGGACCGGACGTGAACGAGCTGGCCAAGCTCGGCGACCAGGTTGCCAACATCATCGCGGCCGTGCCCGGCACGGCCAACGTACAGAATAGCGGGACCAGCGACCTGCCCGAGGTCCAGGTCCAGGTGAATCAGGCGCGACTTGCCGACCTCGGACTGACCACGAGCGATGTCGTTTCGACCGTGCAAGCGGCGTTACAGGGCGTCGTCGCGACTGAGTTTCGCCCGCAATCAAAATCACAGGTTGACGTCCGAGTTATTGGAACGCCGGGGGAGCGGGCGAATCCGGCGTCGGTGCTGCCATTGGCTATGACCGCCCCGGGCGGGGCGCAAGTGACCGTGGGTCAAGTCGCCCATTTGGTTTCTACCACCGGGCCATCACAGATCAATCGCTATGACCGCCTCCAGCAGATCACGGTGGGCGCTGATCTCACGAACCGTAGTCTCGGCGACGTTAGCGCGGACATTAAGGCGCGCTTGAACAAGATAACGCTTCCCCCGGGCTACAAGTTTGTGGAAGCGGGCAGCGTGTCCGACCAGAATGACGCTTTCACTTCGCTGATCCAGGCCCTCATATTATCGGTCGTGCTGATGTACATGCTCATGGTGGCGCTCTACGAGTCGTTCTTCACGCCGTTTGTGATCATGTTTAGCTTGCCGATGGCGGTGGTCGGCGCCTTCGCGGCCCTCGCAATCACGGGCGATACGCTGAACATCTTCTCCATGATCGGCCTGATCATGCTCATGGGGCTGGTGGCAAAGAATGCCATCTTGCTGGTGGACTATACCAACACGCTGCGATCACGCGGCATGGCACGGTTCGAGGCTATCCAGCTCGCCGGTCAGACGCGACTCCGCCCGATCCTCATGACCACGTCCGCGATGACACTCGCCATGCTGCCGCTGGCCCTAAAGATCGGACAAGGCTCGGAGATGCGCGCCTCAATGGGCGTCGTGCTGGTCGGCGGCTTGCTATCTTCCCTACTGCTGACGTTGTTGCTGGTTCCGGTCATGTACGTCACCACCGAGAACATCACGCAGCGCCTCGGCCGCTTCGGATTCTGGCTCATCCATCCGTTCCGCAGGCCGCGGCTGCCCGGCGAAGCCGCTGCTCGATCCGCCGAATGGGCTACGCCACGCGCACGTCGAGAGCCGGCGTTGTCGGGCACGGATGGCGACTAGCCGCCGCGTGTGAATGGTCTCCGGATCGTTCGACCGCCGGAACGCTGAGGAGGCATCTGGTATGGCCAGGCCACGGCATCGGATGCGAGATCGCGCAATAGCGTTGGATGTCCCGGCGGAGGATGTCCAGCAGCTCGTCGAACGGCTACGCGGCCTACCGGCGACCGCGGAGGCGGAGGAGTGGCTTCAACAGATCGGGGATGATCGGCGCGCACTACCGGCCGCCGTTGCCCAGATGATCGACGATGGTCAAGCCGGATTCAGCGACGTGCTGGCAATGCTCGGTTCATTGCCTGATGTAGGATCGGTCGTCATCCAGGGCCTGGTGGCGTCTCGCTCCGCGGACGCGGCGCCGGTGTTGCTGCGCATCGCTAGTAGCGCGGTCGACAAGGACGTGATAAAGGCGGCGCGGCGCGGCCTGCACCAGCTCGCCGGCGTTGGCATCGGCGCCGGCGCCCGCCCGGTCCCATCGGGGGTCGCCGTTTTTCGTCCCGTGACACCCGGCATCGCCTGGGCGCGAGCGCTCGCGGGACCATACGACGAAGGTGGGCAGCGTTTCGTGATGTTGGCACAGGCCACATTGCCGGTCGGAGCGACGATGGCCGTGAGCGTCATCAGCGAACAAGAGGGTCTGCTCATCTTCCAGGCGGTGAGCCGGACCCACCGGCAGTTGGAGAAGGAGTGGGACGAGTATCGGCGGACGGAGGAAGCGAACGCGCCGGTGGAGATACCGTTCGACTACGCCCAATGGCTGCTCGCCGAGGCTGCGCAAGTCACCTCAACCCGTGGCGTGGAGCAGCCGGAGGACTACACGGCGTGGCAGGAAGTCGCCGGAGGGGTGAAAGCCGGTATCTCACCTCACCTCATCTATGATGAGGTGGGCGTCGACGCCGACGCTCCATCGGCGTCGGCGCTGACCAGTAGCGACACCTTGCTCACCGAGCCAGAGATCGAGTGGTGGACCGTGCCGATCGAGCCGCTCACGTCCTACGGAGTGGAACTCCTCCAGGCTCGCAGCTCGACACTGGTCGTCAGCGAGGCTGCCCAAGCCGATCGGGAGCGGCAGATCATTGCTCGCGCCGCGGACGCGGTCTTTACCGCCGACTTGCGCCAGCGTTGCAAGCGCAGACTCGAGGAGGTCGCCCTCATCTTTGCTCGCACCAATCGGTCCGTGCAGGCTACCGGAGCGCTGGCCGCCGCCGTCGTACTTGGTATGGACGATCGCGCCCCGTCCAGCGTGCCGTTTGTCATGGGACTAGTCGAACGAGCCGTCGCCGCGGCAGCCGAAGTGGCCGCCCCCGCCTCGCAAGCCGGGCGCGAGGCTCTGACACGGCTGTATACGGGCAGATAGCGACGATTCTGGAGGACCCCAGAATCGTCGCTAATGCCTGACGGTTGCCGCCGGACCGGGCGACGCCGACGGCCTTGACGTTGGAGTCGCCGTTGGCACTGCCGTGGTCGTCGTCGCCGTCGCCGTCGCGGTCGCCGGGGCCATAGTGGCGGCGGCGCCGGGGGAGGCGAGGGGCGTCGGCGGTACCGCGGTCGCCGACGTACCATGCGGCTCGATGACCAGCTGGTTCGCGGGCGTTGGTGTGGCCGGAGCGCCTGGCGTCACGGACGGAGTCGGCGACACGGGGCTCGGGGCCGCCGACGGACCGGGTAGCGGTGTCGCCGCGCCACCACTTGGTGTGGCGACGGCAGTAACGGTACCTCCTGGAGTCGCCGTTGGTGTAGGTGACACCGTTGGCGTGGGTGTTCCCGCGCTGAACGCCAGGTGTACGGTGGCGTTGGCATCGACTGGAGTCGCCGCGGCCGGCTGCTGATCATCGAGTGCCCCGACCGGTACCGTCGTCGAGGCTTTCGCGGGATCGATGATCAGGTGGATGGGGTAGCCCATCAGTACCGCTAGCACCTTCGACTCCGTCAGCCCGGCCAGCGATGGCAACTGCACCGGCGGCGGCGCCGGCGGCGCACTGTTGACCAGTAGACTCAACGGGTCTACCGGCTTGCCATCCTTGTGAATCGCGAAGTGAACGTGCGGCCCCGTACTATGCCCCGTTGAGCCGCGGAGAGCAATGACCTGCCCCTGGCGAACAACGTCACCCACCTTGACCGCCACCTGCTCATTGTGACCGTAGGCGGTGACATACCCATCGCCATGATCGATTTCCACGGCGTTGCCTAGCCCACCGTAGTCAACCCCAGCGAAGACGACCGTTCCGGAGTCGGCGGCGACAATGTTTGTGCCCGCCGGCCCGGCGATGTCGATGGCAAGATGCTGGGGTTCGAACGGCGTACTGATGAAGCCCTGTGCCGGCCAGATGAAGACGCCGGTCGCTTTGACGCCCGGCAGCGCCGTGGCCGATGGCGGCGGGACGTAGGCGGGCCAACTGATGAACGGCGCGTTGGGGACTTTGCTCAGGTCGGTCAGCGTGTCGCCGGCATAGGGATTCGGCGTGGGCGTTGGGCTAGGCGTGGGCGTTGGGCTTGGTGATGGCGTGGCCGTCTTCGTCGCCGTGGCGGAAGCAGCCGGCCCAGTGGGCGCCGCGAGGACTAAGTGCAGAGGGATGCCAAACGCCCGGACCGTGTCGGACGTAGGCGTCGGCGTGGACGTTCCGATCGCCGCGCTACTCTGTGAGGCGGAAGTGGTCGTGCCGGCACGAGACGACGCGGAGCCAGTTGCCGAAGCAGACGGCGAGGCGACGGCATCCTGAATGTGTGTGGCCCTTGACGGGGGCGCCTGGTGGCCGGCATCCACCGTTGTCACCGGTCGCGGCGCGGGGCCAGCATTGACCGGGAGCGTGGGGGCCAGCGCTAGCAGGGCGACTAGAGCCGCTTGCACGGCCGCCGCGGTTCCGGCGGCCCGCACGGGTTGGGACTGCGCGGCGTGCCTGACCGTGCTAACTGGGTGTCGTAGACTCGTCACGACTTGATCGCACCGGAGGCGATGGCCCGCGTCGTCACGATCCGAAGCAGCGCGTGATAGGTCACTGGACGCGTGTGCTGCTCAGCCTGCAAGTCAACGGCATCATCCACACCGTCGTTGGGACGACGCGCCTACTCTGTCGCACCCGCGCCATGGATCTCTCTAGCTGCTTCCATACTTGGCTTCAACTCATCCGAGTATACCGGCCTCACCGTCCTGGACCGGACGCAGCTTGCAGTCTCGATAGCCCGAATGACCTCCATTGGCGCCCAGGCGGGGCCGATGCGAGACGACGCTTACTGTGCTTGGAAGCGAGGAGCGCGTTTCTCGGCGAAGGCGCGCGTACCCTCCTGCGAATCCTCTGTCCGGAGCAGATCCTCCGACAGCCGTCTCTCCAGGTCCAGACCTTCCTCCAACGTGCCCTCCAGGCCCTGCAGCACAGCACGCTTCACCGCGCGTACCGCCAGCGGCCCGCGCTGCAGAATCGTCTCGGCAAGCTGCGATGCGGACGACATCAGTTCGGGGAGAGGCACTACTCGGTTGACCAGTCCCAGCCGGAGCGCTTCGGCGGCGTCGATCTGCTCGCCGGTCAACATCAGCTCCATGGCGCGGCCGACGGGGATCGCCCGCGGTAGCCGCTGTGTGCCGCCGGCGCCGGGAATGATGCCCCAGCGCACCTCCGGCAATCCGAATCGCGCATGCTCGGCGGCCACGCGCAGATCGCAGCAGAGCGCCAGCTCCAAGCCGCCACCCACCGCATAACCGTTGATGGCGGCGATGATCGGCTTCCACGTGGTGAAGCCGCGCGTGATCCCGGCGAAGGTCGTGCCGATACCCTTGCCGGCGCGAACGGCGGCGGCCCGAGCCGGGATCAACGCCTTCAAGTCCGCTCCGGCGCTGAAGGCGCGGTCGCCAGCCCCGGTCACTATGGCGATCCAGATGTCGGCGTCGTCCCGAAAGCGGTTGAAGGCGTCGCCGAGGGCGTCGTTGTGTTCCGGATCGAGCGCATTGAGCGCCTCCGGCCGGTCGATGGTGATGCGCGCGACGCGGCCGTCGACATCGTAATGGATAGGCATCGTCTTCCTCCAACGAGCTATCAGCTATCAGCCGTCAGCTATCAGCGACACGACGGCACGACGGGATACCGGACTGCACCGTTGCCGCAGCTGGAGGCCACCAGGTTGCTGATAGCTGACGGCTGATAGCTGATAGCTCGCCATCACCGAAATGCGTCCAGCCCGGTCAGCGCGCGGCCGAGGACCAAGGCGTGAATCTCATCGGTACCCTCATATGTCGCTTCGCTCTCCAGGTTGGCCGCGTGGCGCAGGCTCACGGCCTGGTCCGTGATCCCGTGGGCTCCTAGGATACTGCGCGCTGTGTGCGCAATCGCCTGCGCCGCTCGCACGTTCTCGCGTTTGCCGAGCGACACATGGGTATGATGGAGCGCGCCTTGCTCCTTCAGGCGTCCGAGATGGAGCGCCAGCAGCTTCATCTGGACGAGCCGCCCGTACATGTCAGCCAGCTTCTGCTGCGTGAGCTGGAAGCCGGCGATTGGCCGGCCGAACTGCTGCCGCCGGCCAGCAAAGGCGAGCGCCTCCTCGAAGCAAGCCTCGGCGGCGCCGATTACTCCCCAGATGATGCCGTAACGCGCCTCGGTGAGGCATTCCAAGGCGGAACGCAGCCCGTTGGCGAGCGGCAAGACCGCGGACTCCGGCAGGAAGCAGGACCGCAGCTCGATCTCAGCACTGGCCGAGGCGCGGAAGGATAGCTTGCCGTGGATCCCTCGCACGACGAAACCCGGCGTGGTTGCCGGTACCAGGAAGCCGTCGATGGTATCACCGCGGCGTGCCCACACGACCACAACCCCAGCCATCGTCGCATTGGTCGACCAGCGCTTGAGGCCTTCCAGCACATACCCCACGTCGACCCTCTGGGCCGTTGTCTCCATCGCGGCTGGATCCGAGCCGTGGTCCGGCTCGGTCAGCGCGAAGGCGCCAATCACGTCGCCCCGCGCCATTGGATCAAGGTACTGTGCTTTCTGCTCGTCCGAGCCAAACCGAGCGATGGCCGTGCCGCAAAGGTGGGAATGCACAGAAACGAAGCTGCGCAGGCCGGCATCGCCGCGTTCCAGCTCCTGGGCGATCAAGCCCTGCTGAACGGCCGGGCGCGCCGTCTGCGCCTCCGTCGCCAGCAGGCCAAGGTGGGCCAGCTCCGGCACGAGCTGCCTCGGGAACTCGCCCCGCTCATAGCAGCCGGCGATTATTGGCTGGACCGACTGCTGGATAAAGCTGCGCACTCGCGACCGGACAGCGAGCTCCTCAGCCGTCAGTAAGCGGTCGAAGGCGGCATAGTCGGGCAACGAGATGAGGCGCTCCCTCCGGTCACCACACTCAAGCGGCGCGCGATGGAGCGCGCCATAGTTCACACGGCAGCAGGGGATATCCCTAGACTGAGACAGCTCATCAATTCCTTGGCGGACTGGACCGATAATGGGCGCGTAAGGTACGGATTGGCCAGTTCGTAGACAACTTCACGCAGCCCATCCTCATGGCCGCGCTCGTAGCCTATGTCCTCGCGCCCCTCAATAGCATTTGCCCAATCCTCGACGTCCGGCGGCTGTATTTCTCCGCTTAGGTATCGACCCAGGATAGCCAATACGTGCGCTCTCTCTATGGTTGCCAGTTCACGATCACTGTCCCAGCCAAACCGCGCCAGGGGAGCCGACAGATCGGACAGGGGCCGGTCAAAGCGCAACAATGAACGCAGCAAATCGGCCCGATTCGTCATGGGAACTTCTGTTTCACACTCACGATAGTCCCGTCAGGCGCGTACGTCTTCTTATCACGTACCGGGATACTCATAGAAGCCGCGCCCGGTCTTTCGTCCCAGGTGGCCCGCGCGCACCTTCTCTTCCAGTATTTTGGGCGGCCGCTCCGATGGGCCGGGCGCTGTCTGCTTGGTGTGCTGCCAGGCATTGTAGGTGATGTCCAGACCGCTGAAGTCGGCCAGCTCAAACGGTCCCATCGGGTGGTTGAGGCCGAGCTTGATGGCCTTATCGATGTCCTCGGGCGTGGCGTAGCCTTCCTCGGCCAGCCACATGGCCTCGCGCATCAAGGCGTTAAGCACACGGTTGACGATGAAGCCGGTGATCTCGCGGGTCAGCACGACCGGCTCCTTGCCCATGCGGCGCGCCACCTCGACCGCGGTCGCCACGGCCTCGGCGCTGCTGTCCGGCCCTTGCACCACTTCGACCAGCTTCATTACCAGCACGGGATGGAAGAAATGCATGTTGACCGCGCGCTCCGGATGCTGCAGGCCGGTCACAATCTCCGAGATGGCAATGCTGGACGAGTTGCTGGCCAGGACCACCTCTGGCGAGCAGAGCCGGTCCAGCTCCTGGAACACGACGCGCTTGGCGTCCAGGTCCTCGAAGACGGCCTCGATCACGTAGTCTGCCTGATCCACAGCCGCGGCCACTTCCGGCGTCAGGCGCAGGCGGGCGACGGCCTGGTCCCTGGCCTCGGCCGAGAGCTGGTTCCGCTCCACGCGACGCGTCAGCAGCCGGGCCTGCGTGTCCCGAGCGCGGTCCAACTGCGCGGGTTGGGCATCCGTCAGCGAGGTTTCGAGGCCGGACAGCGCCGCCTGGAGCGCAATCTGAGCGCCCATCGTCCCGGCCCCGATGACCGCGAGGCGGGTCACGGTGCGGGTAGTCATTGCGGCCGTTCCACCAGCGCCGCCAAGCCCATGCCGCCGCCGATGCACATCGTCTCGATGGCGTAGCGCGCCTGCCGGCGTCCCATCTCGTGGAGCAACGTGGCCATGATCCTGGCGCCCGTCGCCCCGATGGGATGGCCAATTGAGATGCCGGACCCGTTCACGTTCACGTTGGACAGGTCGGTGACGCCCAGGTCTTTGAGCACCGCCAGCGCCTGCCCCGCGAACGCCTCGTTGAGCTCGATCAGATCCACGTCCCGAAGCGTCAGCTTGGTTTTCGCCAGCAGCTTGCGTACTGCCGGCGCCGGACCGATGCCCATGATGTCCGGCGGACAGCCCGCCGCCGCCCAGGCCACGACGCGCCCCATTGGCTCGAGTCCGCGCCGCCTGGCCTCCCCGGCCTCCATGACCACGCAGGCGGCGGCGGCATCGTTGATGCCGCTGGAGTTGCCCGCGGTCACGGTCTTGCCCAGCAACGCCGGCAGCCTGGCCAGCTTCTCCAAGCTGGTATCGGCACGCGGATGCTCGTCGCGGCTGATCGTCTGGCGCTCCCCCCTCGCCGCCGGGACCTCCACCGGAACCATCTCCTCGTCGAACTTCCCGGCGTTGATGGCGGCAACCGCGTTCTGGTGCGACCACAAGGCAAACTCATCCTGCTCTTGGCGGCTGATCTGGTACCGCTCGATAAGGTTCTCGGCCGTGTGCATCATGCCCGGGATGCAGCCGAACCGCTGCGGGCAAGACACCATCTCCCCGCTGGCCTTCAGCCGGTCCTTGAACTCGGCGCTGCCCATGCGCAGCCCCCAGCGGGCGCCGGTCACGTAGTACTCGGCGTTACTCTCGCTCTCGACGCCACCGGCCACGACGATGTTGGCATTTCCCGTCTGGATCGCCATCACCGCGTTGATGATCGCCTGCAAGCCGGACGAGCACTGCCGGTCCAGTGTGTAGGCGGGTACCTCCACCGGCAGACCGGCGATCAGCGCGGACAGGCGCGCCACATTGGGCGTCTCCCCGTTGACCAGCACGTGCCCCATGATGACTTCGTCGATCTCGCCGCCCTCAAGCTGGGCGCGCTTGACGGCCTCGCGGACGGCAACCGCGCCTAGCTCAGGCGCTTGAACATCCCGAAGCGCGCCGCCGAACCGCCCGACCGGCGTCCGTACCGCGCTGACGATAACCGCGTCTTGCATGTTTCCTCCTTCGTCGGAGCAATCAGCTATCAGCCGACAGCTATCAGCGATGCGACGGTGCCGCCGGTTACCCATCCGCACCGTCGTTGCCGCTGGAGGCCACCGGGTTGCTGATAGCTGTCGGCTGATAGCTGATTGCTCACTAATGCACCCTCTTCGCCTGACCGGCCCAATATGGTTCCCGAAGCTCCGCTTTGAGGATCTTGCCGGTCCCGCCCTTGGGCAGCGTGTCACGGAACTCCACTGTCTTGGGCGTTTTGAAACCGGCGAGATGCTGCCGGCAATGGGCGATGATCTCCTCCGCGGTGCAGAAGGTCCCTGGCCGCAGCGCCACTAACGCCTTGGGAACCTCCCCCCAATAGTCGTCGGGCACGGCCACCACCGCGCATTCGTAGACCGATGGGTGGAGCGCGACTGCCTGCTCCACTTCGATCGAAGAAATGTTCTCACCACCGCTGATGATGATGTCCTTCTTGCGGTCAACTATCGTGGTGTACCGTTCGGCGTTCCACACGGCCATGTCGCCGGTGTGAAACCAGCCGCCCCGCATTGCTTCGGCGGTGGCGTCCGGATCGCGGAAGTATTCAGGCAGCACCACGTTGCTCTTGACGACAATCTCCCCGATGCTTACGCCATCGGTCGGTATGTCAATCATGGACTCGTCGACGATGCGGAGCTCTACGCCCACAAATGGCAAGCCGGTGGTGGCTGCGCGCTCGTAACGAGCCGCGGCGTCCTCCAGTGGCTCCAGGTGCGTCTTGGGCAGCGCGCACGTGATGACGGGAGTCGTTTCCGTCAAGCCATAGCCGCCCAAACAGGTGCAGCCGAAACGCTCCGTCATGCGCCGGATGAGGGCAGGACTGCTGGGGGCGCCGCCGACGGTGCAGAGGCGCAGGCTGGAAAGGTCGTGCGGCTCCTGCTCCAGATGGGTGAGCAGCGCGTTGTACATCGTTGGGACGCCCAGGAGGTGCGTCACGCGTTCCTGCTCGATCAAGCGGCAGACCTCGGCCGGGACGAACTTCCGCAGCATCACGTGCGTGCCGCCCTTGGCGGTGACCGTGTGCGGCGTGCCCCAACCGTTCACATGGAACAACGGCACCTGGTGTAACAGGACATCGCTATCGGTGACGCCGCCGTATTGGCTCGCCATGACGTTGAGCGCGTGCAGATGGAGCTGGCGGTGCGTCATGGGCACACCTTTTGGCCGGCCCGTGCTGCCGCTGGTGTAAAAGAGCTCAGCCACCCCGCATTCATCGATCTCGATCTCTCGGCGCTCGGGGGTCGCCGCTGCCAGCAGTGCGTCATACGATGGCCCCTCGGCGCCGCCATCGGACGCCGAATCCACGTTGTCAAGAATCGCCAACGACAACGAGTGGTCGAGATAAGGACGTATTCTGTCCAATAAGGGCAGAAAGTCAGGATCCACGAACAGGTTGCGCGCCTCGGCGTGGTTCAAGATGTAGGCCAGCTCCTCCGGCCTCAGGCGGAAATTGAGCGGCAGCAGCACCGCCTCGGCCAGGAGCACTCCGTAGTACGCTTCCAGGAGCTGGTGACAGTTGTAGCAGAGGAAGGCGACGCGCTCACCGCGCCCGATACCCAGCCCCCGCAGCGCATTCGCCAGGCGCCCGACCCGAGCGCCAAATTCCGCATAGGTGAAGCGCCGCTCGCCGTCGACTACGCCGACCTTGTTGCCGTAGAGAAGCACGGCCCGACGCTCAAACTCGAGCGGTGTCAACGGCACAAACACGTGGTTTTGCCCTCCCGTGTGCTCGTTGAGCCGGGCACGCTACGTCATGGTCAGTATATACGGTGGAAGGCTCGCTGCGCGGGTGACGCGTCCTCGGGCGCGCCACAACGCATTGCATCGACCTGGCGGTGTAGGACGGAGCGCGGGCGTCCCGCCCGCCCGGCGGTCACCGCTGGCGGACACGCTGCCAGTGAGGCGGCGGAGCGGCGCACCGGAGCGCCGGGGCGGGCGGGACGCCCGCGCTCCGTCCCACACCGCCCGCGGCGATAGCTTGCCGCAAAACTCGGTGGCGGACCCCGAGCCCACCGGACGCTTTAGCGTCCGGTCGGCTGTCGAACACGCAAGACCCGGCCACGAGCTACACTCCTGCCTGGGCACGTGTGCCCATTGACGTCATTCGGGTACTAACGGAGTGACCGCCGTGGCCGCGCCGCCAAACATCCTGCTCATCACGTCCGACCAGCAGCATTGGGACACGCTGGGAGTCATCAATGAGCGTATCCGCACACCCGCGCTCGACCGCCTCTGCGCGGAGGGCACCCGCTTTACGCGGGCATATTGCCCGAACCCGGTCTGTTCGCCCACCCGAGCCAGCATCATCACCGGCCTCTATCCTTCCGTCCATGGCTGCTGGACCATCGGCGTCAAGCTGCCCGAGGACGTGCCGACCGTGGGCGACATGCTCTCCCGGGGCGGTTACCGAACCTCACTTATCGGGAAGGCGCACTTTCAGCCTTTGGCTTCGCAGCCGGGCAGCGAATCGTTGGAGTGCCAGCCCATCTTGCGCGACCTCGACTTCTGGCGTCGTTTTCACGGGCCCTGGTATGGCTTCGATCACGTCGAGGTCGCGCGTAACCACGCGGATGAAAGCCTGGTGGGCCAGCACTATGCCATTTGGATGGAGGATCACGGCCTTGCTAACTGGCGCGACTACTTCCGACCCGTTGGTCCCGCACCCAACTCGCCTCCGCCACGTCGTCACCATTGGGACTTGCCGGAGCAGCTCCACTACACGACCTGGACCGGTCAGCGGACGATCGCGCAAATCGACCACTGCGTTGTCGAGAAGCGGCCGTTCTTCTGCTGGGCCAGTTTTCACGACCCCCATCCGCCCTATCTGGTCAGTGAGCCCTGGGCTTCGATGTACGATCCCAGTGCCATGGCGCCCGGCGAGCTAAAGCCGGGCGAACACTATTGCAACCCGCCGCACTTCCAACTGACCCAGGGGCCGCGGCCAGACTTCTCACGGTGGCGCGAAACCTTCGCCGCCCACGGCTTCCAGAGCCATTTGCATGAGCGAGCCAACCTGCAGCGCGACATGGCGACGTACTACGGCATGATCAGTTTCATGGATGCTCAGATCGGGCGAATCCTGGACCGACTCGACCAGCACGGCATTGCCGAAAACACCATCGTCGTGTTCAGCACGGACCATGGCCACTTCCTTGGTCAGCACGGACTGATTGCCAAGGGGGCTTTCCACTACGAGGACCTGCTCAAATTGCCCTTCATCGTTCGTTTTCCGGCGGCCGTGCCGGCCGGAAGGGAGAGCGACGCGCTGCAGAGTCTGGTCGATCTCGCCCCCACTTTCCTCACCTACGCCGGACTGCCCGTGCCGGGACTGATGCAAGGACTGAACCAACGCCCAGCCTGGGAGGGCTCGGTCGGAGATTCTGACGCCGTGCGCCATAGCGTCATCGTCGAGAACCGGCATCAGCCGACCAAGCTGCACCTGCGCACCTTCGTTACCCGCCGCCACAAGATCACCGTGTACCGCGGTGCATCGTACGGCGAGATGTTCGATCTGGAGATGGATCCCGGGGAGTTTCATAACCGCTGGGACGACCCCGATTATTCGTCAGTCAAGAGCGATCTCTTGCTCCAGCTCGCTCAGGCCGAGCTCGAGCGCGAACCCACCCGGATGCCGCGTATCGCCAATGCCTGACGCCTCGCCAGGAACAAAGGTGGCTCTCCATGTGCCACCTTGGCGCCGGGCTCCGAGGGCCAGCCACAAAGCGTATTGTGTCGATCTGGCGATGTGCGACGGAGCGCGGGCGTCCCGCCCTCCCCGGTTGCCACCGATGGGGTGGCATCAAGTGAGCATTTGGGAGCCTGTCCCACGACCGCGCCGGGGCGGGCGGGACGCCCGCGCTCCGTCGCACACGGCCTCGGCGATGGCTGGTTACATCCGACTTTGACGCGTCCGGACTCCGATGGCGGCTGTCTCGAGGCGCCCATGTATGATAGTCTTGTGCCGACCGGCAAGCGCCCCCTGATGGGAGCGCAACCTCCGGCCGGGAAGACGGTCGAGAGAAAGGCGGCTTCATGGCAGCGACAGTCAGCACGGAGACGCGGCAACAGGCGGTAACGTCCGCGCCGCCTCGGACCTTCAACTTCGGCAGCGGGATGCCCGATCCGGCAACCTTCCCGTCCACTGAGCTGGCGGAGGCCGCGGCGCGGATTCTCCCGCGGGCCGGAAGCGTGCTGGTGAAATATCCAGACCAGCGGGGCTGGCCGGCGCTGCGGGAGATTGCCGTCGAGCGCTTTCGGCGTAACCACGGCGTCGACATCCCGATCGAGCAGGTAGTCCTTGCCAATGGCAGCATGCAGCCCATCGGCCTCGCGGCGCTAGGGCTGGCCGGCGCCGGCGCTACCATCGTCGTGGAATCCTTCAGTTACGTTGGCTCGTTGCACGCCTTCCGCCGCGCCGGTGCGAATCTGGTGGGCGTTCCCCTGGATGGCCAGGGGATGCGCATGGATGCGCTGGCCGCCACGCTGGATCGCCTGCAGACGGAAGGCCGCAAACCCGCCTTTATCTACACGATACCGAGCTACCAGAATCCCACCGGTACGACCCTCCCCTTGGAGCGCCGCCGGCAGATGCTGGAGATTGCCCGTCAGCACGACGTGCTGATCGTGGAGGACGATTGCTACGCCGACGTGCGCTATACCGACGTGTTGCCGCCGGCGGCGCTCTACAAGCTGGGCGAGCCCGGCCGGGTGCTCTACATCGGCTCCTTCTCGAAAATACTCGGCCCGGGCGTGCGGCTGGGCTATTTCATCGCCGCGGAACCGCTAATTGCCGAGCTCATGCGCTACAAGATAGACGGCGGTACTAGCGCCCTCTCCGCCATGATCGTCGCGGAGTTCTTTCACGATCACCTGTGGTCACACATCGCCCGCTGCAACCAGGCGTTGGGCGCCAAGCGCGACACGCTCCTGGCCGCGCTCGACCAGCACCTGGCCGGGACGGGGATCGAGTGGACGCGCCCGGACGGCGGACTCTTCACCTGGCTGAAGCTGCCGGAGGACACCAATATCGTTCGACTGCGCGAGCTGGCGACAGAGGCGGGTATCCAGTATGGAAGTGGCCGCTCTTTCGACGCAGACGACCGCGAAGTCTCCTATCTTCGTCTGGCCTTCGGCTTCATCGACCGCGCCGACATTCCGGATGGCGTAGCTGCGCTTGCTCGCTGCCTGGAGCGGGCGCGGTAGTCAACCTCTCCCCCGGCCCCTCCCCTACGAAGGGCGGGGAGCCTCACAGGGAACGCTGGCGGCCCATGGGGACAGTCACTGTTGGTGCTGCCAGAACAAGCGATCACCTGTTCCGTCCAAGCTTCCCTCCCTTCGTAGGGGAGGGGCCGGGGGAGAGGTTCCCAGGGAGGACGCACCATGCCACTGCATATCGCGGTCGTCGGCTATGGCACAACGGCGCACAGTCACGCGCGGATGCTGCGCGACGAAGGGCTCGTACTGGACAGCGCTGTTGGGCGGCTGGCGGACCGTACTGCCGAGTTCGCGCGGGAGCTGGGGTTTCGCCATCACACGACCGATCTGGACGAAGCGTTGGCGCGGCCCGACCTCGCTGCCGTGGTCATTTGCTCGCCAACCGATGCCCATGCCGCCCAGACTGAGCAGGCATTGCAGGCCGGCAAGCACGTTCTCGTCGAGATACCACTGGCCACGTCCTTCGACGACGCCCAGCGGCTGGCCCGGCTCGCCTCCGAGCGCAAGCTGACGCTGATGGTGGCGCACACGCACCGCTATGGACCGGCCAACCGCGAGGCCAAGCGCCGAATCGCGGCCGGCGAGCTGACGGTGCATCACATTGTCGCGCGCTACGTCTTCTTGCGCCGGGAGAACGTGGATTGGACCGGTCGGCAGCGATCCTGGACCGACAACCTAATCTGGCACCACGGCTGCCACGCCACCGACATGTGTCTCTGGCTGCTCGGCGAGAGCGAGCCGGGCCGGCTCGACGTATCCGCTCAGGTTGCCTTGCCCGACCGCAAGATGGGCATCCCGATGGATCTGTCCATCCTGATGCGCACCCGCAACGATGCGCTCGCTTCCGTCAACATGTCGTACAACTCCCACATGAATCTCAACGACTATCTGATCATCGGGCACGAGAAATCGCTGGTCATCAGCGGCGGCAAGCTGATCGGGCCGGAAGGGGTCTTGCTCGACGCGGCCGGCCAGCCTTACGAGCAGCGCAGCACCCTGGCGCGCCAGAACCGCGACTTCCTGGAAGCGGTTCGCGACGGGCGACCGGCGGCCGTCAGCGCTGAATCGGTCCTACCTGCCATGTGGGCGCTGCAGCAGGCGCAGGATTCCTGGGAGGCTTGGCGACCGGCCGCCGCGGAGCATCCGCTGCCACACGCTTGAGTGGCGCATCCGGCGAGCCTCAGATTACACGGCGATTAAGTTTGGGTAGTGCGGAGGGGAGCGGGCGTACGCCGTACGCCCCTACCGGCGTAGCGACATCGGGTAGGGGCGCATGGCATGCGCCCTGGTTACCGCACCAACCGATGTCGCCAATAACGTCCTCTGCTCGCTGGACACGCGGCCGACTCGCACGACGCGCCACCTGGTTGGCTATCATTCACGGCTGGCAGCATACGACGCCGTGCCGCCGGTACCGATCATGAGAGGTGGTAGCTTTTGGACAATGAATCCGCCCGCTCGCCCTGGCCCTCCGGCAGAACCGCAGCCGTATCGCTAACCTTTGACGACGGCATGACGTCGCAGCTGCAAACCGCCATCCCGATGCTCAACGATTTGAACCTGCAAGCTACATTTTACGTCAACCCGCGTGGCGAGAACTGGCAGGAGCGCATGGCCCCCTGGGCAGAGGTCGCCCGCACCGGACACGAGATCGGCAACCATTCGCTGACCCACCCGTGCTCGCGCAACTTCAACGAGCGGCTCGATGCGCCTTGCCTCGAGCGCATGTCGCTCGACGACGTCGAGGCCGACGTGACCGAGGCCGAGCGCCGGCTGCGGGCGGTGATTCCGGGCGACGGTCCCCGCTCTTTCTGCTACCCCTGTTACCTTTCGCACGTCGGCGAAGGGGAGCGACGGCAAAGCTATACGCCGGTCATTGCGCGCCACTTCATCGCGGCGCGGGCCAAGGGAGAACGGCCGCACAATCATCCGCTCACCTGCGACCTCCACCACCTCTGGTCCTTCCCCGCCGAGCGTTCCAGCGGAGCGTTCCTGATCGGCTTGGTGGAGGCGTCTGCCGCTATTGGGCGTTGGGTTGTGTTCACCTTCCACGGAGTGCTGCAAGGACACCTGTCCATCAACGAGGTCGATCTCAAGGAGTTGGCGCAGCACCTTGATCGGAGCCGCGATCGCCTCTGGACTGCGCCGGTCGCCACCGTGGCGCAGGGAATCGTGGACTGGCGTCGCGCCATTGGACGGCTCGACCCAGCAGACCGCTAAAAGGTCACGCCGAACAGTGGTGCGCGGAAGAAGTAGAGCACGAACAGCACAGCGATGAGCCAGAGCATCGGGTGTACCTCCCGCCAGTGGCCTTTGCAGAGCTTGATGAGCGTGTAAGTTACGAAGCCCGCGCCGATGCCGTTCGTGATGCTGTAGGTGAGCGGCATCATCACCATGGCCGCGACTGCCGGTAGACCCTGTTCCAGGTCGCCAAAATCGATGCCGCGCCGCGTCACCTTGCCTTCCGCGTCGACCTCCCACTGCGACAGCACGCGCATCATCATAAAGCCCACCAGCACCAACGCCGGCGCCGTGGCCTCGGACGGGACCACGCTCACCAACGGCCAGAAGGGCATGCTGAGCAAAAATAGCAGCCCCGCTGTCACCGGCATCAGACCGGTACGACCACCCACGCCCACACCGGCGGCGGATTCAATATAGGTCGTGGCGCTCGACGCCGAGGCGGCGCCGCCGGCCACGGCAGCCAGCGCGTCGACCAGCAACGGCTTCTGCACGTCCGGCAGCTCGCCCTTGTCGTTGACATAGCCCGCCAGGCTACCCACGCCGACCATCGTTCCCGTCATGTCGAAGAAGTCCGCCAGCGCCAGGGTGACCACGGCGACCACGGCGGCCAGGACGCCAATTCGCCCGAAGATGCCGAAGTCGAAATGCCCCAAGGTGCTGAAATCCGGTGCCGCTACCACCTGGTCCGGAATTCGGGCGACGCCGGGCGTGGGGAAGGCCGTCCAGCCGCTCAGCGCATTCAAGACGATGGCCGCCACCGTGGCGATAATGATGCCCCACAACAGGGCGCCGCGCACCTCCAGCGCCAGCAGCAGGATCATGACGACCAGCCCGATAACGGTAACGAGAACGGGGATGCCCTGCAGCGTCCCCATGGCCAGTGGCACCGGATTGTCGATCGGCGCGACTTTCTTCACGATGCCGGCGTTGACCAGGCCGATGAACAGGATGAACCAGCCGATGCCGACGGCGATCGCTTGCTTCAGAGGCAAGGGCACGGCGTCGAACACGACTTTGCGGATGCCGACCAGGACCATGAGGGTGATGAGCAGGCCCTCCAGCACCACCGCTCCCATGGCCTCGGGAAAGGTCAGGTGTTGCTGCCCGACGAGCTGAAAAGCCACCACCCCGTTGAGGCCCAGTCCTGGAGCCAACGCGAAGGCGCGGTTGGTGTACAAGCCCATGGCGATCGACATGACGCCGGCTACGAGGCAGGTCGCCGTGGTGGTCGCGGGAACGGGAAGCCCTTTGCCACCCAGCCCGAGGACACTGGGATTGACGAAGATGATGTAGGCCATGACCATAAAGGTGGTCAGACCGGCTGTCAGCTCCGTGCCGACGCTGGTCTTGTGGGCGCTCAGCTTGAAGACGCGATCCAGCATCATTCCCGCCCTCTTTTCCTCAACTGTTCGCTCGACACCGTCGCACGGCGGTGACCATGCTCGAGGTAATCAAGCACCTGGCTACCCAGTGATAGCTCCAGTTGCGCGTCCATCCTCACTCCCTGTTTCAATTCCGCCGGCACGAGCCTAGCGAGCGTCGCCCATAACGTCAACACGTTGCGCGACGCATCACCGCGGCGTACCCTTTCGGTCGAACACGGATCGGTACCGTCGGTTCGAGAGGCAGCCAATCTGCTCAGAAAGGGGCGCATGGTGAAGATCGCAACACTTATTCCTGATGGGAACTACCGGTCGATGATCACCGAAGAGACTGATGCCCATTTGGAGTCGTTGGGCGCGGTGATCCGGGCCCGTGGTGATCGGGCAGCCGTCACCGCGCAAGCGCCGCGACTTCTGGCGGACGCCGAAGTGTTGTTTACCGGCTGGGGAGCGCCATCGCTCCAGGAGGCCTGGCTGGACGGAGCCTCGCGACTGCGCTTGATCTGCCATTGCGCCGGCAGCGTTCGGGGCATCATCCCGCCGACGGTGTTTGGGCGCGGCATCACGCTCTGCCACGCCGCCCCGATCATTGCCGACGCGGTGGCCGAATTCTGTCTCACATTGGAGTTGATGCTGCTGCGCCGGCCACATGAGCTGAGCAGCAGTCTCCGGGGAGGCAAGTCCTGGGGAGAGGTCAAGAGCGCCGGATTGGACGGTCACCTGCTCGCCGCGCAGCTCGTTGGCCTGGTCGGATCCGGCTACGTCGCCCAGCGACACATCCGGCTGTTGAAGGCGGTTGGCGCGCGGGTGCGGGTGGCTGATCCCTTCCTCACCGAAGGCCGGGCGGCAGAGCTCGGGGTGGAGCGCGCCAGTCTGGAGCAGGTCTTCGGTGAGAGCGACGTGATCGCCGTCCACGTGCCGAAGACGCCGGAGACGCATCGGATGATCGGCGCCGATTTGCTGGCGCGCATCAAGCCCGGCGCGATACTGATCCAAAACTCGCGGTCCTGGGTCATGGATCAGGACGCGTTACTGCGCGAGCTTCGCACCGGCCGTTTTGTGGCCGCGCTTGACGTGTTTGATCAGGAGCCGCAGCCGGCGGATAGCCCGTTCTACCAGCTCGACAACGTTGTCGTCACGCCCCATGTGGCCGGAGCGACGCGCGAGTCGTATGCGCACCAGGGCAAGGCCATGGCCGCCGAGGTCGAACGCTTCTCACGAGGCGAGCCTCTGCGCTACCAGATCCTAGCCGAGCGGTATGACCAGATGGCGTAGGAGTTGCGGGCGACAGCATCTGATGAACCGCGGGCTGTGAGCATATTCTCTGGTATGGTGCGGCGGTCCACGGCAGGTCAAAGGGTATAACGCCGCGCTCGTTGGCAGCGGCGCGTAACTGGAACCGTCGGCCTACGTATACTACCTTGGCACATGGAAGCGCAAAGGAGCGGCGGCTGAGCCGGACAATCGCTGCCGCGGCGGCTCCCGTCACCGTAGCTGGGCCGTCAGCAACCCGGCCGCACAGGGTCCGGTTTCGCGCGCATCCTGACCTGTGGTGCTGTCTTCTGCTCGTCCTTCTGCCGTGCGCCTTCTTCTGGCCGGCGCTGGTCGGTCGCGCTGTGCTACTCCCCGTCGACAACCTGTTGCTGCGAGAGCCCTGGAGCGCGCTCGCCGGAGCCATCGCTCCCGGGTTCACTACCCCGCACAACGACCTGATTCTGGACATGATCATCCAGAACTACGGCTGGAAACGCTTCCTGGCCGAACAGATTCGTCAAGGACAGATTCCGCTTTGGAACCCGTACCTACTGGGCGGAGCGCCGTTCCTGGCCTCCGGCCAGTATCAAGTCCTCTATCCTCTGGGGGCGCTGTTTTATCTGCTGCCGGTGGCCTGGGCGTACGGTCCCTACACGGCGCTCCAGTTGGCGCTGGCGGGTGTGTTCACCTTCGGTTTCTTGCGCCGCATCGGCGAGGGGCGGACCGGCGCGATGGTCGGCGCTATTACATTTGCCATTTGCGGCAGCCTCATCACCAGCGTGCTCTGGCCGCAAATGATCGGCGCTATGGTCTGGCTGCCGGCCGTCTTGCTCTGCATCGAGCTCGTGCTGCGAGCAACTAGGCTTCCGACGCTGCCTTCCGCTACGGGCGATGGCGGGCACGTGGCGCTTTCAGTAGTGCCGGCTGGTGCGGGGAGCGGCCCCCCCGGCCCCCCAATTCTGGGGGGAGGCTCAGACACGGAGTTGCCGGTCGCGGCGTCCCAATCCCCCAAACGCCGTCTGTTCTGGGCGAGCGGCGGCGATGCCGAACCCGGTGCTCCCCCCAGAATTGGGGGGCCGGGGGGGCCGCTCCCCGCACCAGCCGCTCTGTCCGTCGGCGTCGACTGGCCCAGGGCGGCCCTGGCGGTGACGTTGGGCGCCGCGGCCGTGGCCATGCAGATCCTGGCCGGCCACCTGGAGATCAGCTTCTACGTGCTCTTCACCGCGGCGGCCTACGCCTGCTGGCGTCTCGCTCCGTTGCTATGGGGAAAGGCGAGCCGGCGAGCCGCGATCGCCCAGACCGGCCTGCTACTGGCCATGGGCGCGTTGGGACTCGGGCTGGCCGCCGTGCAATTGCTGCCCTTCATGGAGGCGATCAGCCGCGATTATCGGGAAGGCTCGGCCACGCTTGCCGATGTGCGGGGCTGGGCGTTGCCGATCCGGCAGCTCGTCACGTTCGTCATCCCTGATTTTTTTGGCAACCCAGCCCAGCATGACTATGTCGACTTGTTCACTGGTCAGCACGTCCCAATCGGGCCACAAGCCGACGGCACACCGACCGGTCCGCCTGCTACGGCGTTCTGGGGGATCAAGAACTACGTCGAGGCAGCCGGCTATGTTGGGATGTTGCCGCTCGTGCTGGCGCCGTTTGGGCTGCTGGGGCGACGCAACCGCTTTGCGGGATTCTTCGCGATGGCCGCGGTGGCAGCCCTCTTGCTGGCATTCGGCACGCCGCTCTACGGGTTGCTTTTCCGGGTTGTCCCGGGCTTCAGCCAGGTGCACACGGCCTTTCGCTGGGTGTACGCGTATTCCTTCGCCGTTGCCTGCCTGGCCGGAATGGGCGCCAACTGGCTGGTCGGCCGGGCTAGTCAGCTCACTCGATCGGCCTGGTCACAGTTGGGCGGCATAGCCGCGGTAGGTACAGGCTTGGCCGGAGCGGCCGCGTGCGTCGTCACCTTTGTGCCGCGGACGCGCATCGCCGCGCAGCTCCAGGCGCGCATCGCGGCGGATGCGGTCAAGCCAAAGGACCAATGGTTCTTGGCAGCGCATCTGCACGACGGTCGTGAGTGGTTTTCCTTGGTCTGGGCGCACAGCGCCTGGGCGGCGCTCATGTTGCTCCTTGCCGGAACATGCGTATGGCTTGGCCTCGCCACCCGATCCCGCATGTCGATGCGCCGGCTCCTGTCCGTCGCACTGCCGGGGCTAGTGGCACTGGACCTGTTTGTCGTCAATGGCCCCTTCAATTCGCTGGTGAGCCCGGACCTCGTCAAATTGCTGCCCGCTCATGCGAACCCACCGATGGCCCCTCCGCTGATCGCGCCGCCGGGCATCGCGACCCTGCAAGCGCGCGCTGCCACGGAGCCTCCATTCCGTATCGCCTCGTTTGGACCCCAGGATGTCCTCGCCCCCAACGCCGGAATGCTCTATGGCTTGCAGGACGTGCGCGGCTACGACACGATCGTGCTGCAACGCTACGCCAGATTCCTGGACCTCATCGAGCCGCAACTCCAGAATCTCAATCTCTACAGCCAAACTACGAAGTCGTTCACCAGTCCGAAGACGCTGAGCTCGCCGTTGTTCGACCTGTTGGGGGTACGCTACGTCCTGTCCACCGCCGGCATAAGCGACCCTCACTACCGGTTGGTGGCCGGCGGGCCGGTCAAGGTTTACGAGAATAGCGACGCCTTGCCTCGAGCCTTTGTGGTGTACCGGGCCGCGGCCGCACCCGACGCCGCGGCCGCGCTGACACGGATAGCCGATCAAGCGTTTCGACCGGGTAAGGAGGTGGTCGTCGAGGGGCCGGCTTCGCTGGCGCTGGCGAACGACGCTGGCCATGGCGGAGCTGCGATCAAGCAGTACGGGGCCAATCGTGTGACGATCGACGTTATTACGGACAGCTCTGGGTACCTGGTATTGGCCGACACCTATTTTCCGGGCTGGACCGCTCGCATCCGGCCGGCATCGAGCGGACAAGGCGAGTGGCGCACCGTCGACGTAGTTCCGGCCGACGAGGCCTTCCGCGCTATTCCCCTGGCCGCAGGCCATTGGACCGTGGAGTTCCGCTATCAGCCACTGTCATTCCGAACCGGTCTGGTGATCTCCTCGCTGTCGCTTGCCGTCCTACTCTTGATGTTGGCGGTTGCCGGCTGGGGAGCGCTGAGCCGCCGCCTTGACCTGGACGCGAACGCGGCGCGACGGGTCGCCAAGAACGCGGTGAGCCCGATGGTGAGCAACCTCAGCAACAAGCTGCTGGACTTTGGCTTCAATGTCTTCACCGCGGCCCTCATCGGGCCGGAAGGGATCGGGCGCTTCGCCGAGGCAGTTGCCCTTGCCGGACTGTTGGGAACAGTGCAAGACTTCGGGCTTGGGACAATCACCATGCGCGATGTGGGTCGCGACCGAGGGCTGGCCGCAGGTTACTTTAAGAACACGGTGTTGCTCCGGCTAACGCTGGCCGTTGCCGCCTTGCCGGTGCTGGGCATCATTACGCTGGTTGGCATGGCATTGGGGGCGTACGATCGGCTTACGGTCATAACGCTCTGGCTGCTCGTGGCCGGTTTCTTCCCAGGCTCGATCGCCTCGGCGGCGAGCGGCGTGTTGAAGGCAACGGAGCGCTTTGAATGGCCCGCCTTCGTCGAAGTGGCGGCAAATCTCATGCGCATTCTGCTGGGGGTCGTCGTTCTGCTGCTGGGCTGGAACGTGGTGGGTCTGGCGGCCGTTTCGCTCGCCGTCAACCTATTCAACGCGGTAGCCCTCAGCATGGCGGCCAGCGCCGTGCAGAGCTGGCGGACGGCGCGGCTGGACGGCGCGCTGTGTCGCTACCTGTGGCGCGAGTCCTTCACCCTCATGCTCAATAACCTGCTCAATTTGGTATTCTTCCGAATAGATGTCATCTTGCTCACATTTCTCTTGCGCGATCAGGCGGCCATCGGCTACTACAGCGTGGCCTACAAATTCATCGACGGCCTTGGCTTCGTGTCCGCCTACCTGACCACGGCGATCTTCCCAGTGTTCTCGCGGCTGGCCAAGGAGGCCACGGAGGCCTTCCGCGCGCTCTACGTCTTCGCGCTGCGGCTGCTCGTCGCGGTAGCGTTGCCGGCCACGGCCGTAGTGCTGGTGCTGGCCGATCGGGTGATCGCCCTGTTCTACCCGGCGTTCGGGCCATCGGCGCCGGCGCTGCGCATCCTCATCCTCTTTCTTGTGTTCAGCTACGTGAACGGGCTAACGCAGTACGCGCTGATCGCCGTCGGGCGGCAGCGTCGCATCACGCAGGCCTTCGTCATCGGCGTGCTCTTCAACATTATTGCCAACGCGCTGCTCATCCCCCGCTTCACTATCTACGCGGCGGCAGCGGTCACGGTCCTCTCGGAGCTCGTGCTGCTGGCGCCGTTCCTCATTGGCATCTGGCCATCCGTCCGGCCGCTCCCCATCGCCCAAATTGTGGCGCGACCGGCATTGGCGGCGGCGGGCACCGGGGCGATCGCCTTGGGGCTGCATCAGTCGTCCTGGCTGCTCCTCATTCCAGCGTGCCTTGCGGCCTACCCGATCCTCTTCCTGCTGCTCGGTGGATTGCCGGCGACCGACCGGCGGCAACTGGCCGAGCTCTTCGCGCGCCGCGGCGCCCAGGTGAGCGAAGCGACGTGACCGAGACCTGTGACCTATCCGTCGTCATCGTGACCTGGAATTCCTCCGCCTTTATCGGGCGGTGCCTCGATGCGCTGAGGGCCGGCACCGGTCGCGCCTTCGAGTGCCTGGTGGTGGACAACAATTCGGGTGACAGCACGGTCGCTATCGTCCAGGGGGGCTATCCGTGGGTGCAACTGCTGACGCCCGGCCGCAATCTGGGCTTCGCCGCTGCCAACAACCTGGCGCTGCGCCAGGCGACCGGGGCCTACCTGCTGCTGCTCAACCCCGACACCGAGGTGCGGCCGGGAGCAATCGATAAGCTGGTCGATTTCCTGGAGGCGCGTCCTGATGCCGGCGCCGTCGGGCCGCGACTGCTCAACGACGATGGCAGCACCCAGTTCTCCACCTTTCTGCTGCCGCGGGCAGCGACCATAGCGTGGGAGTATTTCCTGCGCGACCTGGCTCGTCCCAACGATCGGCGCGCGGGCCGGTACGATGTGATGGACTATGCCCGCGACCGACAGGTCGAAGGTCTCCTGGGCGCGTGTTTCCTGGCCCGGCGATCGGCGGCCTCGGACATTGGATTCCTGGACGAGCGCTTCTGGCTGTACTGCGAGGAGGTGGATTGGTGTATCCGGCTCCGACGCGCCGGCTGGCAGGTTTGGTACACTCCGGCCGCTGAGGTCGTCCATTCGTCCGGCCAGAGCGCCCGCCTGGCTTCGGAATCCAGCTTTACCGCGCTACAACGCAGCAGGTTCAAGCTCTACAGCAAGTGGTACCCGCGCAGGCAACGGGTGTTGCTGGAGACGATCACGCGCGCCGGCCTGCTTTACCAGGCAGTCTTCTGGCTCAAGCAGACGCTACGCGGCCACTTGCCCGCGTCCGAGTGCCGTGGGCGGCTCGCGCTCACGGCGCGCCTTCTGACGCTGCGGCCTTCCGGTCTGCCATAGTGCATCTCACCCACGTCATACTCACCCTGAATGAGGCGGCTGAGATTGCGGCGTGCGTGCGCTCGCTCGGTCCGGCCGATGAGCTGCTCCTGCTCGACAGCGGCAGTAGCGACGATACGGTTCGGCGATGCCGGGAGGCATCGGTAGGCCTACCCTTCCGCGTCCGGACCGTGACGCGACCATTTCAGAACTACGCCGACCAGCGCAACGCCGCGCTTGAACTGGCGCGAAGCGACTGGGTATTATTCATCGACGCCGACGAGCGCAGCTCACCGGAGCAGGCGGTGGAGATGGCTTTGCGCACGCAGGCGCCGGATGCACCCGCCGGTTTCTGGATTCCGCGCCGCAACGTCATACTCGGTCACGGTATGCACTACACCGGCTGGTGGCCCGACTACCAGTTGCGGCTCTTTCAGACGCGGTTAGGCCGCTACGATCCGGACCGTCCGGTACATGAGCTCGTAGAGCTGCGGGGCGAAGCGCAGCACTTGCAGGCGCCGTTGCTCCACTACAACTATCGCACGCTGCGTCAGTTCTTCACCAAGCAACAGCGCTACGCGCTTCACGAGGCCAGGCAGCTCCAGCGCCAGGGCCAGCGTTTCCGCCCGCGCGCGCTTGCCGGACAGCCGCTCCGCGAATTCGTTCGGCGCTACGTGCAGCTCTCCGGCTGGCGCGACGGCGGCCATGGCCTCCTGTTGAGCGCACTGATGGCCTGGTATCGACTGGAGGTGCTGCGCGAGCTGGCGCGACTGCCACCGAGGGTTGATACGCGAATACAGCTTAGTCCACGGGAGAAACGATGAGTGATGTGGCGCCGGGGCGGCGACTGCGGTCCGCCGCCAGAGCACGCGACTGCGGTCGGGACAGAATGTGCCGCCGTTCCAGCGTCTGGCGACCGCGATCGCCCTTGGAGTCGATCGGTGCACCGCAGTGCCGTGCTCTGGCGGCGGACCGCAGTCGCCGCCCCGGCGCCACCATCGCCTTGTCTCTTCCCCATTGTCAGGCTAGGGTCTGCCCAGGTCCAACGTCTAGTAGCTACTCCGTCGTTGAGATGCACCGGGCCTGACCGACATGTCCTCCTCACTCACACAAACCGAGCAACTCGTCGTGTCGGCCGTCATTGTCAGTTGGAACGTCTGCCCGCTGCTTCGCCATTGCCTGGCGTCACTGCAGGCGGCGAGGGTGCGGCTCCCTCTGGACGTGTGGGTGGTGGATAATGCGTCGACCGACGATAGCGTCACCATGGTGCGTGAGGAGTATCCTTGGGTCCAGATGGTCATTAATCGGGAAAATCGGGGATTCGCCGCGGCCAATAATCAGGGGCTCCGACGCAGCGACGGTCGTTACGCGTTGCTATTGAACGCCGATGCCGCGCTCACGGACGGAGCGCTGGAAGCAATGTGTGCATATCTGGATCGGCATTCCAATGTCGGTGTGGTTGGTCCCCAGCTGCTCAATTCCGACGGAACGATCCAGTCCTCGCGGCGGCGGGCGCCAAGACTGGCTACCGGTTTTGTGGAAAGCACACAGCTCCAGCAATGGTGGCCGCGCTGGTGGCTGACGGACCGCTACTATGTCGCTGACCGCACCGATGGGGAGACTCAGCCGGTCGATTGGCTTGTAGGGGCCTGCCTCCTGGTGCGGCGCGCGGCCATCGACGCCGTCGGGCTGTTAGATGAAAGCTTCCAGATGTACTCGGAGGAGCTGGAGTGGTGTTTACGCATTGGGCGCGCCGGATGGGAGGTGACCTATCTTCCCAGCGCCCGGGTCGTGCATCATTACGGACAGAGCAGTGGCCAAGACGTGCTCGCACGGCATCTGAACTACCATGCCAGCAAGTATCGCCTCAACGCCATGTCCCATGGCAGGCCGGCTGCCTTGCTGCTCCGCTGCTGGATCGCTGGCCTGTATCTCCTGCAGTTCTGCCAGGAGCTGGCCAAACTGGCATTCATTGATCGCAACCGGCCGATGCGCCGCGATCGCCTTCGCGTGCTTGCCAAGGTGCTGCTCTGGCACGTTCGTTCGGCCCGGGAGACGGCCGGGTGAAAGTGCTCTTTGTCACCGGGGAATTCCCGCCCATGGTAGGCGGCGTCGGCGATTACACCGACCGGCTGGCCGGGGCCCTGTGCGATCGCGGGGATGAGGCCGTCGTGCTGACCTCGTCGCTACCAACAAAGGTCGCCGTCGCCAATACCGATGCCGTTTGGGCCGGGCTCCCCAACGCGGCGGTTTTCTACGCCGTGGCCAGGTGGGACTTCTCGGCGTGGAAGACCGTGATCGCCGCCATCCGCGCCGAGCGACCGGACGTCGTCCATCTGCAATACCAGGCTGCCGCCTTTGGGACTCGGGGACAGATCACGCTCCTGCCCTGGATGTTGCGGAGCTGGAACATCCGTCCCCTCGTGGTGACCACCTTCCACGACCTGTTGAGTCCGCACTTGTTCCCCTTATCTGGTCGAGTCGGCCTTGATCGCGCCGCTGTTGGCTGGCTAGCGTCCGCCTCCGACGCCGTCATCGCCACCAACGGCGAAGACCGCGACCGACTAAAGGCGCTCCGCGTCAAGCGCCTCTGGCGGGCGCCGATCGGCAGCAACATTGCTGCGCCACCCCCATCGGAATTCGATCGTCAGGCATGGCGTCGGCAACACGGTCTCGGACCAGAGCAGTTGGCGCTGGCCTATTTCGGCTTCTACAATGCCTCAAAAGGACTCGATGAGCTCTTCACCGCCTTCGCCAAGTTGTTGAGGGAGCGACCGACGGACCGCCTCTTCTTGATCGGCGGCGGAACCGGGCAGACAGATCCAACAAATGTCGACTATGAGCGCCACCTGCGTCAACTCGTGGTTGATCTGGGCCTCACCGAACGGATCAGCTGGGTTGGCTATCGAGACGCTGCCGAAATCTCGGCCTACCTGATCGGCGCCGACGTTGTTGTCCTGCCGTTTCGCGACGGCGTATCGCTGCGGCGGGGAACACTCATGGCCGCGCTAACACACGGCTGCGCCATCGTGACGACACGACCGTCCCGGCCCATTCCCGAGCTGGAGCAGCACCAGGCGGTGGTCACCTATTCCGCGGGCGAGGATGGCGCCTTGCTCGCAGCACTGGAGAGCTGTACTAGCGTCGAGACTCGCTCGCGTCTGCGTCAGGGGGCGCTAACCGCCGCCCGTCAATTCGCCTGGCCGGCTATTGCCGCGACGCACTCGGCCATGTACCGTTCGTTGTGCAGGGAAGTCACATAGACAGGAGGGCCGGGGAGCCACGGTGACAGCTCCCTGATGCCGGTAGGATCATGTGGCTACCTTGGATAGGATCGCATCCCCCTGCTACCTCTGGGACGGGCCCGTCGAGCCCTGGGTATACTGGGTCACCACGGCGCGGACCGGGCACACTCGGAAGCGCACCAAGGGACACTTTGTCGCGGGGAGCGGCTGCTTGTACCTTTTTGTAGAGGAGCGCAGCAAATGGCGTTGAGCATGGCACAGGAGATTGCACCCGTTGTGGCGGCAGCGCCCCGCATAGGATTCGGCGTTGGCGCCGTTGCTTTGGGGACACGGCAAAGTGGGATTCGCATCCTGCTGGCGGAATCCATCCCCCTCGTGCGCAAGGGCCTGCGCATGGCGTTGGAGGAACAGGGCAACCACGAGGTAGTTGGCGAAGTCGCCACGGCAAGAGAGGCAATGGCCATTATCCAGCGGGAGTCAATCGACGTGCTCATCGCCTGTGTGGAGTTGGACGATCAGAGTGGCTTGCACCTCATCCACTTGGCTCGTCGCCAGCGTCCGAATCTGCGTTGCTTGCTGCTCAGCGAAGCCGAGAGCGAGGAAGAGCTCTATCTGGCCTTCAAAGTGGGAGCCGCAGGCTACTTCTCCAAGATGATCGCCCCCGAGCCGTTGCTTGCCGCCGTCCAGCAAGTCGCCGATGGCTGCGTCCTGCTGAGCACCGACGCGCTCATGCACACGCGGCGGCGGAGTCGGGCCGACAAAATTCTGGAGCAGATGGAGCAGCCTGCTCCGGAGCCGCAGTATCTGCCCCTGTCGAACCGCGAGTTGGAGGTCGTCAAGCTCATCGCCCAGGGCAACGGCAATAAGCACATCGCGCAGGCGTTGACCATCAGCGATCAGACGGTCAAGAATCACATCACCGCCATCTTGCGCAAGCTCGGCGTCAACGATCGCACCCACGCGGCCATCTACGCCCTGCAGCGCGGCTGGATCAACGACGTCACCACATAAGCAGTTGCGGGTATCTCGCCGGAATCCACACCAGCCTCCTTGCTGTGACAGGTGGGCTGGTACGCTGGCTCACCGATCGTGAGGCCAGGAGCATGACGACGCCGTGACAACTCACCCAACGCCGACGCTGCCCATGCCGTTGAGCAGCTTGCGAGATTATTTGCGACGTGCTCTTGCCGAGGACGTGGCCTGGGGCGACGTGACGACACAGGCGCTCGTTCCCGACACGGTTGCCGCGAGCGGGCAGATTGTTGCTCGCGAACCCGGGGTAATCGCGGGCTTGCCAGTGGCGCGCGAAGCGTTCACCTTAGTTGATGAGCGATTGCAGTTCGCGCAAGTCGTACCGGACGGCGCGCTGATTCAGCCCGGAGCGGTGGTCGCTACTATTGACGGCCCGGCCGCCGGATTGCTCACTGCCGAGCGGGTGGCGTTGAACTACCTGCAGCGTCTGTCAGGCATTGCCACCTTGACCCGGCGCTACGTTCAGGCGATTGCTGGGACAACGGCGCGCCTGGTCGACACCCGCAAGACCACGCCCGGGCTGCGCAGCTTGGAAAAGTACGCGGTGCGTTGCGGCGGCGCCGGCAATCACCGCTTCGGCTTGAGTGACGGCGTCCTGATCAAAGATAACCACATCGCCATCCTCGCCCGGCAGGGCATTCCGCTGCGCGACGTGGTGGCGCGGGCACGCGCCGGCGTCGCGCACTCTCTGCGCATTGAGGTCGAAGTTGACGGCATCGACCAGATCGAAGAAGCGCTGGCCGGCGGCGCGGACGTAATCTTGCTGGACAACATGTCCCCCACGATCCTCGCCGCGGCGGTTCGCCAGATCGCCGGTCGAGCGCTCACCGAGGCTTCCGGCGGCATCACACTGGACAACGTGCGAGCGTGCGCCGAGGCCGGAGTGGACCTCATCAGCGTCGGCGCCTTGACTCACTCCGTGCCGGCGCTCGATCTGGGGTTGGACATCGCGTAGCCCCCACACGGCTGAATCGACTATACTCACCGCTACGGCGCGAGAGGAGCACGCGGTTGGGATTACTTGACAACAAGGTTGCCGTGATTTTCGGTGTGGCGAACCACCGCAGCATCGGCTGGCAGATTGCTCAGACCTTTTCCGGCGCGGGGGCGACGCTGGCCTTCGCGTCGCAGGAACGGGTGGTCTCCGATGTCGAAAGGCTCGTCGCGAACCTTGGCGCGCCTCCGGTGTACTCCTGCGACGTTCAGAACGATGACGACGTGCCACGGGCCTTCAGCCAGATACTGGAGCGACTAGGCGGCGTCGACATTGTCGTTCACAGTCTCGCCTTTGCTAATCGCCAGGATGTCTCCGGCGGTCGATTTGTCGACACCTCGCGCGACGGCTTCGCGCTCGCCCTCGACGTCAGCGCCTATTCCCTGACCTTGATCGCACGGTCGGCGGAGCAGTCGCTGGTGGCGAGAGGCGGCGGCAGCATTGTGACGATGACCTACATGGGCAGCGAACGCGTCGTACCGAACTACAATGTCATGGGTGTGGCCAAGGCCGCGCTGGAGTGCAGTGTGCGCTACCTTGCCCACGACCTAGGTCCCCAGGGTATCCGGGTCAACGCCATCTCCGCCGGTCCCCAACGAACCCTGGCTGCTCGCGCCATTGCCGGATTCCCCGACATGGAGAAGCACGTCGCGGCCCACGCGCCACTGCGAAGAAACGTGGAAGGCGCCGATCTTGGCAATGCCGCCCTCTATCTCTGCAGCGACCTCGGTCGTTCCGTCACCGGGGAGGTGCTGCACGTGGACGCCGGCTACAACATTATGGGGATGTAGTAATCGTCCGCCCCATAGCATTTGCATATCTTAACCATTTTCTTACCTTTACTTGTGATATTCCTTAGGTTTTGCCTGCTACCCTGAAACGTTGGAGGCATCGCAACGGCGATGCCAAGTAACAACGCGAAAGGGACTTTGGATTGAATTTCTCTAGGCTTCGTCGAGGGTTGGTCATCGCTGGCGCAGTAGGCTGCCTGGTTCTTCCGGGTGTCGCGCTCGCTGATACAACCGCCGCTCCCGCTACGGGAGGTACCGTGTCCAATCCAACGCTGCTCAACGGCGTCATTCAAGGCAGCCTGGCAGCAAACACCGGAGGGTCGTACGAGTACGCCAAGTTCAACTACCCTGGCGACGGCTCGACGGTCACGCTCAATCTGACCGTCGACAACCCGCTGGCCCTGGAGAACACCTCGGGCGGCTTTGCCGTCTACCAGGGCAGCACGCTCATCGGTACATCGAGCATCACCAGCGATCCGCACACCGCGTCGCTGAGCTTCTCCTCTACTACCGCCGGGCTGACGACAGTGCAGGTATTTGACTATGACCCGAACGCCAGCTTCCACTATACGCTGACACCGGAGGGTCTGCCGGCGCAGAACGCGGCCACAACCTCGGCCACCAGCACCGAGAGCGCCGCGAGCGCCACTTCGGCAACGGCTTCCGCGGCGACGACCAGTACGACGAGCACGACTTCGACCGCGGCTTCCGGCGGCAATGGCGGTCCCAGCACGCTGAGCGGCTCCGCCAGTGGCACGCTTGCCGGCAACAGCGCCGGTAGTATAGCGACCTACTCACTTGACTACGCTGGTAACGGCCAGACTGAGACCATCTCACTCACCGTATCGCCCACGCTGCCGCAGGAGAACGGCGCGGCGGGGCTCAACGTGTACGACGCCAGCGGCAATCTGATTGGCACGGCACAGCCGACCGCGCCCGGCGCGGTTTCCATCACGCTGTCGAACAACCCGGCCGGCAAGTACACGGTCCAGATCTTCAACTACGATCCGACGACCACCGTCAGCTACACCGTGTCTGAGGCGGTCTCCTAACCCCAGCTCATCGGTCGAGTTCTTCGGCGGGGCAAGAGCGGCATACAGCCGCTCTTGCCCCGCCGGCATTGTGGCGACTCAGTTCTGAGTCCTCCAAGCTCGGGACGTTACTGGTACCATGGTGACCCCTCCCCTGTCATCCTGAGCGCGTTACACTTTGCCAACGTGGGAAACAGAGGCACGCGTCATTTTGCGCGCTGCCAGCAAGAACGCGTCACGACCCGGCGTTGACGCGTCTAGCAAGAAAGCGGTCGCGTCGATGTTGGAGCGAGAGGTCAAGCTGAGCGTGCCCAACGAGTTTGTGCTGCCGGACCTGAACGGCGTACTCGCCGATGCGACCGCCATAGCCGCGGACCAGCTCACCTTGGATGCGACCTATTATGACACGCCCGATCTACGCCTCGCGCGCTGGGGATGCAGCTTGCGATATCGGTCTAACGACGGCTGGTCGGTAAAGTTGCCGGCGTCTACGCAAGGAGACGTCTTGGCTCGGCACGAGATCGCATTTGAGGGCAGCCCGGAGCAAGTGCCTGCTGCAGCGGCGGACCTCCTTCACGCCTACATCCGGCGCGAGCCAATCCAGCCGGCGCTGCAGCTCTCCACGGTACGGCGACGAGTGCGGCTGCTGCGCGAGGATGGCTCGAGGCTTGCGGAAGTAGACGACGACGAGGTCTCCGTGCTGGAAGGCAATCCCGGAATGCGGTTTCGGGAGCTAGAGGTGGAACTGGGCGAGACGGCCGACGCCGTGCTGCTTCCCATGTTGACGGCCCGGCTCCGTGCTGCCGGCGCTGGCACGTCGGACGGCGCCCCGAAGCACATCCGCGCACTGGGAGCGCCAGCGTCGGCGCCTCCGGAGGTCAGCGTTAGGGCGCTCCACAAGCCGGTAACAGGAGCGCAGGTGGTGCGCCAGACCATCACCCGTTCGGTGGAGTTGCTACTCCGGCACGATCCTGGGGTTCGCCTCGGCGATGATCCCGAGGATGTCCATCAGGCTCGAGTCGCCACGCGACGACTACGATCAGATCTGCGCACGTTCCGGCCCCTGCTTGATGCTGAGTGGGTCGAGTCCCTTCGCGACGAGCTTCGCTGGCTTGGTGGGGAGCTCGGCGCAGTCCGCGATCGCGAGGTCCTGCATGCACGTCTCGAGGCACACGCCGCACGCCTGCCTGACGATGATACGGTGGCCAGTAAGGAGCTGGTCGACCTGCTCGTGACGGAGGAAAACGCGGCGCGGGCAAGCTTGCTGGAAGCCATTCGAGCGGATCGCTATGTGGCCCTGTTGGAGCGTTTGATCCAAGCCGCCAATGAGCCGGCGGTTGAGCCGAGGGCGAAGGGCCTGGCGCGCAAGCACTTGCCACCGCTGGCTGTCCGTGCCTGGCACCGCTTGCAGCAAGCCGTGACGCGCCTGCCCGCTACGCCCGCCGACGCCGAGCTGCACCAAATCAGGATCCTCGCCAAGCGCTGCCGCTACGCGGCAGAGGCAGTGGCCCCGGTAGCCGGCATGCAAGCGCAGCGGTTTGCGCGGGCTGTTGCGAACCTGCAGACGGTGTTGGGAGAACTGCAGGACAGCGTCAATGCGCAAGACTGGCTGCGCCGCGTGGGCTACTCGGCCGGGCAAGCGTTCGTGGCAGGCGAATTGCTGATGATCGAGCGCAGCGCCGCCCAGGAAGCGCGGCAGCAGTGGCCGGCCGCCTGGAAAGCGCTTGACCGCAAGGGAGTACGGCGATGGCTGCACTGAGCGCCGACGTCGCCACAATCTACCTCGTCCGCCATGCCGACGCCGGCGACCGCCACCGTTGGCGAGGCGACGACCGCCAACGTCCCCTAACGGCGTCGGGCCAGCGGCAGGCCGAAGCGCTCGTACAGACAGTGGGGACTACCCCGGTTCGGAGAATCCTCTCCAGCCCCTACCTGCGCTGCGTTCAGACCGTCGAGCCGCTGGCGAAATTGGCCGACCTGCCAGTCGAAGATACGTCGGCCTTGGAAGAGGGGATCGCCCCCCCAACGGCACTGCGGTGCCTGCAAGGACTTCCTGACGGCGCAGTTGCCTGCAGCCACGGTGATGTGATCCAAGCAGTGTTGCGCCACCTGGAGCAGCGGGGAATCGTGCAACCTGAACAGGTTCGTCTCGAGAAAGGCTCGACCTGGATACTTCAGCGGGCCGGCATCAACTTCACTGCCGCCAGGTATCTACCCGCTCCCTGACGAACCCTGCACCGGCGCGCCGGTAACCTTGCCGGCAGCCCTGCCCGCGACGACCGTCTCCCCACGTTCGGCCGCCCGCGGTTGGCCCGCCTTGTCGGAGTCCGCTCGCGCTCGCGTAGGGAAGAAGAACGCCGCGGCGAACCCGCCCACCGCGGCGACGAGGAGCAGCAGATACGTCTGGTGCAAGCCCGCCGCGAGTCCCTGCTGCACCGTGCGCAGCGCCGCCGGGGGCAGCGTGCCGCGAACGGCCGGGTTGAGTATGGCGTTGGCGTCGGCTGTTCCAGCGGCGCGTAGCGTGATGGCCAGCCGAGCATTCAGCACGGCGCCGAGCAATGCCACACCGAGCGTGCCCCCCATGGTCCGAGAGAACTGTACCGATGCCGTCACCACGCCGCGCCGTTCCCAGCCGACGGCATTCTGAGCTCCCAATAGGAACGAGTTGGAGCTGAATCCCATCCCGAAGCCGACGCACAGCAGGTTGACGACCATGAACTGCACCGGCGTCTGAAGGCGATAGGTCAGAAGGACGGCCACACCGCCGGTGATGAGCGCCGTGCCAACAATGGCCACGGGTCGGAAGCCGAATCGGATGAGAAACCGTGGGGAGATGAAGCCGGCCACGCTCCAACCAACCGATACCGGCGCCAAGACCTTGGCCGCGTCACCGGCCGAACCGAGCTGGACCCCTTGGATGAACAGGGGGACGTACGACGACATGCCAAACTGGACGCAGCCGGTGAGTAAGCCTGCCAAACAGGGGACGGCAATAAAGGGATCGCGAAAGAGCCCGAGCGGGAGAACCGGTTCTTTCACTCGGAGCTCGATGCCGACGAAAATTACCAGGAGGGCTACGCCAGCGCCCAACGCGACGGGATTGACCGTGCCATTCTGGCCGCCGCTCAGTAGCCCCCACAGGAGCGTTGAGACGCCGGCCGTCAGCGCAGCGGCGCCGGCGTAGTCCAGGGCGTGCCGGCGCTCGACGCGCCGCTCGTGCAGGGTCAGCCAGAGCAGCACGGCCGCGAAGATGCCGAACGGCACGTTGATGTAAAAGATCCAGCGCCAGCCGATCGTTTGCGTGATCAGAGCCCCCACGACCGGACCGGCCACGCTCGACGTTCCCCATATGGCGCTAAAGAAGCCCTGGACGCGAGCCCGCTCCCGCAGCGTAAAGAGGTCGCCGACAATCGTGAAGATGATGGGTTGCACCGCGCCGGCGCCTAGTCCTTGAATCGCCCGAAACACGATCAACTGGGGCATCGAATGCGAGAGGCCCGACAGCGCAGAGCCGGCCAGAAATATCCCGATCCCAACCAGGAAAACCGGCTTGCGCCCAACCATATCGGCCAGCCGGCCGTAGAGCGGGACTGTCGCCGTTGAGGTGAGGAGATAGGCCGAGAAGACCCAGGCATAGAGATCCAACCCGTGCAGCTCGCCGATGATCGTCGGCATCGCCGTGCTGACCACGGTCGCTTCCATAGCCGTCAGAAAGGTTGCGAGCAGGGTAGCGGCGAGGATGATCGGCCGGTTGCCGGCGGAGGCGGTCTCACCCACTCGATTCGTTCCCCTTCGTCGGCAAGCGACATCGCGTCCCGACAGACTACCGCAGAAAAGCACCGGCTGTCGTGGCCGATTGGGGTAGCCGCGGCCTGTTCAAATGGACAGACGCAATGTTGCGCCCATGACCGCTCCTCGCTGGTTTGCCGTTCGGTCGCGCCGCACGCCTAGGTTGACGCGAGGCGTTTCACGGAGCGCGGGCGTCCCGCCCGCCACGGCTCGCTGGCATGCCGCTCGGACCCCGTGCTTCCGGCCGGCCATTTGTGAACGCCGTGGCGGGCGGGACGCCCGCGCTCCGTGGCGCGATTGCGCCGTCGGAGCAAGCCTTGTTAGCGCACGTCATCCTCACATCCGCTCACGACAGTTGCGACTCGGCCACAACACCTGTATACTCCGCCGGACAGCGCGATGCACGGAGGGCGTGCTGGGCGCCGGTAGGTGGCGCGCGCACTGGCCAAGTTAGTCACGTGGGAGAGGAGATTGTCATGAGGCTGCCATTCGGCAAGAAGGAAGAGCCGAAAGTCAAGGGGAAGACAATCAAGAGCCAGCCGGGTGACACACTTCGCATCATCGCTGCTCGCGAATACGGCGACGAATCCAAGTGGGAAGTGATCTACAAGGCCAATAGCTGGCGCATCGACGATCCCAGCTATCTCAACGTCGGTACCGACCTGCTCATCCCCGGCAAGGAGTAGACAACCGGCCGGAATGGAGCCGGTGGCGTGGCGCCGCGGATTGGGAACGAACCGGCATCCCGCCACCAGCTCCTCCTAGAGGTGAGCGCTAACTTGCCTTGCGCTCGGTCACCCAGAATGGCTTCTGGCCGCATTTGGCCGAGCAGAACCAACCGCTGTATGGGCGGCCGTCGCGCGTCAGGCCGTTGCGTAGCACCATCGGCTGATCGCAGCTCGGACAGGTACGTGTCTCTTCGTCGCTGTCCTCACTGCGGGCAATGCGCATAGGCTGCTCGTCTCGATGGGTCGCCGCGTAGTTGTCGGCCTTGTCGTACAAGCTGTTGCCGAAGGCGTTGCCGAAGGTCCTCAACGCTCGCTTCAGCGCATCGGTGACCGCGCCCTTGATCGCCGTTTCCTCGGCATCGGGGCTGGCGACCGACTGATCGCGCGGAACGGCCGGAACGCCGACGCCAACGTCCTCGCGCTCGATCGTCTCGCCGTCGGGGGTGTTCACAGTCAGGACGACGGTGGCCAGCCAAACGGCGGACGCCACCTCCAAACGGGTCACCTTATACGACCAGGCGTGATAGCCAAATACGGAGTTGGCCATGTCAATGACGTCGTGGCCCTCGAGGTAGCGCAGCTCTAACCGGTTCTTGGTGCGCGTATGCACGCGAGCCTCATCGATCCGGGCCTGCAACTGCTCGAGCTGGTTGGTAGAGAACGGCACTGCTGACAATCCTTTCCCCCGCTGCGAAGAGCGGGAATCGAACTAACGTTCCAATTATACCCGATGGCTAGTAGAACGCAAGTTCTTCATGGTAGGCTACCGGGCGCGTTCAAGGGACGTGGGATCGGTCCGGTAAGACCGTCGCGCCAGTTCGCATTCCAATGCGGGAGCACGTAGGAGCGTATGGCCGTCCTCTTCAGTCCACCAATTCGTTCCGGTGCGCCGACCGCCGACATCGTGGCCGAGGACCTCCGCAAGACCTACGTGGTAGGCGAGCGGGCAGGCGGACTCGGCGCCGCCCTGCGCGGGGCTATCCGGCGGCGTACCCGTGAGGTCTGTGCCGTCGACGGGGTGAACTTCACCATCGAGCCGGGCGAGATCGTCGGCTTCCTGGGACCCAATGGCGCCGGCAAGACCACCACGCTGAAGATGCTCGCCGGGCTGCTCCACCCGACGTCCGGCAAGGCCAGCGTCCTGGGGTATACGCCCTGGCGGCGCGAGCGCCCCTACCTCCGCCAGATGACGCTGGTCATGGGGCAGCGTAATCAGTTGCTGTGGGACCTTCCGGCCCTGGACAGCCTCCTCATCAACCGCGCGATCTATCGCCTGTCGCCGGAGGACTACCACCGCACGCTGGACGAGCTAACGGATCTCCTGGAGCTGGGCCCGCTGCTCGGCAAGCAGGTGCGCCAACTCTCGCTAGGTGAGCGTATGAAGTGCGAGTTCGCCGCGGCACTGCTCCACCGGCCACGGGTGCTCTTTCTGGATGAGCCGACCATTGGCCTCGATGTCAGCGCTCAAGGACGCATGCGCTCCTTTATTCGCGAGTACAACCAACGCGTCGGCGCCACGGTGCTGCTCACGAGCCACTACATGGCCGACGTGACGGCGCTGGCCCGTCGCGTGATCGTCATCCATCGCGGCACGCTCCTCTACGACGGCCCGCTGGCCGGCCTGGCCAGCCGCCTGGCCCCGTTCAAGATCGTCCAGCTTGACCTGGAGGACGACGCGGCGCATCCGGCTTCCTGGGGCGTCTATGGCGAGCTGCTGCCCTCGGAAGATGGCAAGGTGCGCCTGCGCGTGCCCAAGGAACGCGCGGCCGAAGTTACGGCTCGTCTGCTGTCCAACCTGTCGATCGCCGACTTGACCATCGAGGATCCGCCGATAGAGGACGTCATCGACCAGGTCTTCCAAGGCGCCGCGCTGTGATCGCCATCTACGCCGTCTACTTGCGCACCCGGCTCGCCCTGCAGGTCCAGTACCGCGTTGCCGCGCTGATCTGGCTCCTGACGCTCTTCCTGCCAACCATCGTCACCATGGTGGTGTGGAGCACCGTAGCTGGAGCGGGCAGCGTCCACGGCTATACGGCCGGCGAATTTGTCGCCTACTTCCTCGTCGCAATGCTCGTCGATCATTGCACCTTTAGCTGGGTCATGTGGGACTTCGAGTTCCAGGTGCGCCAGGGTACGCTGTCGCCGCAGCTCTTGAAGCCGTTGCACCCCATACACGCGGCCATTGCCGACAACGCGGGCTACAAGGCCGCGACGCTGGCCGTGGTCTTGCCGGGCATGGTGGTGCTCTCCCTGCTGTTTCATCCAACGTGGCACGTGACCGTCGCCGGATTGCTCCTCTTCTTGCCGTCAGTAGCCCTCGCCATCGTGCTGCGTTTCCTGGTCGAATACACCTTGGCGCTGTCCGGCTTCTGGACCACGCGGATCGGCGCAATCAATGACCTCTACATGGCGGTCCTGCTGTTCCTATCCGGCCTCTGGGTACCGCTGGCGATCTTGCCGGCGCCGGTTCGCGCTGTCGCTCAGCTGTTGCCCTTTCGAGCGATGGTTTCCTTTCCGACCGAGGTCGTGCTGGGGCGGGTGGCGGGCCGCGATGTGGCCATCGGTCTGATGCTCCAGTTGCTCTGGACGCTGGCGGCGTTCGCGCTCTTCGGCCTGGTGTGGAGGCGAGGCATTCGCGCCTACTCGGCGGTTGGCGCCTAATCGATGTACAGCTTGCGGCTCCTCCGGCTCTTTTTCACCATCAACGCCGCGTCCGAGCTGCAATACCGAGCGAACTTCGTGCTGGCCCTGGTGCGCAGTCTTATCAACGTCGCGACTAATGGGGCCAACCTGGCGCTCATTTTCAGCAACACGCAAACGCTGGCCGGCTGGACTGCGCCCCAGCTCGTCGCCGTGTTGGGAGTGTGGTTCATCATCGGCGGCCTAATGCGCGTCGTTGTGCGGCCCAGCCTGGCCAAAGTAATGGACGACGTGCGACTGGGTACGCTCGACTACCTGCTGGTCAAGCCCGCCGACAGTCAGCTACTGGCGAGCATCCGCGTCATGGAGCTCTGGGGCGTGACTGACGTTGCCTTGGGTCTGCTCTTGCTCGCGGCCGCGCTGTGGCGCCTAAGCGCCAACATTAGCCTGGGACAGGCGGCGACGTTCACGCTGGTGCTGTGCGCCGGCGGCGTGATGGTCTACAGCTTCTGTCTCGTGCTGGCCACCTCCACGTTCTGGATCGTTCGCGCCGAGAACATTCTCGTGGTCTTCGGCGAGATGTTCGCCGCCGGCCGCTATCCGGTGACCGTCTATCCATCCTGGATTCGTATTGTCCTGACGTTGGTCGTCCCGGTGGCGTTTGCTACCACGATTCCCGTGCAGGCAGTTACCGGCCAGCTCAGCGCGCCGGCGCTTGCTGGCACGTTGCTGCTGGCGATAACGCTGCTACTGGTCTCGTCAGGCTTCTGGCGTTACGGCCTGCGCAACTACACCGGGGCTTCGGCGTGAGGGGGGCTGTGGCAAATCGGTTTGGATGAGGAAACGATGATTGGTGATGCGAGAGCCGGGGCGGCAGACCGCAGTCGCCGCCCCGGCTCTCGCATCCTCACCTTCGGTCGCCACATTTGGACCGCATTCCCCCCAGCCCCTGAAAGGAGTGGAATGTGGCCGACTGGCATCCCAACCTGGCACACTACGACGAGCTAATTCAAGCGCTCGACCCCAACGGACCGCCTGAAGTGCGGACGGTGGTGGGGAATCCGGCGCTCGGCGAACGGCTGGCCGTCCTTCCCGCCGCCTTCAATCCGCCAACGCGAGCGCACCTGGGGCTCGCTCTGGCCGCGCTCGATTCCGGGGCGTTTGATCGCCTGCTCCTCATGCTGAGCGTACGAATAATCGACAAGGAGGCGACAACTGGCGCTTCCCTGGACAGTCGGTTGCACATGCTGACGCTGGTGGCGTCTGGACAACCCCATGTCGGCGTTGCACTATGTAACCGCGGCTTGTATCTCGATCAGGCCACCGCGATTCAGGATGCCTTGGCACCGCGCGACCTAGCCTTCGTCGTCGGTTTCGACAAGATCATCCAGATCCTTGACCCGCGCTACTATGTCAACCGTGATGACGCTTTGCGCTCGCTTTTCAGGCAGGCGCATTTCCTGGTTGCACCGCGTGACGGAGCGGACGAAGCTATGCTGGACGAGCTCTTTGGGCGTCCTGAGAATCGGGAATACCGGTCGCGAGTGGCCTTTCTTCCGCTGTCGGCCATGCAGGCGAAAGAACAAGCGCTGTCGTCAACGCTGGTGCGGGAACTGCTAGGTCGGGGGAAAGATGCGGGCTGGGCTGTGCCCCCGGCGATTGCGGGTTATCTGCAGCGCGCCAATCCTTATCAGGAGAGGTGAGTGGCGCCGCCAGATAATGACCTATCGCCCCGCCAACACCACAATCCTGTGGTTTGAGCTGTCCGACACGTAGAGGTCGCCGTTCGGGCCGACGGCAATACCGGTGGGATCGACCAACGCCGTGCCCGACAGTGTCCACACGGCCATCGGCTGCCCCTGCGCCGAGTACACGAGGATGCGTCCGGGTGTGACATTGGGATCGGTCACGTAGACCGTGCCGTCGGCCGCGACGGCAATATAGGGTTCGTTGTGGACGTTGGTCTGCCAGGTCGAGACGGGCCACTGGGCGACTGGCTGACCGGTCGCGCTGAGCACCTGCACACGGCGATTCCAAGTATCAGCCACCACCAAGCTACCCTGCGGCGTCAGGGCCAGCCCCACCGGCTCGTTGAGCTGTCCGGCAGCTCCGCCGCCGCCGCCGAACTGGGCTATGAACTTCCCGTTGTTGTCGAACTCTTGGATTCGCTTGTTTCCGGTATCGGTGACGTAGACATTGCCCTTGGCGTCAACAGCGACGGAGCGAGGCCCATAGAATTCCGAAGGATTGCCGGACGCCTGCCCGTTTGTAGCCCCATAGGCGCCCCACCTTGACACGAAGTGCAGGTCACGATCTAGCTTGACGACGCGGTGATTCCAGGTGTCTGCGACAAAGATGTTGCCTCGATCATCTACAGCCAGGCCGGTCGAGTTCTTGAGGGCGTCATCGCCACTGCCGGTGTACTTGGCCACGACTGATCCATCGGGTCCGAACTTGACGACTTCACTGGTGACCGCGTCGACCACCACGACGGAACCGTCGGCGAGCACCGCCAGTTGTCGCGGGCCATCAATCGGATTCGGCTGAGACGTTCCGGGTCCGAGCACGCGCTTGGCGGCAATCGTCATTGGGGCGGGCAATGGAGCGGCAGCCGTCGCTGGTGCTGTAGAACCGATTGCCTGACCTCCGGGAGCGGCGGCGGCTGAGCCGCCGACAATGCTCACGCCGGGCACGTCGTTGCGGACGTACAGCCACTCGTCGAGCGAGCCTTCGGGATTCCAAGGCTTGCGCCACATGAGCCAGTTGGCCCAATCCTTCAACGTCGCGTGATCGTAGTCCGGTACCCACCAGACGCGGAGGTGGAAGCGATAGCCAGTGTAGTTGTTGAGCTGGGGCAGCAGCTTTGTCCGGTTAGGGTCGGCAACCAGGAGCGCCTGGGCGTTGGGGGCGTAGCTGTCCGCGCTCATATCCACGAACGAGACGCTGTGGAGATCTCGCAGATACCAGGCCCAAGGCCAGTCGACCCCATCCCAACTATCCAGGTCCAACTTGAGGTTCTGGCCGGTCACATCGAAGGCGCGACGATCGATAGCTATGATCTGATCCCGCACCGACGGGATTTCGGTCGAGGACTGCGTAAAGATCAGGAACTCCTCGGGATCGGCCGGGTGGGCAAATGCCAGCGCCGTGCTGGAGTGGAGGAGGTACACTGCGCCAACGGCCGCCAGGGCCAGACCGATCTTGCCGGGAAGCCGCGCCCGACCCTGCCACAGTGCTTGCGCACCGATGCCCGCCAGGAACAGCAGTGGCAGCATGACGTGCAAGAGCAGCCAGGGCATCTTCTCCCCGGCCCAAGAATACAAGATCAGGCCCAGAACAAATGCCCAGACGAGGAACAGCCGGAGCAGCGTGGGCCGTCGAAACACGGCAACGAGGCCAACAGCGCCGAGAATGACCTCCGGCCAAGCGTATGCGGTGAGCAAGACCAGGTAGTAGTACCACGGCTCGTTGCCCCGCTGAACTGGCTGCTGCGCCAGCCAGTACTGAATGCTCTTGACGAGGCCGTCCTGCAACCCGTGGGGGTTTGTGAAGAAGGTGGTGAACAGTACGGTGAATACACCAACGAACGAGGCAGCTCCCCACAGCCAGGCGTCGGCGCCTACCGATCGAACGGCGCTGATGAGCGGCGCGTCGGCTGCCCGGCGGCCCGACGCGCGACCTTCCCACAACTGTAGGGCCAGCGCGACCAGGAAGAAGGCGCCCGCAACGAAGACGGTAATGTAGGTAGTTTCCTTGGTGGCGAAGCCGGCCGCCAAAAGGCCGAGAATGAGCGCCGGCTGCCACGGGCGAGGACGCTCCAGAAACCTGAAGGTTGCTGCCAGAAGCGCCAGCGTGAGGCAAGCAATGTAAATGTCCTCGCGCGTGAAGCGCGAGAAGTAGAGGTACGCAGGCCCCAGGCAAAGGAGGGCGGAGGTGACGAATGAGGCGACGAATCCAAGCTGCCGACGAAAGAAAAAGGGCAACGCGACGATCGCCGTGCCCATGAGCGCCGGCGCCAGGCGAGCTGTGAAGTCGCTCGCCCCGAAGAGCAAGTACATCAGCGAGATCAGATAGAAGCGAAGCGGACCGTGCAACAGGGGATCATATTTGTAGCCTCCACCGGTGAAGAGGACCCACGAAAAATAGGCGTCCTGACTCTCGTCGTGGTGGAAGGGCTTGTCGCCGAGTGCGACCAGCCGTAGCACGAGCGCCAGGATCGTCAATGCCGCGAAGGCGAGAACCTGTCCGTCGACCTGAATCCCAGCGAGGAGCGGCCGATCGAGAGCGACGACGCGCTGCTCGGTCGATCTGGACCTTGGCGTGACCGGTTCAGCAACAACCAATGTGATTCATCCTTATCGAGGAGCCGATCAAAACAGAGCGGGGCGCTTCCCGGCATGCAGCGTCGCCGCCTCACCGAAACAGCAGCTTCGACCGCGCAACTATAACTCTCGCTTTAGCCCTGGGCCAATGGTCAGCTTCCATTATAGAGCACGTCAGAGGCGAAGATTGCCTACCTGCCCGCCCGGGGACAGCCCATGTCCGCAAGAGCGCCAGCGCGGGTTGGGTGGCATCCAGCTCAGTAATAGGTGATCAGTCCACCTTCTCGATCTTCGCGCCCAGTGAGCTGAGTCGCGCCACGATGTCCTCGTAGCCGCGCTCGACGCGCTCGGCGCCGCGAATCTCGCTGGCGCCCTCGGCGCTGAGACCAGCCAGCAGCAGCGCCATCCCCGCGCGCAAGTCGGGCCCGTCCACTCGCTCGCCGTGGAGGGGAGTCGGTCCAGTGACGACGCAGCGATGGGGGTCGCACAGCACGATGTTCGCGCCCATCGCCACCAGGCGATCAACAAAGAACATGCGCGACTCGAACATCCAGTCGTGGATGAGCGTTGTGCCTCGACACTGCGTCGCCAGCGTAATCATCGGCGAGATCAGGTCCGTCGGAAAGCCCGGCCAGATATTCGAATCGATCTTCCTCGTGCCTACCATGTCACCCGGCTCGACGTGGAGGCAACAACGGCATTCGCCCTTGAACTGCAGCCGCAGCCCCATGCGGTCGAGGATCAGACCGATCATCTCCAACTGCTCTGGATTGACGCCCTCAATGTCGATGCTGCCGCCGGTGACCGCCGCGGCGATGGCAAAGGTACCGACATCGATGTGATCCGCTGCCACCGTATAGCTGGTCCCGTTCAGCGGTCTGCCGCCTTCGATGGTGAGCACATTGCTTCCGAGGCCGGAGAGCTCCGCACCCATCGCCTGAAGGAATCGCCCAAAGTCGACCGTGTGCGGCTCGCAGGCGGCGTGCTTGATGACGGTGGTCCCGCGGCTGGCGCAGGCAGCCATCATGGTGTTCTCGGTCGCGGTGACGGACGCTTCATCGAGGAAGATCGATGCGCCGACGAGCTCCCTAGCACGGATGTTGACGGCATCGCGAGCCGGCCGAACCGTTGCCCCCAGCGCCTCTAACGCGTCGAGGTGGGTGCCGATGTCCCGGCGTCCGATGGCGCAGCCGCCCGGTCGCCCGATTTCGACCATCCCCGTGCGGGCCAAAAGAGGCCCCATAACCAGCACGGAAGCGCGCTCCTCCGCCACCAGGTTGCCACGCACGCGATGTTCCCGAACGCCCTTGCAGCAAATGCGCAGCGTGCGGGTACCCAACCCCTGCACCTCCGCGCCGAGACCCTGGAGGATCTGCCCAACCACTAGGACCGCGTTGATCAGCGGCACATTGTGGATCTCGCAAGGCTCGTCCGTGAGCAACGTCGCCGCCATCATCGGCAGCACGCCGTTCTTGTTGGCCGCCGCACGTACGGTACCCCGCAGGCGCTGTCCGCCTTCGACCCGGAATCCAGCCACCGCCCACCCCCTGCGCGCCACTACCGCTGAGTAAGGTAGCACCGGACGTGACTGTCCGGCAATGCCGCGGACCCTTTTGGCGTCAGGCGCAAGTTTCACGCTGGCGAATGCAGGGGGCGCTCCTTGCGCGGGACCGCCCGACGCTGAACCGTCGGGCTAACAGATTTAGCCCGGCTGAAGCCGGCTGGCGGCGTTTGCCACTGCGAACGGCGATCTTAGCCGCCTTTGGGCGGGTTTAAACTGTTAGCCTGCTGGTTCAGCAGGCGCACTGGGGCGCCGGGACCAATACCAGTTTCCCGCGCGGCGTTGCCGTTGCTGATGGCGACCTCCAGCAGTCCAGATCCCCCAGCCAGCAAGAGCAGGGGGCGATCCCCGCCGCCGTCCTGCACCAAGCGTCCGTCGCCGTAGGTCCGCACCGGCAGCAACGCTCGCTCGCCGATCCAGGCCGCCACGATGCCGCGCTCAACCCCCTGATGCCAGTACGCGGTAGCGCGCAGATTGGTCACCAGGTTGCCAAAATGATCTGCGCAGAGCACCGTGCCGGCCGTTTCTCCTAACGCTACGTCACCTAGCTGCAGGTCGCGCTGGGGCGACGGCGGCGTGGCCGGCGTCCCCAGGTCTCCCGCCGGAACTCCGTTGGCCAGGTGCGCCGCGATAGGAGCAAAGATATCCCGTGCATGAAAGGTCTGCGAGACAGGCGATAGCCAGTAGCGCGGCTGGTCCAGCAGCCAGCAGCCCTCCAGACTCTCCGGCGGCGCGATCAGACTGAAGAGGCCATTGTCCGGACCGACGAACCACTGGCCGTTAGCGCGCAGCACCAAAGGACGCCGATCCGTGCCCACGCCGGGGTCTATCACGGCCAGATGCACGGTACCGGGCGGGAAATGCGGACAGGCGGAAAACAGCGCCACCGCCCCGGCCCGCACGTCTTGTGGTGGAACGCCGTGCGTCAGGTCGATCACGCGCGCTGCCGGCGCGACGCGAGCAAGCACTCCGTGTACCACGCCGACGTAGGTATCCTGATGTCCGAAGTCGGAAGTGAACGTGATCGTCGCGGCCACAACTGGCAACTACAGTCGCAAGACGGAGGCAACGACCAGCAGGGCAACGGCAGTCACCGAGCTCTCCACGACCGGCACCTCACCGAGGCCCAAACTGGTCCAATGATGGTACGCGGCGATGACGAAGCCGCCGAAGAAACCCGCGACGGAAAAGGCCCAGTAGAGCCACAGACGGTGGCCCGTCTTCCCCATGACCAGCGCATAGGCCAGCGCATAGATGCTGGCCAGGAGGAGGCTAACGATGATGGCTGGCAGTTCCACAGCGGTTACCGATCAGCCAGACACATCCCCAGCGCCGATCACTTCCTCGCCGCGATAAAAGACGGCCGCCTGCCCCGGCGCGACGCCTCGGAGCGGTCGATCCAGTGTCACCAGAGCCTCATCGCCGGGCAACGGCTCCAGCATGCCGGCCTGCTCCGGTGCGTGCGCTCTCACCTGGACGGCAACGGGCGCTGGTCCAGACGGAGAGGCGCCCGCGGTGTAGTGCATGTGACTTGCCCGTAACTGACGGCGCTCCAATCGCTCCGCTTCTCCGACAACGACAGTGTTGCTCACGACATCGAGGCGCGTCACGAAGAGGGGACGCGGCCCGGCAACACCGAGACCCTTGCGCTGCCCGACGGTATAGTCGATCAAGCCGGTATGACGTCCTATTACGTGGCCGTCCTCGTGGCGGATCTCACCCGCCGCGACCTGCCCCGGAATCTGCCGACGCAGGAAATCGCGATAGGTGCCGGCGGTGACAAAGCACAGCTCCTGACTTTCCGGCTTCGCGGCAATCTCGATGCCGAACCCGGCGGCCAGCTCCCGAACCTCCTTCTTGGTGTAACTGCCAAGGGGAAACAGGCTATGACTCAACTGCGCCTGGTTGAGCCGGCAGAGCGCATAGGACTGATCTTTTTGCCGGTCCACCCCACGTAACAGCCGAACTGGTCCGTCGGTCGTTGCATCCAGCCGGGCATAGTGACCGGTCGCCACGTAGTCCGCTCCCAGCGCCAGAGCACGCGTTAGCAACGCATCGAACTTGATGTACTGATTGCAGCGCACACAAGGGTTTGGCGTATTTCCCGTCGTGTATGCGGTTACAAAACTGTCGACAATCTGCTGCTTGAAGCGCTCCTCCACGTTCAGTACATAGTGCGGCGCATCCAGCACATCGCAGACTCGGCGAGCATCTTGCACTGACTCCAGGGAGCAACACCGGTTTTCCCGTGTCGCGCCGGGACCATGCTCCTCACTCCACAATCGCAACGTGAGCCCGACAATGGTGTGCCCCTCACGGGCTAGCAATGCCGCGGCCACGGCGCTGTCCACGCCGCCGCTCATGGCCACGGCCACCGTTGCCATCGTTCGCTCCGTACACCAGAGGCTAACGTTACATCCTCCTGAGCCCTCGGCACGACCACTGTACCACAGCCTAGCAAGGAGACTACATTTTCACCCTCCGGGTGCCGGCAGGCTCTCCTGCGAGCGCTGGAGACCTGGCCGGTGCTATCATTGGCACGGAATCGGGCGAGCCCGCCCTATGTGGTGAAGTCGAAGGAGAGAGTCACATGGCCACGCCTGTTCTTCGACAACGCCTTAGTGTGGCGGACTACGAGCGCTTGTTCGAGGCCGGCATCTTCGGGGACGACGCCCACGTCGAGCTGGTGGCGGGAGAGATCATAGAGATGAGCCCAATCGGCCCCGGACACGCCACCACCGTGAGGACGTTGGAGGAGCTGGCCCATGACTCCGTGGGAAGGCGTGCGACCGTCAGCATACAGAGCCCCATCCGTATCGAGCCCGACAGCGAACCAGAGCCCGACGTGGCGATCCTCCATCGGAGAAGCTACCGGGAAGCGCATCCAACACCCGCCGACGTGCTGCTGGTGATCGAGGTGGCCGATTCGTCGCGCCTGCGGGATCGGCGGAAGAAGCTGCCGGTGTACGCCGCGGCCGGCATCGCGGAGACCTGGCTGGTCGATCTGGTCAGCGAGACGATCGAGCGCCACACCGAGCCGAGGGACGGGCGATACCAGCACGTCGCCACAGCAAGGCGTGGCGAGTCACTGACTTCAACTGTGCTGCCCGAGATTACACTCGCGGTGGACACCGTCCTCTGGTAGCTACCCGTAGTCACGCTGCAGCTGACGGATTCGGCACGGCCCCACGTCCCAGGACGCTCGACAGTACGGTACGTGAGCCGACCTCGAACTATGGTACAGTCTATTCGGAGAGGTGTCCGAGTGGTTTATGGTGCCGCTCTCGAAAAGCGGTGTGCCGAAAGGTACCGGGGGTTCAAATCCCTCCCTCTCCGCGCGTGCTCGCTGCGCGAGCGATGAGGAGCAGGGGGGCAGGGGCGAGCGGATTCTCCCTTGCTCCTCTGCCCCCCTGCTCCTCATCGAGTCCCCGGAGGGGTCGCCTAGTTGGCCTATGGCGCCGACCTGGAAAGTCGGTATGCTCGAAAGGGCATCGTGGGTTCGAATCCCACCCCCTCCGCTCAGAGAACGCTGACGATCTCCGTTTGCACGTCGGTCACGATGCCTTCGGTCAGATAGCGATCGACCACGTTCAAGGCATTAGCGATCAAGGCGTCCGCGTGCCTGCCGTCATTTGAGATTGTTGCGACGCCAATCGTGATGAGCTGCCACTGATCTAACGTCCCCACCTCCGCCGCTGCCACATTGGCCGCCTGGTGAAGGCGCGCCACCAGCGAGCGCACCGTCTGCCGCTTATCCTTGAGGGAGTGGCTGTACGGTAAGTGGATAGTAATGCGAGCCGTTGCAACGTTCATGCGCTACCAGTGTACAACGTTCTCGCGCCCGGCGCGGCAATCAGTGTGCGCCGTTTTCTGTCCGCCGGTTGGCATTCGGGCCAGGACGTGGTACTGTCATGGTGGCCGTGCTACACGGGGCGCTGGTGGTGCCTTGAACCCGCAATCCACCATAAGGCGGGGTGGAATTCCCGCCGGAGGCCGTGAGCCTGCTGATTCTGACCCTCCAGTCCGGTGTTGATGGATGGGTCCCGCGCGGCGGAGCCCTGCGAACCCCGTCAGGTCGGGAACGAAGCAGCGGTAAGCAGTCCGCTTCGGGTGCCGCGGGATAACCTATCCGGAGCCGGGTGGGGCGGCGTGGCAGTCGGGCCTCCGGTCGAAGGCAGGTGCACGGCCTCACCCACGAGCCGTCAGCTATCAGCCGTCAGGTATCAGCACATAGTTACCGATGCCATGCCCAGCCCAAGCCGGCAAAGAAGCCCCGAATACCGATGCCGATTGGCCCCAAGGCAAAGACAGGTTAATCGTTGCTGGCGGCTGATGGCTGACGGCTGATGGCTCGTTCATACATTGGCGGATGGCTATACCGCCACACCACCTCCCAGCGCGGCGGGGCTGGATCGGCCAGGCTCTCCTGCCCCAACCTGGCCAGCGCCGTCGAGAGCGCGCCAGGTTCAGAGGCTATGGCGCGAGCAAAAGAGTCCGCTCGGCGCTCGCTCCAACGGCTGACCGCCAGCGCAATCGGATTGAGCGCCAGCGCGGCCAGCTCGAAGACCAATAGCCACAGGGGGAAGCCGGCCAGATTCGTCAGTGGAACCGCCGTGCCTAGGGCGCCGGGCGAGAACAGCAACGCCACGACGAGTAACGAGAACAGGGTGACCAGTCCGCCGGCAGCCACGCCAATCCAGAGATCGCGATGCGCATGGTGGCCGAGCTCGTGGGCGACGACCGCCTCAACCTCCGCCGCAGTGTATCCATCCAGCAGGCTATCGGCCAGCACAATGCGTCGGGTTGGTCCAAAGCCGAACACCGCCGCGTTGGCCGCGGCGTACTTGCGACTCAGGTCGAACTCGTAGACCCCGCGCGCGCGTAGCCCACCGCGCTCCAGCACTCCATGGATTCGCGCTAGGATGTCGGCGCGTTGGAGCGGCTTGAAACGAAAGAACAGCGGCGCCAACAGCACCGGCGCTACCAACCCTACCAACAAGGAAACCAGCAAGGCCGCGACACCGCAGACCAGCCACCACCAGCGAGGGAGGGCCGTGAATGTCCAGTACACGAACTCCAGGGCGATCAGGCCGAATGCCCCGGCGAGCGCCGCGCCCTTGGCGGCGTCACCCGACCAGCCTCGTAGCGTTTGTCGTAGCAGGCCATAGCGATGGGGGACAGCGTACCCTCGCAGCAGCGTCAGCGGCGCCGTCACGATCGCGTACCCAGTCCCAGCCACGACAAGGTAGAGAGCGACATCCAGCCAGGGAGTGCCGATCCGCGCCGCCTGAAGGGCAAGTCGGCCAGATATGCCGGACAGCCAGAATGCTAGCGGGAGCGCCACATCGAGCGCGGTTCCAGCCGCCCAGAACCAACGTCCCACACGGTGATAGCGTGATGCACGTTCGGCCTCGGCCGTGCTCACGGCCGCGATACACCGCCTGGCCCGTATTGGGGTCCGTCACCGACCACGATATTGTCCAGCTTTTGTCCCACGAAACGACCAAAGTTTAGCTGCTCCCGCGCCATGAACAGGAAGCCCAGGACAATCACCGGCAGCACCATGGTTGCCCACAGCACCCAGGAAATACTGAACGCGACGGGCTGATCGAGTCCGACAATGCCTGCCAAGACGGCGATCGCGGCTGCTTGGAACGTGCCGATGTAAGCCGGCCCCGAAGGGATCATGATCCCAAAGTTGACGACAATGAGCATCAACAGCACGTCATGTAGGGGAATTTGATGACCAAGCGCGTGTTGTATGGGCCCGCCGAACGCCGCCAGGACGCGAGTGTAGACGCCGAACTCCATCGCCCAGATCAGCAACGAGAGGCCAAACACGGCGATGGCGTCGAGCGGGCTACGCAGCATGTGCAGCCCGCCATCAAAAGCGTCCAACAGGTTCATCGCCTTTTCGCCAATCACCGACGGCAGGCGGCGCGCCGGCACGGCGACCAGACGCCGCGCCACATCGCGGCGATAGGTCAGCAGTAGCAAGAACGCGCTCGCACCGACGAACAACGCCGCGGTCACCAGGCCCACACGTTTCACCCAGGAGGGGAATGGATAAATGACACTGACCAGCGCCAACGCCAGAACCAGCGTCAGCCCGTCACAAACACGCTCCATAACGATCGTCGCCAAGGCGGAGGTCGTGCGAACCCGCTCTTTGCGCGCCAGGGTGTAGGCGCGCACCAGCTCGCCCAGCCGAAACGGTAGGACGTTGTTGGCCATGAACCCGATGATCAAGACCTCGCTCAAATGAAGGGTGGGGATGGCTCGCACCCCGCCCAACAGCCGCCCCCAGCGCACGCCGCGTGGTAGGAATGTGGCCAGATACAGCAGCGCGGCTAGAACAATCCAGCGGTAGTCGGCTGCCTCCAGCGCCTGGCGGGCGGCGCCCAGGTTCTGTGCCTTGCGCACGACCAGCACGAGCAGCACGACACTGACTGGTATCCCCGACCAACGTCCGAGCCGCTTCAGCAGCCGTGCAAACGCGGGCGTCATCCAGGCAATCTTCCACGTACGTGCGCAGAGGCCAGCAACCATTGTACCTGGCAGGTAGCCCAGCTCTTCGACCCTGGAGAATTGCTCGGTGGCGCGGCCACGACTATCAGGTGAACCCAGCCCTAATCCCGTGTCTACCCCCTCCTGACTTCCTCGCTGAGGCGGATGCGATATCGCACAAGGTCGCGCAGTGCGCGCAGAATGACAATCGGCTTGGCGCCGGTGGCGTTGCCGTGCGTTCGCTCGTAGTGCGGCACGTTGACCTCGCGGATGCGCGCCGCGCGGGCGTGCGCGCCAACGACGATCTCGGCGTCGATCATCGCGCCCTGTGACATGATGGGGACCTCTTCCAGCAGCGAGCGGCGGAACAGCTTGAAGCCGCAGTCGATGTCCCGTACCACGGAACCGAAGAAGAGGCGAATGAGCACGTTCCAGCCCCAACCGTTGAGGCGGCGCATGGGCGGATCGCGCCTCGGCTTCCGAAAGCCCGTGACGATGTCGTACGCGGGTGCATAGGGAAGCAGCAGGCGAAGGTCGGTGAAATCGAACTGATTGTCGGTGTGGCTGAAGAAGATCCAGTCGTAGCGCGCGGCGGCAAACCCGGCGCGCAACGCCGCACCGTAGCCGGGGTTCGCGGTACGCGTCACGATGCGGAGGCGCGGATAACAGCGGCCCAGCCGATCCAATATTGTCCCGGTCGCATCGCCGCTGACGTCATCCACGACGATGAGCTCATAGTCCACGCCGAGCGATTGCAACGCGGCGTCGCAACGCTCAACTGCCCACTCCACGTTGCGCTCTTCGTTGTGCGCCGGCAGAACGGCGGATAGGGCCGCGATCACCTGGCGCGATCCAGCACCATGCGCGCCACACGGTTAGCCATGGCGATGCTGTAGTTCTGGCCGCGGTCCTGCGGGTAGACCTGGAACATGTTGGCGATGAACAATCCAGGGAGCGGCGTCACGTGGGGGGGGATATGCGCGGCGAATTCGTCGGTGACGATCGGTTGGGCGTAGGGCGCCTGGAATACATGCTTGTCGAGAATCCACTCCGGCCGGAAGCTGGGATTGAGCCTCGGCAACGCTCCGATCATCTCAGCAATCACATCTCCATCGGCACGTTGGAACAGCGGATGATCCTGCGGGAGATAATTGCCAAGGTACAGCAGGTGTCGCCCGCCATAGTCCTCCGCGGGCATGAGATTGGTGTGCTCGACCGCGGCAAGGAAGGGGAAGCCAGGATCGTTGATGGAGAGCCAATACGGGCGCATCAACCGCCGATCCGATTCAAGGACAACGCAGTGGGCGCCGTAGGCCAGTCCCCAATCATAGCGCCGCCGAAACTCGTCCGGCAGCCCGCGAACGAGCTGCAAGGTCACCCGCGTCGGAGCAGTGGACACGACATCCGTGTAGCAGCCGGTACGTTCGCTGGTCTCCACAGCGAATAGGTCGCCTTGCGGGGCCACGGAGCGGACCGATTCGTTCAGCCAAACGCGGCCACCGAGACGCTGGATCTCCTCCACCAGCCGATCATACATGAGCTGGAAGCCCCCACGAAGGTAGCCAAGCGCGGTGGTGCGGCACTTGATGCGCGCCCACATCCAGGACATGAGGATCTTGTCGGCGTGTATTCCGAACTTGGAGCGCAACAACGGCTCCAATACCACGCTGTAGGCCCCCGATCCCATCCAGCGCCTGAGCCAGGCGCTGGCGGTGGTGCGTTCTAGGGAGTGATAGTCGCGCAGCAGCTTCAGATACGCCGTCGCCGCCCCGAAACGCAGTCGATCCGGGATGGACAGCGGCGAAAAGCGCAGTACGGACGCCGGAGAATCCAGTTGATACATCTGGCCCCGGTAGAGCAGACTGGTTTCGGGGCGTGTCCAAACCAGTCGCTTTCCCAGGCCTAGCTCCTGGATCAGCGCGACAGCGGCGCGGTCGGTACGGAATAAGTGATGATAGAACTTCTCAAGGTAGCTCTGCCCAACCCGGAACCCGGAGGCAAGGCCGCCAGGCTCCGCGCCGCGCTCGAACAGATCCACCGAGCGACCCGCCTGGACAAGGCGATAGGCTAACGTTAGCCCCAGAGCTCCCCCGCCGAGCACGGCAATGGCCACGTTCGTCGCCTCGTGTTGCACAGTCCGCCGAACCCCGGCGCCGCCAATCTCTTGTCCCACAATAGTACCTCTATACCCCAAGCAACCGTCCTTCGCCGGTCCCCACGCCCTACACTACAACGCTGCGCCGCGTCCGCGTCGGCGGCGGACGTCAGGATAGGCCATGAGGAGAATGCGTCGCGTTGGACCAACCTGCACTCGACGGCGAGCCCCTGAGTGGTAACGAGACGCGCTTGCTCTTGTTGCGCCACGGCCAAACTGACGGAAACCGATCGGGACAGCTCCTCGGTGTGACCGATCTCCCCTTGAACGAGCAGGGGCGTACACAGGCGCGCTCCCTCGGGGCGTGGCTGCGCGACCACCGATCCCTCGACGCGATCTTTTCCAGCGACCTCGCCCGGGCACGGGAAACCGCGGCGATCATAACCGCGTCGCTCGGTCGTCCCTTGCCCATGCACGTTGAGTCTGACCTTGCTGAGATGAACTTCGGCGAAGCCGAGGGTGTGCTCATCCAGGAGCTGGCGGCGCGATTTCCTCAGCTCTCGCCGTACGTCGGTACGGCGCTGCCGGATCATCCCGATTGGCAATGGCCGGGTGGGGATTTCCGATTCGCCTACTACGGACGAGTTGTCACCACGATTGAGCGCCTGGCCGCCAAGTACCGCGGGGAGACGGTGGCGCTGGTAACCCATGGCGGCGTCATTACGGGATATTTGCACTGGCTGACCAAGCGGGTCCTCGGTTTCTCGCTCGACCATCTCGTCGACAACTGTAGCGTGACTGAGCTGCGGTACGTCGGAACCGAGGTTCGCGTTGTCGGCGTGGGTGAGCTACCCTGGGCAACGGGAGCCGAGGGGTCACTGTCCTTTGCTAGTTGAGGGAGTACCGCCGCCGGAAGGCTGCAGGGTCACATCCTGCTCAATGGTCCGCGCTGCCTGAGCCCTTGCCTGGTCGAGCGCCTGCTGCGCGCTGAGCCGTCCATCCAGGGCCTGTGGAATCATCGCATTCAACTGTCCGGCCACTTCCGCGGTCCAGGGGAAGTTCTGTTCGACCCGCCCGGAGCGCAACGCCTGAAGCATGACGGCCGCATCCGGATCACCGGCCACTGGCGGCGCCTGCTGCGCCGCCAGGAGCGATGGGATGGTCCCGCCGCCAAACAGGGCGGCCTGCGCCTTCGGGTCGGTGGCGAGCCAGCGTATGAACTGCCAGGCGCCTTCGGGGTGAGGATCGGCGCTCTGCGCCGGTGCGAAGGCATAGAGGTTGTCGGCAAGCGTCGCCGGGGACCCGCCAACCAGCGTTGGCAGCGTGACCAGGCGCATCGGCAGACTATCCGGCTGTTTTTTGAGCCGGACGAACGTCCCGTACGTCGCCGGCATCATCGCCAATTTGCCGTGAGTGAAGGCGCCGCTGACGCCTTCGGTGAGCGTCGCCGTACTAACCAAACGGCCAATTGCCAGGGCGCCGCCGTTGACCTGCTGGTTGGCAATCAGCCATTGCAGCGACTTGAGTCCCGCGGGCCCGTCGAACGCCGCTGCCCGCCCATCGGCGGTGAGAATATCTGCGCCTTGTTGCCAGAGCCAGATTTCGAACGGCAGGCCGGAGGAGAGGATTGCTCCCGTCTGCTGCAACTGGCCGCGGCTGTCACGCTTCACCAGAGCGGCGCAGGCGGCGTCGAAGTTATTGGTGGACCAGTCTGGCGATGCCGCCACTTTCGCCGAGTCCAGCAGCTTGGAGCTTGCCGCGAGCACGGTAGCATCGAGGCCGATGGGCAGTCCCCAGAGCTGATCGTTGACCATGCCCCCTTCCCAGGAGCGAGGAGAAAACAGCGTGGCGGTCACATTGTCGCGATGAGCCAGCTCGTTCAACGGGAAGCCGGCGCCACGGCTGACCAGGCTCCACGCTCGAGACCGCGGATAGACGACCACATCGGGCGCATCGTGGGCCCCGATGACCACGAGCAGCTTGATGGACAGGTCCGGTTGTGGCTGGGCAATCGCGGGCACTGCCGGCTTGGTGGCGTTGTAGCTGGTGATGAGGTCCTGCAATGTCGACGCGATGGGCAGTCCCGACTCGTACCAAATCGTGATGCTCGCCGGGCTCTTGCCACCCTTGCCATTGACGGTCTGGCCGCAGCCGGCCAGCAGCGCGGCGCCCCCGGCGAGCAGGAAGTGGCGGCGCGATAGCAGACTTGGCATACGATACCTCGGCGGCGAGATCGAGCCGGCGCACGACTCACGCCGGAGCACTCCCTTGCGCCATGCATGATAGGGTATGGCGGCGCTAGGCGTCGGCCAGTGGAGGCGGCCTCATCCGAAACATCACCGCCTTTATTACGTGAGCGTGACGCTTTCGCATGCTTCCGCGACTCCGGCCGTCACGTAGCTTATACTTGGACGCCAGGCGTGCCGTGAGCTCAACGGCGCGATAGCGCGGTGGGAAATGATCAGTTGAGGCGGCCTACCGCAGATTTGACGTCAGGTTGACTGATCGGACGCTCGTGCTCGCCCTCCTAGTCGCGGTTGTCGTGACGGCGCTGGTAGCGCTGATAGCACTCATTGGCGCGTGGCGACTGCGCGGCGAGCTTCGGCAAGTCCACCGTGCCGCGGCGGCCCTGTCCAATGGAGGACTGCTGGGATTGGATCAGGTGCTGCGCGAGCAGGGGCTTGACCTCCGCCGTCTTGGTGACCGGACAGGGGAGCTGGAGCGCCGTCTGGGAGCAAGCGAAGAGCGATTGGGGGCGGCCATTCGCCGCGTGGGGGTCGTGCGCTTCAACCCGTTTCGGGAGAGTGGTGGTGACCAGAGCTTCGTCGTGGCCTTGCTCGACGACAGCGGTGCAGGCGTGGTGCTGACCGGATTGCACAACCGCAATGACACCCGTGTCTATGCCAAGCCGGTCGACGCCGGCGTCTCCAAGTACCCGCTTTCTGACGAAGAAGCTCAAGCAATCAAGACCGCTTTGGGCCGATCCCAAAGCAGTGTGCCAACGTGAGCGCGGAATATCGCAATCTCCCATCCGTAGATTCGTTGTTGCGCCATCCTACGATGCAGTCCGCCCCATACCGACGCTCTGCTGAACATCTGGTCCGCATCACACGCCAGATCCTATCGGAAGCTCGACTAGCTATTGCCGATGGGCAGCGCGCGCCAACCAGCGACGCCCTTGCGGGTCGGGTAGTTGCCCGCCTAGAGGAAGAGCGCAGACCTCGCCTTCGTCGCGTGATCAACGCCACCGGCGTGATATTGCAGACAAATCTTGGACGCGCGCCGCTCTCGCCGTCCGCGATCGCCGCGGTTTCGGCGGTCGCGGCGGGCTACACGAACCTTGAGTTCGATCTGGAGGCGGGTGAGCGAGGCAGTCGCCAGGCGGCGATTGGCCAGCTCTTGCGCGAGGCGACCGGGGCAGAAGCCGGCCTTGCCGTCAATAACAACGCGGCCGCGGTCCTCTTGGCGCTGGCGGCTCTGGCAGCGGGACGCGAGGTACTGGTCTCACGAGGCCAGCTCGTCGAGATCGGCGGGGGCTTCCGAATCCCTGACGTGCTGGCGCAGAGCGGGGCCACGCTGATTGAAGTCGGAACCACGAACCGGACGTATGCCCGCGACTACTCAGCGGCGATCAACGACAACACGGCCGCTATCCTGAGGGTCCACCCGAGCAACTTTGTCCAACAAGGGTTCATCTACCAGCCGGAGATCACCGAGCTGGTTGCGTTATCACATGACCGTGGCCTGCTCTTCCTTGACGATCTCGGTAGCGGCGCCTTACTCGACACTTCGACTGTGGGGCTTGCCCATGAGCCGACCGTCCAGGAGAGCATCGCGGCCGGGGCCGACGTCGTCTGCTTCTCTGGAGACAAGCTACTCGGTGGACCGCAGTGTGGCCTGGCCGTCGGCGCCGGGGCCCCGATCCTGGCAATGACGCGTCACCCCCTCGCCCGGGCGGTCCGGATCGACAAACTCAGCTTGGCAGCATTGGAAGCGACCCTCCGGCAACATGCCATGGGGGAAGCCGGCGACGAGTTGCCGGTCTGGCAGATGCTCAGGCGGCAGGTGGATGACCTAACATTAATCGTGACGGCATGGCAACGGCGGCTGGGCGAGGCAGGCATCGCCAACCGAATCATTGCCGGCGAATCGACGATTGGCGGTGGCTCCCTTCCTGGTGAAACTCTTCCAACGCCGCTATTATGTCTAGCGAGCGATGATGCGACGGGGCTTGCTCGACGCTTGCGATGCCGGAACCCTGCCATTGTCAGCAGGATTCACCGCGACACGCTGCTGTTCGATCCCCGCACCGTGTTGCCGGATGAGGGCTCCGCTTTGGTTGAGGGTATCATCGCGGCATGGAATGCCGGCGAAGGGTCAGGCCAGTGACTGGTGGAATCGCACTAGCGCCTTGGCCACCTCAACTTGCATGACCTCGAGTAGTCGATGCCCGAGATCCGCCGAGGCGCGACCGGTCCGCTCGGTGTAGCCATCGATGCGCTGCATGCTGTGGTCCTGCTGCATAAACATGGGCACGTTGGTATCGGGTATCGCGGTGGTAGGCACACCTTTCGCCGGCGCCGGCGTGGTTATGTCCACGAGATCCGGCCGTAACGCGAGGATGAGCGATTTCTCAAAGTCGCCCGCGTGGCCGGGGATGCGCAGGCCTTTCGCTTCATCCAGCGCGTGCATCGCCCGCATGGCGAGTGTCCAATAGGAAGCGGCCCCGGCGAGACAGGCGTGGCCGTTGCTCACTTCTCGTGCCGCCATACGTATGATCTCGTCGTTGCCGCCGTGGCCGTTGAGGAAGAAGATGCGTCGAAAGCCCGAAGCCACGGCCGACTCGCCGAGTTCGCGCAGCACCGCCAGCAGCGTCTCCGCCTTCATCGAAAAGACCCCGGGATAGGGGAAGTGGTGCGGAGAATAGCCATAAGCGACGATCGGCGCCACGGTGACCGAGATGTGCTCGACGGCACGACTCGCGGCGCGATGCGCCACCGCCTCGCAGGCCAACACGTCGACCGTGATCGGCAGATCGGGAGCGTGTTGCTCCACCGCCGCCACCGGGATTACCAGGGTGGTATCCGCGGCCATCTCCCCAACCTGCTCTCGCGTCATCTCGCCTAACAGCAGCTTCGCTCGCATCCTCGTTACCTTTCATCCCCACCTGACTCTGGTGGCAAGATCGTGGCCGGGCACGTTGGACTCACCACCAGTCTCAGCCAATTGGCGGCTATCATACTCGCAATCTGCACGAAGGATCGCGAACTTTGGCTGAGAGGCAGGAACCCCACCTCGGCGAGGCGAGTAGCCATCAGCGCTCGGCCTCCGATTCCCAGATTGACGCCGCCCTTCGACAGACACTCCTTCAGTACGGGCAGTACCTCGATGACGAAGGCGCTCAGCAGGTGAGGACACGTCTGACCCGTCTGCACGATGCTTGCGCCACTCTGGCGCGCATCCCGCTCCAGAATGCCGACGAGCCCGCCTGGCAGTCTGTTCCTCCGCAAGGACCAGCTCCCCCAGCGGAGCCGAAGGCAACCGGTCGTGGATGAGCGGTCGCTAGCGTTCGCGGGAATCCGAGAGCTGGGTCAAGCACTCCGTACTGGCGAGACGACTCCCCTACAACTGGCAACGTTCGCGTTGTCCCGCCTGGAACGGCTGGGGCCACGACTGAACGCGGTCGTGACGGTCACGCGCGCTCGCGCGCTGGAAGAGGCGGCGAAGGCGCAGGACGAGCTCACGAGCGGACTCGACCGGGGACCGCTCCACGGCATCCCCTATGGCGCCAAGGATCTCCTAGCAACCGGCGGCGGCATTCCGACCACCTGGGGCGCGGCACCCTTTCGACAGCAGCAGTTTGCAGAAGACGCGGCGGTCATCACTCGCCTGCGAGACGCGGGCGCTGTGCTGGTCGCCAAACTCGCCATGGTAGAGCTAGCAGGCGGCTTCGACTACGACCAGCCAAATGCGTCCTTTACGGGACCAGGCATTAACCCCTGGGACATCCACCGATGGAGCAGCGGCTCGTCCAGCGGATCGGCGTCGGCGGTAGCGGCGGGCCTGGTCCCTTTCGCCATCGGCTCTGAGACGTGGGGGTCGATTCTGTCACCCGCCGCCGCCTGCGGCCTCTCCGGTCTCCGACCGACCTACGGGCGCGTGAGTCGGCATGGGGCGATGGCGCTCTCCTGGTCGTTGGACAAGATCGGCCCAATATGTCGTAGCGCCGACGATTGCGGTCTCGTTCTCGCCGCCATCGCCGGGGCTGATCCGTTGGACGCTGACGACCGGACGGAGTCGTGGCGCTACGAGGGGATCAGGAGCGCGTCTCGACCATTTCGGCTGGCCGTGCCACGAGGTCTCACCGACGACGGTCTGCTCCAGCCGGCGGTGCGCGAGCGATTCGGCCAGGCTATCGAGGAATTGCGAAGCTGCGCTGACATTGAGGAGGTTGACCTGCCGGACTTTCCGCACGTTGAAGTCACCCAGCTCATCCTCAAGGCCGAGACAGCCAGTGCGTTCGAGGGGTTTCTCGCCGCCGGCGGCCCCGCTGGTCTCGCGGCGCCGGAGAGCCGAACAGCAGGATACGCTGGGACCACCATACCGGCGGTCGCCTATCTCCGAGCGCTGCGCATACGCGGGCAGATTGCTCGCGCCTGGAAACGGCTCCTGCAACCATATGACGCGCTGGTCGCGCCGACGATTTCCCACGTGGCAAGCAAGCTGAACGAGCGCTTCAGCGAGGCCGAATGGCCGCATAGCCCCGCCGCGGTCCGCGACATTGCCGCCGCGGGGAACGTCGCCGGCTTGCCGGCTATATCCGTACCCTCGGGCTTCGACGCGGCAGGGTTGCCCACTGCCGTTGCTTTTCTGGGCAGCGCCCACAGTGAGCAGCGCATGCTCGAGGTAGCGGCGGCCTATCAGGAGCGGACAACCTGGCATTCGCGGCATCCCGAGTGGTAGTGTGGATGCATGGCAGTTGCGCTCTGGATGTGGCCGCTCGCCTTCCTGGCGGGCCTGATCTCCTTCTTCTCGCCGTGTGCGCTTCCCTTGTTGCCGGGCTATCTGTCCTTCGTCACGGGTCTCAGCGCGCGTGACGTTGGCACATCGGGCGCGCGATTGGCTGCGTTTGGGCCGTGCCTGCTCTTCGTCGCCGGGTTTACCCTGGTCTTCACCGCCTTGGGCGCGTCGGCATCGGCAGTCGGGGCTGTCCTGGTCAGCTACCGCGCGCTCCTGGAAAAGCTCGCTGGCCTGTTCATCATCGCTATGGCGCTGGTGATGGTCGGGATCGTCCGCGTCCCTGCCTTGCAAGGTGAATATCGGGTCCACGTCATGCAGCGACCCAGCAATGTCCTCGGCGCAGTGCTCCTTGGCGCGGCGTTCGCCGTAGGCTGGACGCCCTGCATCGGTCCTGTGCTGGCGGCCGTGCTGGCCGTCGCCGGCAGCCAGGCCCACGCCGGCCAGGGCGCGGTGCTCTTGCTGGATTACTCGCTGGGCCTGGGAGTGCCTTTCCTAGTTACGGGCCTCTATCTCTCGCACCTGACCGGCACCTTGAAGGCACTGAAGCGCTACATGCGGGTCCTCACCTATGCCGGCGCCGGCCTCCTGGCGCTGATGGGTGTTCTGCTGCTGTCCGATCGCTGGCTGCAGGTGATGGCGCCGCTGCTCCGCCTCTACAGCCAGCTCAACTGGCCGCCGTTCTGAGCTCTACTCCAGGCCCTCATCAGGGGCAAACTCAATCCACTCGAGAGCCTCTCGCTCGCGCTCGGTATCGGCGGCCATTTCCCGATAGGCTGCTTCTAGCGCGTAGTCTTCGACGACATGAGGGCGCACCAACCCCTCAATGAAACTACTGATCTGGCCACGACCTATCCTGTGGTGCAAGCCCTGATAAACGTCGTCCGCTAGCGTGATCGTCAGTTTCCTATGCATCTTCTCGCTTCTCCCAGGCGGGCAACACGTGTACACGTATTGTACCGCGCCTCAGCGCAGCCCATCTTGGTGTCGAGGCGACCGTGGCAACGCGGTTTGTAGGGCGCGATCAGTCGCGCCTTTCCAGCAGCCTCCTGAGGCGCTCTACTTCCGCCTCCAAAGTCAGGCACTGCCCAGCCTCAGTCCGGGCCTGCCTCTCTGCCTAGGCGCTAACCGCGGCCGCTGTCCTCACGTGTGTCAGCACGTCCAGCGCCGGCACGACGTGGCGCTCCATCCCCAGATCCTTGGGACTGAAGCCCAGGGCCAGGCCGATGAGCTGCGGCAGGTGCAGGATGGGCAAGCCCAGCCCACCGCCGCGCACGCCCTCGGCGTCCGGCTGCTGGGCGTCCAGGTTGAGGTGGCAGAGCGGACAGGGCGTCACCATCACGTTGGCGCCGTTGGCCATGGCGTCGGCAATGTGGTTGCCCGCCATCGAGAGCGAGTTCCGCCGGTTCATGGTGAGGATGGGGAAGCCGCAACACTTGGACTGGCCGCGGAAATCGACAAAGGTGGCGCCCAGGGCTTCGATCACCGGCTGCAGGAGCTCGGCGCGCTCGGGGTGCTCGTCCATTTCGAGGTGAGCCTTCGGCCGCAGGATGTAGCAGCCATAGAACGGCGCCACACGCAACCCGGTCAGCGGTCGCGTCACCTTGCTCCGCAGCTCATCCAGCCCCAAGTCCTCGGCCAACGCCCAGAGCAGATTGGTCACGCGCGTGGCGCCCTGATATTGGTAGCCCTCGCCGCTCTCACGCAGGAGACTGTTGGCGCGCTCCAGCGAACCCTCTTCGTGCTGGAAACGATAGTTGACGCCACTCATGACGCCCTGGCAGGTTGAGCAGTTGGTGAGGACAGGCAGACTGCGCTTTTCGGCCATCGCCAGCGTGCGCGCGTTGAGCGAGTCGGCAAGATCGTGGTCGCGCTCGTGCAGCACGCCGGCTCCCGTACAGGCCGCTTCCTTTAGCTCGTCCAGCTCAAAGCCGAGCGCACTCGTCACCTTGACCATCGATTGGTAGAGCTCGGTACAGGCGCCCCGCGAGACGCAGCCGGGGTACCAGGCAAACTTCAATGTCATCGAGTAGCCGTCACCTTTTCCTTCTTGTTCTTGCCCGCATGGAAGAGCCGGCGCACCCCTTGCACACCGGGAATCGAGCGGTGAATCACACTGGGCAGCTTCCTACGCGCCACCAGGCGCAACGCACCGGGGATCAGTTGGAGCTGTGCCTTCACATTGAAGACCCCGACCGAAAACGGCAAGAGCGTCAACTCATTCAGCCGTCCGCTGTGCCCCACCGTCCGCGCAAACTCATCGGCGTGCCGGGCGCCGGTGCCGCTCCAAACGCCCTTCTGGTGGGCAATCTCGCGGGTGGCCATGATGCGGTCCATCGGCGCCACGCCTTTGGGACATTGCTGAACGCACTCGAAGCAATGCGTGCAATCCCAGATCCCGGAGGGCTGGGTGAGCATCTCCAGCCGCGCCTTCTGCTTGCCGTCACGCGGATCGGCCACGAAGCGATAGGCCTTGGCGAGCGCGGCCGGTCCGATGAACGTCGGGTCGACCTCCAGCGCCGTGCAGTCGGAGACGCAGCAGCCGCACATGATGCAGGCCATGACCGGATTGAGATGCACCATCGCGTCGTGATCGACAATGTACTCCCGCTCCGGCGGCGGCCCTTCCGGCTGCAAGAACGGCTGAACCTGGCGGACCTTGCTCCAAAATGGCGCGAAGTCCACCACCAGATCCTTGATGATGGGCAAGTTGCCCGCCGGCTCAACTTTGATCGGGGCGCCGTTCGGCGACACGTCGGACGCCTTCGTGATGCACGCCAACCGCGCGTGGCCGTTGATGCGCATGTTGCAGGAGCCGCAGATGGCGCTGCGACAGGAGCAGCGCATGGCCAGCGTGCCGTCCTGCTCCTCGCGCACCTGAAGGAGGCCGTCGAGCACCGTGCCGGCCGGCGGCAATTCGGTGGTGTACGATTGCCAGGACGACTCTTTGGTGTCCGCGTCAGTGCGCTTGACCTGCAAGGTGACCTGCATCTAGTAGCTCCTCGCCGTTGGTTGCCATTGGGTAATGGTCACTGGAAGCGTCTCCATTCGCGGGCCGCCCTCGCTGTCGTAGGCCAGCGTGTGTTTCAGCCAGTTCACGTCATCGCGTTCGGGATAGTCGGTGCGGAAATGGGCGCCACGACTTTCCTTTCGGTACTGCGCCGCCGCGCAGATCACTTCGGCCAAATCCAGCATGTAGCCAAGCTCCAATGCCGAAAACAAGTCAGTATTGTAGACCTTGCCTTTATCCTGCACACCGACCTCAGGGTACACGGCGCGCAGCTCGCGAATCGTCGCCCATGCCTCTTGAATGCCAGCCTCGGTGCGGAACACGCTGACATTGCGATCCATGATCCGTCCCATCTCCAAACGGACCGCTGCGGACCGACGGCGCAGTGGCCGCTCCAGCAAACCGACCAGACGCCGTTCGACCATGGCCGACCACTCGCCATTGCCGGCCGGCCCTGGCTGACTCTTCACATACTCCGCGGCGGCTGCCCCTGCTCTCCGGCCAAAGGTAATCGTCTCCAAGAGTGAGTTCGCTCCGAGTCGGTTACCGCCGTGGATGCTGACGCACGCCGTTTCACCCGCCGCATATATCCCCGGGACGGGGGTCGCCCCTTGGACGTCGGTCTTAATCCCACCCATTTGGTAGTGCATCCCTGGCCGGATCGGGCAGGGCTCGTCGATGATATCCACACCGGCGAAGTCGTGGGCCAGCTCCCGAATCTGGGAGAGCCGCTCCTTGATCTTGGCCTCACCTAAATGGCGGCAGTCGAGCAACACGCAGCCGTCGACTCCGCGTCCTTCCTGAATCTCCGTCGCCTCGGCGCGAGACACGACGTCGCGTGACGCGAGCTCCATCTTGTTGGGGGCATAGCGCGACAAGAAGCGCTCACCCTGACTGTTGATCAGGTAGGCGCCGTCACCGCGCGCGGCCTCAGAGATGAGCACGCCATTGGCCTTGAGCGTGGTCGGATGGTACTGCACCATCTCCATGTCCATCAGCGGCGCCCCGGCGCGATAGGCAGCGGCCATGCCGTCGCCGGTGCAGATCAGGGCGTTGGTGCTGGGCTCGAAGACGCGCCCCAGACCGCCCGCGGCAATGATGACCGCCTTGGCCCAGATCGGCTCGACCCGCCCGGTGAGCATGTCGATGGCGACCACGCCGCGGCAGGCGCCGTCCTCCATGATCAGGTCGGTGACGAACCACTCCTCGTAGACGCGCGTGTTCGCCTTCATGATCTGCTCGTACATGACGTGCAAGATCGCTTGACCGGTGAAGTCGGCCACGAAATAGGTGCGTGCCTGGCTGGCGCCGCCGAAGTTGCGGGCGCCGAGTCGTCCCGTTTCGTCGCGGTTGAACGTGACGCCCATGTGTTCGAGCTCGATGATGTCTGGACCGGCCTCGCGCGCCGTGATCTCGATCGCGTCCTGGTCGCCCAGATAGTCGCTGCCCTTGACCGTATCGAAGGCGTGCGACTCCCAAGAGTCCCCTTCGCTCAAGGCCGCGTTAATTCCCCCTTGTGCCGCCGTGGAATGGCTACGCACCGGGTGTACCTTGGACAGGAGCGCGACATCTGCCCCATGCCGCTGCGCTTCCAGCGCCGCTCGCATGCCGGCCAAGCCCGCGCCCATCACCAAAATATCGTGTTGCAACATTGTCCGTTCCCTACGAGCTATCAGCTATCAGGTATCAGCCATCAGCAGCGCGGCCGGTCTCGGCCTGTCAAGTTCATAGCGAATAGGCGTACTGCCGGACGGCGTGCGGCGTTCGGTTTCGTTGCGCTGCTGATCGCTGATACCTGATAGCTGATAGCTCAATTTGTATCCATCGGTTCCAGCACGGGCTCGACTTGCTCCACTCCCGCATCTGGTGAAGCGAGTTCTGGACCATAGGGTACGATCGCCCAATCCACCGTCGACATGCGCCCGGCTTCGGCCTGTCTCGGCAATGGCTCGTACCGTGTGATCGAGCCCGGCGCGGGCGGGGCCTCTCTCGCCAGTCGTATGACCTGCTTGTCGTCCAATCGCTCCAAGATCTTCCGTAGGGACAGCGCCACGATGCCGTGCGTTACGACCAACACGCGCTGCTCGGCTCGGTCACGAAACATCGTATTCAGGATGCTGAAACAGCGCAAACTGACGTCGGCCCAACTCTCACCACCAACTGGGCGGTAGTAGTAAGGACCATCGAGCGCCAGGCGGCGCACCTCGTCGGGATACTTGGCGGCGATCTCCCAGTAATCCATCGCGGCGGTGATGCCAAGGTCGCGATCACGCAGGCGCTCGTCGACGCGACACTGGGCGACAAGACGATGTTGCTCGTTCGGAGGTTGGGCGGCCAGCACACGATCGAGGGTTTCCGCCGCGCGCGTCCACGGCGAGACAAATACGGCGTCGAAGTCCGGCTCGTTGGCGGCTAGCCACGATGCCGCGGCATCTGCTTGGGCCTTGCCACGCTCGGACAGCGAAGTGCTAGCCCCACGACTGGGACGGCCAGGTCGTGAAGAACCGATCCCATCGGCGCGCTGGGAGGCGGGGCAATCGCCGCCGCGGACGACGACGATGCGCGCCGGACGCTCGATCACGTTCGCGCTCATCGCCGCTCCTCACCGGTCCCGCACCGGACCCTACCGATGCGGCATCGACTATAAGGATGCCATGCCCTGGTGTCAACTCGAGCGGACAGCGTGGCAGACCGTCGGTATCAGACCCTCAGGCGTCCCTCTCCGGAATACGCGGGCCGTGCTACACTGCCCGCGCGACTTGGTCGAAGCGTTGGGTCGGGGATCTTTCCTTTCAAGGCAAGAGGGAGGGTGAGATGGCAGCGCAGTCGGAATACAATCTGGCGCTCGATTGCGTGCAGGTCACCGAAGCGGCGGCTATTGCGGCAGGCCGCTGGCTCGGCCACGGCGACAATCATCGCGCCGACCAGGCGGCGGTGGAGGCGATGCGCACGACCCTCGACCGGCTCGGTGTCGACGCAACCGTGGTTATCGGGGAGGGCGAACGTGACGAGGCGCCGATGCTCTACATTGGCGAGCGCATCGGCACTCCAGGCACAACGGAAGTCGATATCGCGGTTGATCCGCTCGAGGGGACCAACCTCGTGGCCCGCGGGCAGCCGGGTTCCACCGCGGTGATCGCCGTCGCCGAGAAAGGCGGACTGCTCCACGCCCCCGACACCTACCTGGACAAGCTCGTCGTCGGTCCCCAGGCAGCCGGCAAGGTAGACCTCAACTTTCCAGTTCGGGCTAATTTGCGGATCATTGCCGATTCGCTCCACCGCAAGATTGAGGATCTCACCGTCGTCGTGCTGGAGCGGGAGCGTCACAAGGAATTAATTGCCGAAATCCGCGAGGCCGGGGCGCGCATCAAGATGATTGCCGATGGCGATTTGGGCGCCGCGATCTCGGTAGCCGTTTCCGGGACGGGCGACCACGCGGTCATGGGGATCGGCGGCGCTCCGGAAGGCGTGCTCGCCGCCGCCGCACTGCGCTGCCTTGGTGGCGAGATCTTGGCGCGGTTCCGCCCCCGCAACGACGGTGAAGGTGAACGAGCGGTGACGATGGGTATCGACCTCGAGCGCACCTACAACACGCGCGATCTCGCGAGCGGGGAGCACGTAATCTTTACGGCCACCGGCGTCACCAGTGGCGACCTGCTCAAAGGCGTGCAGTATTTCGCCGGCGGCGCCAGGACGCATTCGCTCGTGATGAGCGCGGCCACCGGCACCTTCCGCTTTATCGACACGGTACACATGTTCGACCGCACACTGGTGCCGGGGGTGCGGCTGTAGCGGATGCTGGCGCAAGCGGCCGGGGAGCGCGGGCGTCCCGCCCGCCCCGGTTGCCCTCATCGACGGCGTTGCGCGCGACCGTGGCGACCGGGCGGGCGGGACGCCCGCGCTCCCCGGCCGCGCTCTTGTGGAACAGAACGGCTGGCCTGACGGGGCTGCTACCCCCCCGCCAGCGGCGCCGTGGCTCGGCTCACTGGTGTGGGCCGGTCGCCCGGCTCCGCCAGATGGCAGGCGACCATGTGGCCGCGCCCGGTCATGTCCCGCCACTCTGGTACCTCGTTGCTGCACCGGTCGATAGCAATTGGGCAGCGTGTGTGGAAGACACAGCCGCTGGGCGGATTCACCGGGCTGGGCACGTCCCCCTTTAGGATGATCCGCTCGCGACGCCGCTCCAGCCGAGGATCAGGAATCGGCACCGCCGAGAGCAGGGCTCGAGTGTACGGATGCTTGGGATTCTCGTAGAGGTCGGCGCGGTCGGCCAGCTCCACGACCTTGCCCAGGTACATGACGGCCACCCGGTCACTAATGTGCCGCACCACGGAAAGGTCGTGAGCGATGAACAGGTAGGTGAGTCCGAATTGGGCCTGCAAATCCTCCAACAGATTGATGATCTGTGCGCGAATAGAGACATCGAGCGCCGAGATCGGCTCATCGCAGACAATGAAGTCCGGGCGCAGCGCCAGGGCGCGGGCGATGCCGATGCGCTGCCGTTGCCCGCCGGAAAACTCATGCGGGTACCGGTTGGCAAAGTAAGGGTTCAGCCCGACCACCCTCAGCAGCTCCTGAACCTGATCGCGGGTCTGCTGGCGGCCGGTCGCCAGCTTGTGGATCTGCAACGGTTCGGCAACGATCGAACCGACCGTCATGCGGGGATTCAGCGAGGCGTAGGGATCCTGGAAGATCATCTGCATGCGGCGGCGCATGCGCCGGAGCGCCTCGCCGCGGAGCTGCGTCAGCTCAGTACCGTCAAACGTCACCTGGCCGGAAGTCGGTCGTAGTAACTGAAGGATGGCGCGACCGGTGGTCGACTTGCCGCAGCCGGACTCGCCGACGAGACCGAGCGTCTCGCCCGTGCGAATGTCCAGGCTAACGCCGTCGACTGCTTTCACGGCGCCGACTTGGCGCTGCAAGATGATCCCCGAATGAATGGGAAAATGCACCCGGAGCTCACGAATCTGAATCAGAGCGCTGCCTGGCTGTGCAGTGGGGTGCGCCAGCGCCGCGGCGGAAACTGCCATGAGGTGTCCTCCTTGTCTCGACGGGTTCCGGTACTCAAAAACTTGTCCGTCAGGCGCTCGCCGAAAAGGCGACCGCGGCGCGGGTGATCTCCCGCACGCATGCGGCACGATGATCCGGACCCACCAGGCGCAGCTCGGGCGTGCCCTGGCGACAGCGCTCGAGCGCGAAACTACAACGTGCCGAGAATGGACAGATGGCCGGCAAGTTAATGAGATCAGGCGGCAAGCCCTCGATGGGCACGAGCCGCTCCCGCCGCTGGGCGTCGAGCCGCGGAATCGAGTTCAGCAAGCCCAGCGTGTACGGGTGCCGAGGATTGGCAAAGAGCTCGTCGGTCGATGAGGTTTCGGCGACCTTGCCGGCGTACATGACAATGATGCGATCGGACACGCCGGCGACGACCCCGAGGTCGTGCGTGATCAACAGCACGGCCGTATTGAACTCCCGACGTAGCGTCGCGATCAGCTCCAAGATCTGGGCCTGAATCGTCACGTCCAGCGCCGTGGTCGGCTCGTCGGCGATGAGCAGCTTGGGATTGCACGACAGCGCCATTGCAATCATGACCCGCTGGCGCATGCCGCCGGAAAACTGGTGTGGGTAATCGTCGATGCGGCGCTCGGCGGCGGGAATCCCGACGAGCTGCAGCAGCTCAATGGCGCGTTTGCGCGCTTGCCGCGGGCCCATTTTGAGGTGAAGCTGCAGAGACTCGGTGATTTGCCGTCCGACCGTCAACACGGGATTGAGCGAGGTCATAGGATCCTGGAAGATCATCGCGATCTGTTTGCCGCGGATGCGGCGCATCTCCTCACCGCTGACCTTGAGCAGGTCACGCCCTTCGAAGAGCACCTCTCCCGAGGCGGTACGAGCGGGCGGGCTGGCAAGCAGCCGCATGATGGAGAGGGCTGTCACGCTCTTCCCGCAGCCGGACTCGCCCACCAGCCCCAGTGTCTCGCCGGGGCGGATCCCCAGGCTCACCCCATCTACCGCTTTTACCGTACCGTCGCGAGTAGCAAAATAGGTGCGCAGATCGCGCACCTCGAGCAAGTAATCAGAAGCCAACGCGCCTCCTCTCGCGGCGGAATACCCCTTGGCACGCGCGCTTGTGAGCCCAGGGACATCTTCAGTATATAGCGCGCCACGTCACCCGTGCAGTGACATACGCGTTCTGGCCGCGACAATAGGTCGTGCCGGCTTGACATGCCACGTCTCTAAATGCTAGTGTCCACTCAGGCAATCGACAATCGAAGATGCAATATCAAGAGTGACGCGAGGCAACTGGGCCGTTGACCGTCCGGCAACCTGGCTTCTCGGTGAGGCGAAGGTGCCAATTCCAGCCCGTCGTGGGGGCAGATAGGCCGCACGGATTTCAACGTGCGGAAACGGGCCAACTCTTTCAGGCTGGCAGGATGGACCACTATCGTTTGCGTGGTCGTGGGACCCGCGGCGATGGTGCGATGCGGGATAAGCTTGGGCCTCTCGGACAACCGAGAGGCCCTTTCTTGTCTCCGCGACGGCGCCAACGCGTGCTGCATCTTCACCAGGCGTCCGCCGACAGGCGTGGCGCAGAGAGGAAATGACCGGGGTGCAGTACTCTGTGTTCGCCAGCGAATCCGTCTGCAGTGGCCATCCCGACAAAGTGTGCGACGCCATCTCCGACGCTGTCTTGGACGCTTGTTTGGCGCAAGATGCGCGCAGCCGCGTGGCCTGCGAATCGCTGGCTACCGTCAATCGCGTCGTCCTGGCCGGCGAGATTACCACGACCGCCCAGGTTGACTACGCGGCGGTGACCCGCGCCGTGCTTCGTGACCTCGGCTACACCGTCCCCGATTATGGCTTCCATGCGGACACCGCCGAGATCAACGTCAATCTGCACACTCAGTCGCCCGAAATCGCCGTCGGTGTAGATCAGGAGGGCGCCGGTGATCAGGGGATGATGTTCGGCTATGCCTGCCGTGAGACGCCCGAGCTCATGCCGCTGCCTATCACGCTCGCGCACCGCCTAGCCCGTGCTATCGATGAGGCTCGGAGCAGTTGCCAGCTGCCCTATTTGCGACCCGATGGCAAGACCCAGGTTTCCGTTCGCTATGAAGATCGCCGCCCCGTCGGTGTCGAGTCGGTCGTGCTCGCGGCCCCGCACGACCCCCACGTGTCCCTCGACCAGCTCGCCGATGACCTCTTCGTCGCCGTCGTGCGGCCCGTGCTGGGCGAGCTTGGCTGGAGCATCCCGGCCAGTCGGCTAATCGTCAACGGCACGGGCGTATGGCATCACGGTGGCCCGGCCACGGACACTGGTTTGACCGGGCGCAAGATTATCGTCGACGGCTACGGCGGAATGGCTCGCGTCGGGGGCGGCGCGTTCAGCGGCAAGGATCCCACCAAGGTTGACCGCTCCGGCGCCTATGGAGCTCGCTACATCGCCAAGAACGTCGTCGCCGCGGAGCTGGCCGACCGCTGTGAGGTCCAAGTAGCCTACTGTATTGGGCGGGCTGAACCGACCACCTTCGCGGTTGAAACGTTCGGCACGGAGCGAGCCGACCTTGACGAGATCGCTCGCTTCGCGCGCGAGCTATTGCCGCTCGTCCCCGCCACTATCATTCGCACGCTGGACCTTCGCCAGCCGATCTACCGCCAGACCTCCGCCTACGGCCACTTCGGCAAGGCAGGCCTCCCATGGGAGCACGTGCGCGTGCCCGCAGCGGCCGCCGGGGCGAGGGGGCGATGAGGCGAGGGGGCGACTGGGCGAAGGCGCGTAATGGTGGGGCTGGGTCATGTCACACGAGAAGGCAATCCGAGTGGCCTACCGTTTGCCGGCATCCCGCGTACTCCTGGTCGCCCAGTCGCCTCATCGCCCCCTCGCTCTAGAGCGTGTCCGGTCCCGCCGTCGCGTCGCGATCTAGGCGCGCGATGGCGCGATCAAGGTAGACTCGCATGGCCTTGAGCCGCTCGCGCTGTGCCGCCTGGACGTGGCCGCGCACCTCCGGCGGGATCAGCTCCCGGACGATACTGCCCAGGTGAATTCTTGATCGTTCGCGCGCGCGCAGCTCAGCCTCCAGATCCGCGATCCGCTGCTCCATCTCCGTCAAACGCTCTTCGTTCGTGACCACGTCCGTTTCTCCTTCGCATACCATCGTCTGCCGCCATATTCTGGCTCGCCGTGGCTGGGATGGGCGGAAGTGCCTGCCTCTCCGGTCAACGATTGCGACGCACCAGTGGCGACCAGGCTCGGTTCATCTTACCATTGGCATTGGACCGGGGCTTGGGGCTATACTCGCGCATCGGCGCCGTCGTCTGTGGGGCACAAGGAGCCGTAAGCCTGGGCATCCGGCGACGAGCTAGGGGGAGTGTCTGAGGATTGGAGCAACGATCAGTTCTCAGCGAGCTCGTTCTTGTCGTTATTGTTCTGGTCTTTGTAGTACTGTGCGCCACCATCATAAGCGCCGTGCATCGTGGGTTGCCGCAGCCGGCGTCACTGGCCACGGCATCGACGCCGCAAGCCACTGACACGCCGCGAGCGACGGCTACGCGCATCAGCCTCGTTTCCGTTGCCGCGCCGACGTCGACGCCTCAACCGACCGCCGTCGCTGCCGCGGCGGCCACTCCGACTCCCTCGCGAGGCCAATACGCATCAGTGACCGGCGCCCAGTTGGACGGGCAACCTGACACGTACATGGGAAAGAAGGTGATGGTCACCGGTAGCGTCTACTTCGTCCGCAGGGATGGGGAAAACGACTGGGTCCAGATCCTGACCTCCGATGGGAAGTACTTCGTCGACGTCAACTTCACCGGGACCACGAACGTGCAGAAGAACGACCAGGTCAAGGTATATGGCACCGCTGACGGGAAGACGACGATCAAAGCCTTCGATGGCAAGGACTACGTGCAGCCGTTCATTAATCCGGGCGACTTCATCGACAAAGGCTGAGACGCGGGCGCGACCTGATCCTGACCGACCTATTTCACCAACTATCGCCGTGGATCCGCGGCGCCGTCGCTTCGCGTCAGCAGGTACACTACTGTGCATCCCAGGGCAGCGAAAGGTGGACTAGATGGACGTTGCGGAGCGCGCGCTGAGCAGCACAGTGGCCGCGCCGTCGATTGGGCCAGCAGAGGACCGCTACGATCCACACGCGCTCGAGCAGAAGTGGCAGGCTGTCTGGGATCAGGTGGACCTCGATCGGGTCGAAGAGGTCCAGGGGAAGTCGAAGTTCTACTGCCTGGACATGTTTCCGTACCCGTCCGGCGATGGCCTGTCCGTTGGCCACTGCCACAACTACATCCCTACCGACGTGATCAGCCGCTACCTGCGCATGCGCGGCTACAACGTGCTGCACCCGATGGGCTGGGACGCCTTCGGTCAGCCGGCCGAAAATGAGGCCATTCGCCGCGGTCGCCACCCGCGTGACACGGCCGACCGCAACACGGCCAATTACAAGCGGCAGCTTCGGCTGGTAGGGAACTCCTACGATTGGCATCGCGAGATCGACTCCAGCAAGCCCGACTACTACCACTGGACACAATGGTTCTTCCTGCTGCTCTACAACCGCAGCCTGGCCTACCGCGCCAAGGGCGCCGTATGGTGGTGCCCGTCGTGCAAGACGACGCTGGCCAACGAGGAGGTTCACAATGGCCACTGCTGGCGCTGTGACTCGCTCGTCGAGCGCCGCGAGATGGAACAGTGGTATTTCAAGATCACGGCCTACGCCGACCGGCTCCTGGACGACTTGAAGCACATCGACTGGCCGGAGAGCGTCAAAACCATGCAGGAAAACTGGATCGGGCGCAGCGAAGGCGCCCACGTCCAGTTCGCCTCGGAAGACGGAACCGCGTTACCCATCTTCACCACGCGTCCGGATACGCTGTTCGGCGCCACGTTCTTCGTGATGGCCCCGGAGCATCCACTGGTGGAGCGACTGACGGCGCCTGAGCGCCGCGGCGACATCGAGGCCTACGTCAGCATGGCACGACGAACCACGGATATCGAGCGCACCTCCACGGCGCGCGCCCGGACCGGGGTACCGATCGGCGCGTCGGCCATCAATCCAGTGAACGGGGAGCGCATCCCGATCTGGATCGCCGACTACGTCCTGCCGACCTATGGAACCGGCATGATCATGGCGGTGCCGGCCCACGACGAGCGCGACTTCGCCTTTGCGCGCTCCTATGGGCTGCCCATCCGCGTGGTGGTGACGCCGCCGGGCTGGAGCGAGGGGCAAGCGCTCGATGCGGCCTACCTAGGCGACGGAACGTTGATCGATTCCGGCAAGTTTACCGGCATGCGGTCTGTAGACGGGCGGCGCGAGATCACTCGCGACCTGCAGCACGACGAGCAGGGCCACTTTACGGTGAATTACAAGCTGCGCGACTGGCTGATCAGTCGCCAGCGCTATTGGGGGGCGCCCATCCCCATCGTGCATTGCCCAACGGACGGTCTTGTGCCGGTGCCAGAGGCGGAATTGCCGGTGCAATTGCCCGACGTGGTGGATTGGCAGCCTACGGGTACCGGGCGCTCGCCGCTGGAGACGGCGACGGACTGGGTACAGACCGTTTGTCCGAAATGCGGTGGCCCTGCCCGCCGCGAGACGGACACCATGGGCGGTTTTGCCTGCTCATCCTGGTACTTCCTACGCTTCTGCTCGCCACAGGACGCCGACCGGCCATTCGAACCGGCGGCTGTCCGCTACTGGATGCCGGTGGACCTCTACGTCGGCGGTCTGGAACACGCGGTGATGCATCTGCTCTACGCCCGCTTCTGGACCAAGGTGATGTACGACGCCGGGCTGGTTTCCTTCATCGAGCCGTTCCATCGGTACCGGCCGCAGGGGGTCGTCCATTCGCCGCTGCCTGATGCCTACGGTAGTGTCGGGAAGCGCATGTCCAAGAGCAAGGGCAACGTCATCACGCCCGATAGCGTCGTCGAGGAGCACGGAGCCGACGCCCTGCGCTTGTATGAGCTCTTCATCGGACCGTTCGACCAGAACCTCATCTGGGACGAGAAAGGCATCAACGGCATCGATCGCTTCCTGCAGCGCGTGTGGGAAGTCTGTGTCGGGCCCTACGACGCCGGTCGCGGCGCCGCAGATCCGGCTCTGCGCCGGCTGCTGCACAAGACGATCAAGAAGGTGGGCGACGACATCGGCGACATGCGGTTCAACACGGCCGTAAGCGCCCTGATGATCTTCGTGAACGAGCTCACCGATGCCGTCCGCTCGCGGCAGATCGGCGCCGCGTCCTGGTGGGAGTGTACCAAGGCGCTGGTCCTGATGCTGGCGCCAATGGCCGTGTTCACGGCCGAGGAACTGTGGCGGCGTCTGGGCGGCGACGGCAGTGTCCACCAGCAGTCGTGGCCGAGCTATGACGCCACGCTCGCGGCGGACGACACGATGGTTATCGCGGTCCAGGTGAACTCCAAGGTGCGGGATCGCGTTGAGGTAGCTGCCTCGGCCGCCGAGGACGAAGTACTGTCGACGATCCTCGCCCAGCCGCGCGTCCAGGAGCTGCTCAGCGGCAGGAAGATCGTCCGAACTATTTATGCGCCGGGCAGGCTGCTCAACCTGGTCGTGCGATAGCCGCTGTATGCGGGAGGACCGGAGGCGGACTTGGCGGTGGCACGGATTGACACAGCCGCCGCGAGCCACCTAGACTGACGATGCGATCATTTGTCCGGAGTCGCTCCGGCAGGAGAGTGGCTACGTGAGCCGTCCACTGGAAGTGCGCGCAGGAACGTCGTGTCCCGGGCCGGCCAGAGGATTCGGCATCTACTGGATGCGTAGGCGTGCAGCTACCTGCGCACGCCTGACTTAAGGGCCGCCAGTGTTAGGTGGCGCCCTCGTCCAATTGATCGTCATCCTTGTCTGTCTCATGCTGGCTGCGCTGGCGTCGGCCGCGGAGACCAGCCTGACGGGAGTGCGGCGCAGCCGCATCCAGCAACTGGCCGAGGAGGAGCATAACAAGCGCGCCCAGCTCGTTTTCGCCCTCGTCAAGACCCCATGGCGCTTCCTTACGACGATCCTCGTGTTGAATTCCGTGGCGGTCATCGTGGCGTCCAGCGTCGCGACTGAGCTGGCGCTTTCGAGCCTGCCAGCGCATCCGGCCTGGCTGCGCAATGTCGCCGCCTCTGTGGTCATGGCAGTACTGGTGCTGATCTTTGCCGAAATTACTCCCAAGATCATCGCCATTCAAGGCGCGGAACGCTGGTCCCTACGGCTCGGACCGCTCGTTCGTCTGCTTGCCGTGGTGCTCGGACCGATCGTCGCGGTGCTGAGCTGGCTGGCGAGCGGCATTGCACGGCTCACCGGCACGCAGTCGGCTCGGCTCGATCAGCTCGTCACAGAGGAAGAGCTACGCCTGCTGGTTGAGGTGAGCGAGCGGCAGGGCCAGTTGCTCGAGGCCGAACGCCAAATGATCCACGGTGTCTTTGAGTTTGGCGACACCCTGGTGCGCGAAGTAATGCGTCCACGCATCGACGTCACCGCGGTGGAGGTGAATACGCCCTTCCAGGAGGTACTCGGCGTAGCCATGGAGGCCGGGCACTCGCGCATACCCATGTACGAGGACTCCATCGACAATGTGGTTGGCGTCCTCTATGCCAAAGACCTGCTTCGTTACCTGCTTCCCGAAAAACAGTCCGTCGAGCTCAAGGCGTTGGCGCGCCCCCCTTATTTCGTGCCGGAGTCACAAAAGGTCGACCAGGTCTTTCGCGAGATGCGCACCAAGAAAGTACACATGGCGATCGTACTCGACGAATATGGCGGGACCGCCGGTATCGTCACGATCGAGGATCTGTTGGAGGAGATCGTTGGCGAGATCCAAGACGAATACGACACAGAGGCTCCCGCCATCGAGCAAGCCGGCGACGGTGTCTTCGTCGTCGACGGCAGTGTGACCATGGGTACTATCGGCGAGCTGTTGGACCTGGACCTTGAGTCTCAGGCCTACGACACCATCGGCGGACTTGTCTATAGTCAGCTCGGCGCCGCGCCCCAAGAAGGCGCGACGACGACGGTTGGGCAGATGCAGGCAACCGTCGTTGAGATGGATGGCCGGCGCGTCCGTCGCGTCCGGATCGAGCGCCGGACCTCGGGCGGACCAAGCGGTGAGGAGTCGCCCGGTGGTGAGGAGGAGCCGGCCCGGCAATGACCTCCGTTGAAGCAGTGGTGCGAGCTGCACTCGCCGCTCGCGATCGCGCCTACGCGCCATATTCAGGCTTTCGAGTCGGCGCGGCGCTGGTTACCGGAAACGGAGCTGTGTTCACGGGCGCCAATGTCGAAAACGCCTCCTTTGGATTGACCGTCTGCGCCGAGCGGGTTGCCCTGTGGACCGCAATCGTGGCCGGGGCGACCTCAATCCGGCTGCTGGTCGTCATTGCCGACACCCACGATCCCGTCTCGCCTTGCGGCGCTTGCCGTCAGGTGCTCATGGAGCTGGCGCCCGATGCCGACGTGGTGATGGCGACGGTTTCCGGAAGGCGCGAGCTCCTCACCGTTCGCGAGCTGCTGCCGAGGGCCTTCACGACGGGGGCGCTGGCTGAAGCTCCAAGTCGCGAAGCAGCCCTACGCCCTCGGCGAAGCCCCTCCGGCGAACCCGGCCTCCCAGCTCCCGATCAAACCTAGGGCAGAGCAGGGCGGTTGCCCTTGGTCTGGGCGCCCGCCCACTCCCGCTGATTTCCGCCAGGGTCGCTGGGCGTACCAGGCGCTCATCCAATCCGAACGTCCGCGCAACCACGAGCGCCGCGTCGTACGGCGTGAGCAAGGTTGCGCCGGCGAGATGATACGCGCCGCTGCCTTGACCGGCCACAATCGCGGCCAAGCCATCCCCCAAGTCGTCTAGCCAGGTCGGGGAGATGAACTGGTCGACAGCCCCGGCGAATGCCTCTCCAGCCCCGAGCCGGGACCGAACCAGCCGCACGATATCCCGCTTTCGCGGATGCGCCGGGCCGTACGGGAGAGAGGGACGCACCACCGCGGCGGCTGGATTGGCCTTCAACGCGGCGCGCTCTCCCTCGAGCTTCGTTTGGCCGTACCAGTTCGCAGCCCGGCCGGGCAGGTCCATGTCGTGATAGGGACCGTCGACGCCGTCATACACGTAGTCTGTAGAAATGTGGACAAATCGTATCCCCAACTCTCGACACGTTCGGGCAAGCAGGCCAGGCAAGACAGCGTTCGTCTGATAGGCATTCCCGCTACGGTCCTCTCGCTCAGCCTCACAGGCATCCACGTCGGCGGCCGCCGCGATGTGCAGCAGCGCATCGGCACGCCAATCGCGCAGTGCTTGATCGATGCTCCGCCGGTCACTGAGATCGATGTACAGGGACTGACCCACAATATCTGCCGGGGCGGGCGTCCGATGGTAGAGGTCGAGCAGCTCGAAATTGCGGGCCAACCGGCGAGCCACCACGGAACCGACGAAACCGCTAGCGCCTGTCATGGCCAAACGACGGCGAGCCTCTGCTTGCATCATGTCGGTTGGCAACAGCTTGGTAGGCAGTCGATTATGGCGCCAGTGCTTCAGTGCGCGCCACGATCTGGGCGCGGTTGCCGGCGGGGTCCGTGAAAAAGCAGAGGCGGTCGCCAACGGCGTTGGTGGTCGGCGCCTCCACCCCGGCCCCGGCGTCGCGCAGCGCTGAGATCGTGCGATCGAACTCCGACATGGGCACGGAGAAGGCGAGATGGTGCGGCCGTGCCAGCGGAGGCGCGTCGTCGGGGAGAATCTCTATTCGCCCACCGGAGCCATCACCCACGAAGGCGAGCACGCCGGGGGTTTCCCTGACGATGTGCCAGCCGAAGGCGCGCTGGTAGAACCGCACCGTCTCCTCAAACTTCGTCCGCGACGCGCCAATCCCGACGTGCTCCAACCGGCTGATCCCTGCCACGCGATTTGCTCCAATACCCTACCGGGGCGACCAGTGATGGCCGCCCCACACTGCTCATGCCGCCAACGTCCGTAGACTACCCACGATGTCTTTCAGCCGTGCCACAACCAGCTCGATCTCGTCCGGCGTGTTCTCCGGTCCCACCGTCAGGCGCAGCGCGCCGCGAAGGTAACGGGGCTCGATGCCCATGGCCACGAGCACGTGCGATGGTTCGGTCGAGCCGGCGCTGCAGGCGGACCCCGCCGAAGCGCAGATTCCGGCTGCGTCCAACTCGATGAGCACAGACTCGCCCTCCACCTCGGGAAAGCAAAAGCTCGCGTTGTTCGGTAATCGCCGCTCCGGGTCTCCAGTAAGGATGGAGCCGGGAATCTGACCGAGCACGCCGGCAATCAACCGGTCGCGCAGCGTCCGGCAGTAGGCGGACGTGGTGGACAGCTGCGCGACGGCGAGCTCCAAGGCCGTGGCGAACCCCACGGCGCCGGCAACGTTCTCCGTGCCCGCGCGCAGCCCGAGCTCCTGGCCGCCGCCATGCACCAGGGCATCCAACGGCGTCCCGCGCCGGACGTACAGCGCGCCTGTCCCCTTGGGTCCGCCGAACTTGTGGCCCGAGATGCTCAGCAGATCAACCCCCAGCTCATAAACACCAATCGGCAACGCGCCCGCGACCTGAACAGCGTCCGTATGCACGAGCGCGCCGTGGTTACGAACGACCGCCGCTATCTCGGCGATCGGCTCAATCGTTCCGACCTCATTGTTGGCCTGCATCAGGCTGACCACTACCGTGTCATTACGCAGCGCGGCGCGGACCGAGGCCAGACTGATGAGGCCGTACCGGTCCACTGGAAGGTATGTGACCTCAAAGCCAAGCCGGCGCTCGAGATACTGGCAGGCATGCAGCACCGCGTGGTGTTCGATGCTCGACGTCACGATGTGACGCCCATGGCCGGACGCCGCGAGCGCCGCGCCCTTGATCGCCAGGTTGTCGGCCTCACTGCCGCCGCCGGTGAACACGATCTCCGGCGGGGAGGCGCCGAGACAGGCAGCGACCGCCTCCCGTGCGGCCTCCAGCGCCGTCCGGGCCTGGTAGGCCGCTTCGTAGGGACTGGACGGGTTAGCCCAGGACGCCGTCAAATAGGGCAACATGGCCTCGAGGGCCTCGGGCCGAAGTGGTGTCGTTGCCGCGTGGTCGAGATAGACGAAGCTTTCAGCCATCAGCGATCAGCTTTCAGCGTTGCAGTGGCAGCCGGCAACGACTGCTCCCGCACATGCCCAGGATGCTCGATTCGCGGCGTATTTCCCGAGTCCGGGTGCTGATAGCTGACGGCTGAAAGCTGATAGCTAAGATGGCATCGCCACTCATCTCTGGCCGCTGGGAAATCTTGGCGCGTATGAGCGCCACGGCTCTCCGTTCGCGCCAGCGCCGCCTCCACCAGCAGGCGACCTATGAGGAGCAGGTTGGACGTCTCATGATCGGGGCGAGTGCGCGGCGCGAGCACGGCTCGCTCCAGCGTTGCTAGCCGGCGTCGTGCCCGTTCCAGCCGTTCGGCGTCGCGAATAATGCCGGCGTCGCGCCAGAGCACGCCGCGCAACTCCTCACGCACTTGTGCGCTCGTCTGGACCGCTCCTCCGCTATCGGTATCGGTGGCATCGATACCTCCAGACCAGCTATCTGTCGATCGCCGAGCGGCGCTCAGGAGGAGGCTGTCAGCCGACGGCAGTGCAATGGATTGAGCGGGCAGACCGTGAGGCGCAACTGGAACGCGCTCTGCCGGCGGAACGAGCGTGCGCTCGACGACGCGATGCCCGAAGACGACGAGCTCGAGCATGGAATTGCTGGCCAGACGGTTGGCGCCGTGAACGCCGCAGCGAGCGCACTCTCCCGCGGCAAACAGGTTGCGGATCGTCGCTTCGCCCCATAGATCGGTGACCACACCGCCCATATAGTAGTGCGCGGCCGGAGCCACCGGTATCGCCTCGCGCGTTATGTCGATACCATGCTGACCACAGAACGCAGCGATAGTAGGAAAGCGGCGGCGGATTCGATCGGCGGGGATGTGGGTGACGTCCAGGTAGACCGGCCCGCCGGAACGCTCCATCTCGCCGACGATAGCTCGAGCCACGATGTCGCGCGGGGCCAGCTCGGCACGTGGATCGTAATCAAGCATAAATGCCCGGCCATTCTCGGTCCGCAGAATGGCTCCTTCCCCGCGCACGGCCTCGGAAATCAGGAATCTGGGCGCCGACGGCAAGCTGAGGGCCGTCGGGTGGAACTGGTAGAACTCCAGATCGGCGATCGCCGCGCCGGCTCGGTACGCTAGGGCGATCCCGTCGCCGGTCGCCACCGCTGGATTCGTCGTGTGCGAGTAGAGCTGGCCGGCCCCACCGGTCGCCAGCACCACGAAACGCCCGGAGACATCCGATTCACGACCCGTGCGCTCGTCCAGCACGCGCACACCCTGAATCGTGCCGCGCTCGACCAGCAGCTCGACCGCCAGCGTCTGGTCCCAGATCTCCATGCCGGCCTCTTGCGCCACACGGCTGAGCGTGAGCTCCATCTGTCGCCCGGTGGCGTCGCCGCCCGCGTGGAGAATGCGCGCCTTGCCGTGCGCCCCTTCGCGACCGAGCGCCAGCGTCCCGCCTTCGCGGTCGAACGGCAGTCCGAGCCGGATCAGGTCCAGCATGCGAGCCGGGCCTTCCTCGACGAGCACTCGCACCGCCGCTTCATCGCAGAGGCCGGCGCCGGCGACCAGCGTGTCCTGCAGGTGCAACTCAGGTGAGTCGCCGGGTCCTAACGCGGCGGCGATGCCGCCTTGCGCATAGCGGGTGTTGCACTCGGTGGCAGCATCCTTGGTGATCACGAGCACGCTGCCGTGCCGGCGAGCCAACAGCGCGGTGAACAAGCCGGCTCCACCGGAGCCGACGATTATGTAGTCGTAGTGCATCAGGATGACCGTCCTCGCTCGCTCAGGCGACCGCGAGCATGCGGTCGAGCGCCGTTCGAGCCTGTTCCGCCACCTCGTCCGCCACACGAATGCGATTGACGATCCGACCTTCGCACAGATTGTCGAGCACCCAAGCGATGAAGGCCGGGTGGATGCGATACATCGTCGAGCATGGGCAGACGATCGGATCCAAACAGGAGACGCGCATGTCGGGATGCTCGTTGGCCAGGCGCTTGACCAGGTTGATTTCCGTCCCAATGGCCCAGCTCGTTCCGGGAGCCGCGGCCTCCACCTTCTGGATGATGTATTCCGTCGAGCCGACGTAGTCGGCCAGCCGGACAACATCGAGCACACACTCCGGATGAACCAGAATTTTGACGGCGGGATCGTCCTGGCGGGCCTGCTGCACCTGTTCGACGGTGAATCGGTTGTGAACGGAGCAGTGACCCTTCCAGAGCAAGATGCGCGCGGAACGGAGATCCGCCACGGCGTGTCCTCCCAGCAGCAGCCGCGGGTCCCACACCTGCATCTGCTCCAGGGGAATGCTCATCTTGAAGCCAGTGTTGCGCCCGAGGTGCTGGTCGGGGAAGAACAACACGCGGTCGCCGCGGTCGAAGGCCCAGCGAAGCACCCTGTCCGCGTTGGACGAGGTGCAAACGATGCCGCCGTTGCGCCCGCAGAAAGCCTTGAGGTCGGCGGCAGAGTTCATGTACGTGACCGGGATAGTTCCCTCGCCACAGATGCGGGTAACGTCGCTCCAGCACGCCTCGACATCGTGGATGTTGGCCATGTCCGCCATCGAGCACCCGGCCGACAGATTGGGCAAGATCACTTGTTGGTGAGGGCCGCTGAGGATATCCGCGCTCTCTGCCATGAAATGGACCCCGCAGAACAGGATGAACTCGGCCTCGGTCCTGGTGGCCGCGAGCTGGCTCAGCTTGAGCGAGTCGCCGCGGAAGTCGGCGAACTTGATGACGTCGTCGCGCTGATAGTGGTGTCCCAGGACGACCAGGCGTGTACCCAGCTCCCGCCGGCGATCTCGGATTCGCTCGTCCAGCTCCGCCTGGCTGAGCCGCGTGTAGGCAGGAGAGAGACGCTCCTGACCCGGACGTTGGGGGGCTTGCCAGCGCGCCGCGCCGCTACGATAGAGGATACGCTCGGCCGAGGCAAGGTCATTACAGGTATTGAGCATCGTCGCTCTCCTCAATGCGGTGGTTCGTCGACGGCGGAGGCCAAACAGCCTCGGGGATGTCGCCGTGACACCACCTACAGCGCGGGGTGGTTAGGACTTAATGTGCCGACCACACAAACGCACTAGGGGTGACTATACCCGCGGCGCTCGCGCTTGTCAATTGCAGGTTAAAGAGCGATTGCTATGGCACTCCGGCCAGCGCCAGGGACTGCTGCGCGAGCGGTAGGATCAGGTTGGGGACGATGCCGAACACTACTGTGCCGATGGCGGCGATGGCAAGCAACGCGGTAACGGGCGCCGCCAACCGTGGAAGCGCGATCGCCCCACTGGGTACTTCCCGCATGTACATGAGCACGATGATGCGCAGGTAGTAAAAGGCGGATACGGCCGAGGCCAACACGCCGATGACGACGAGCTCCGCGTGCCCCGACTCCAGCGCCGCGACGAAGATATACAGCTTGCCCATGAAGCCCGCCGTCAGGGGGATACCGGCCAGCGACAGCATAAACAGGGCCATGCAGCCGGCGAGCAGGGGTTGGCGGGTCGCCAGACCTGAATAGTCGTTCAATGCCACTGCTTCTTCACCGCGAGTGGCGAGCGCGGCGACGACGGCAAAGGCGCCCACGTTCATCAGCGTATAGGCCAGCAAGTAGAACATGGTGCCGATCTGGCCGTTCGGTCCACCGGCGATGACACCAACCAGCACATACCCCGCCTGGGCGATGCTGGAGTACGCCAGCATTCGTTTGATATTGGTCTGGGCGAGGGCGACCAGATTGCCGATGATCATGGTGAGCACGGCCAGCGCCCAGAGCACTGAAAACCATTCGGCGGTAATGGGCGACAGCGCGGTCTGCAGTACGCGCAGCAGTCCGGCAAACACGGCGACCTTGGTCGTGACGGACATGAAGGCGGTCACCGGTGTCGGCGCGCCATCGTAGACGTCCGGCGTCCACATGTGAAAAGGAACGAAGGCCAGCTTGAAGCCGAACCCCACCATCAGGAAGCCCATACCGATGATGGCAAGATGCAAGGTCGTGGCATTGCCGTTGGCGGCGGCGAGCGCGCTGGCGATGGCCGAATAGACCGTGCTGCCGCTGGCGCCGTACAGGAGGGCGGTCCCATACAGCAGGAAGCCGAATGCAAAGGCGCCCATAAGAAAATATTTGAGCGCCGCCTCCTCGGAGATGAGCCGGCTGTGCGTGTACCCTGCCAGGACGTAGAGGGCGATGGACAGAGTCTCGATGCCGATGAACAGCAACACCAGACTCGACGCCTGCGTCACCAACAGCATGCCGGCGGTGCAAAGCAGGATCAGTCCGTAATAGTCGCCCTCGTTGAGCGTCTCAGCTGAGGGGTAGCGAACGGAAAGGAGGATGGTTAGTGCCGCCGCAAAGAGCAGAACGAAGTTGAAATAGAGCGCGAAATTGTCAGCGACGAAGGTCCCGTCAAATGCTGTTTGCTTGCCGTTGTAGAGGAAGATACAGTCGGCGAAGGCGACAGCAAGGCCGATGACCGCTGCCCAAGCGATGGCCGTCTGACGGCTACGAGGCAGCAGGGCGTCAAGCACCAGCGCGATCAAACCGGTAATGGTCACGATAATGACCGGCAACAACGGCCCGTAATTGATCGTCGGTATGGTGATCTGAATCGCTGGCACGGTCGGACCTCTCTATTGCCTGGTGTTGGGGAGTGTGAGCGTCAGCGCGGGGACACGTGCCGGGCCGCCGGTCAGTGCGCTGGCGGGAGTGGCGAGATGGCTGCTGATTGCCGTGGCCGAGCTGCCGGTCTTACTGAGAATAATGCCGGGCACGAAGCCGAGCGCGAAGATCAAGAGGAGCGCAGGAGCGAACACCCACAGATCGCGACCACCCAGGTCCCGCACGGCGGCGCCCACCCGCGCCACCGCCGCGGCAGGGGCATCGTAGACGATGCGGGCGTACATCCAGATCATGTAGCCGGCGGCCAGGATCACACCCAACGTCGCGACGACGCCGTACCAATAGCTGCTCTGGCCGGCAAACACGCCTCGGAAGATCAAGAACTCACCGGGGAAGCCGTTCAGGCCGGGTAGTGGCATGGATGACATCACCAGCACCAACAACACCGCCGCCAGGACGGGGGCGAAGGCCTGCATACCCGCCAGTTGGGGAATCTCGCGCGTACCCCAGCGGGCACTAATGGCGCCCACGATGAGGAAGAGCGCGGCCGTGCTGATCCCGTGGCTGACCATCTGGAAGGTGCTGCCCTCGATACCGGCCGGATTGAGCGCGAAGATGCCCAGGATGATCAGGCCAAGGTGGCCGAGACTAGAGTAGGCGATCAAGCCCTTGAGGTCGCGCTGCGACAGGGCAGCCCAGGCGCCGTAGAGGATGGTGATGATGCAGAACACGGAGATAACGGGCGACAGCGCGTGCGCCGCTGACGGGAATAGGCCCAGGCAGAAGCGCAGGAACCCATAGGCGCCGACCTTGCTCAATACCGCCGCCAACATGACCGATCCGCCCGTATCCGCCTCGACGTAAGCGTCGGGCAACCACGTATGCAACGGAAAGATCGGCGCCTTGATGGCAAAGGCGAGGGCGAAGGCGAGGAAGAACCAGGTCTGGTCGCCGGCCGCGAGCGGGGTCTTCATCAGCGTGACAAAGTCGAAGGTGCTCTCGCCCGAATGAAAGACGTGCAGGCCGATAATCGCCACCAACATCAGCAGGCTGCCACCCAGCGTATACAGGAAGAACTTCACCGCGGCGTACTGGCGGCGCGGCCCGCCCCAGCCACCGATCAGGAAATACATCGGCACGAGCATCGCTTCAAAGAAGATGTAAAAGAGGATCAGATCCAGAGACACGAAGACGCCGATGACCGCCGACTCCAGCACAAGGAGCCAGAAGTAGTATTGGGCGGCGCCCGCGCCGCCCGCGGGCACCGCAAACAGCACCACCAGCGCGGTGACCACCACCGTCATGAGCACCAGCACCATGCTCAGCCCGTCAACCCCCAGGTGATAGCCGATGCCGAACTGGCCAATCCAGGGAGCGTTCTCCTCCAACTGAAACGGCTGCCCCTGAGCACCCTGATCGTAGGCGAAGTAGACCCAGATCCCTAACAGAACCACGATAAGGCTACCGGCCGTCGCGAGGATTCGAGCCATGCGGTCATCCTGCCGGCCGGCCACGAGAACGACGACGCCGGCCACGGCGGGCAGAAAGATCATGATGCTCAGCAGCGCAAACCCCACCTGATTCATGGCCGATCCTTCTGTCTCGTATTCCTCGCCAGGCCCTGAGCGGCGTCGCCACCATGGACATCCGACCAGCGTACCCAGCCTCCTTCAGGAGGCTTTGTAATTTTAGCCTGCTCCTTTAGGACGCTGGTTGCGAATTCGGCTGGCAGCGGGCCCTCACTCCGGCTTTCGGGTGCCCTCTGGGCGTTCTCCCCCGCAAGCGGGGGAAAGGCCCCGTCTGGGATGCCCGGCTCCCCTCGCCCGCCGAGCGGGCGAGGGGCCGGGGGTGAGGGTCCGTTGCCGCATTCGCCAGCAGCGTCCGAGAACAATCCTGAGAATGAACCCAAAGCCAGTAGCCTTCTACCGAGTCAACAGGAAAGCGATGATAACAACAACGCCCACCAGCATCGACAACAGGTACTGCCGCACATACCCGGTCTGCAGCGTCCTCAATCCCTGACCGAGGCCGCCCAGGCCTCCGGCGACGGCCTTCACCACGCCGTCCAACAATTGCCGGTCAAAAATGGCTCCGATAAAGCTGCCGACACCAACACCGGGCCGGACGACCGCCACATCGTAGGCCTCATCGACGTAGTACTTGTTGAACAGCAGCCGGTACAGCGGCGGAACGGAGCCCGCCACCCGCTCGGGCAGCCGGGCGGCGACGCCGCGCAAGTAAAAGACGTAGGCGACACCAATCCCGATGGCGGCGACAATGATGGCAATGATCGCCAGCGCCCAGAATTGCAAGGCGCTCTCCGCGGGCAACGCCGCGCCCGCGGGAGCAGGAAAACGGGTGAAGGTGCCGGCCAGGTAGTCGCTGAACACCGTCCAGACGCCGGGTATCTGGATGAGGCCGCCGATGGCGGCGAGCACCGCCAGCACCGCGACGGGACCGACCATGTTGGTCGGAGCCTCATGCGCGTGGTTGTACTGCTCTCGCGGACCGCGGAAGCGACCCCAGAAGGTGAGGTAGATCAGCCGGAAGATGTAGAACGCGGTCAGCAGCGCCGTCAGCAGGCCAAATAGGTACAGTAGGACGTTGCCGCGCAAGGCGGCGCCGAGAATGGCATCCTTGCTCCAGAAACCCGATACCGGGATCATACCGGCCAGAGCCAAGGCTCCAATGGTCATGGCCCAATGCGTCGTCGGCAGCTTGCTGTGCAGGCCGCCCATCTTGCGCATATCCTGTTCGCCCAGATCCTGACCAGGGCGGGGCAGGGCGTGGATGACATTTCCGGCGGCAAGGAACAACAAGGCCTTGAAGAAGGCGTGCGTCATCAGGTGGAAGATGGCAGCGCCGTAGGCCGCGACGCCGACGGCCATGAACATGTAACCGAGCTGGCTGATGGTGGAATAGGCCAGCACGCGCTTGAGGTCCGGCTGCACCAGCGCGATTGTGGCCGCGAAGAAGGCGGTCGCGATGCCGATCACGGCGACGACGCCGCCTGTGGTGGGCGAGAGCTGCAGCAACGGGTAGGACCGTGCCATCAAGTAGACGCCAGCGGTGACCATTGTGGCCGCGTGAATCAGCGCGGACACGGGAGTCGGACCCTCCATGGCGTCCGGCAGCCAGGTATACAGGGGTATCTGCGCCGATTTGGCCGTGGCCGCGAAGAGAAACAGCAGCGTCACGATGGTCGCGCTGTTGCCGGAAAGCTTGCCGGCGTTGGCGAACACCTGGCTGAATTCCACACTATTGAGCTGGGTATAGAGGATGACGATGCCGATCAGCAACGCCACGTCGCCGATGGCGTTCATCACAAAGGCCTTGATGCCCGCCGCCATGGCCGAGTGACGCCGGAACTCAAAGGAGATGAGCAGATAGGAGCAGAGGCCCACACCCTCCCAACCGACCAACAGCAGAAGATAGTTCCCCGCGGTCACCAGCAGCAACATCGACGCGACGAACAAGTTGAGGTACACAAAGAAGCGGCGATACTCCCCCGTCTGCTCGCGCTCCGTCTTCGCGTAGGCCGGATGCCACATGTAGCCGGTGGAGTAGACGTGAATGAGGAAGCTCACACCGCTTACTACCAGGACCATGACCATGGCCAGCGGGTCGGCAAGGAAGGAGAGGTCAACGTGCGTGTCGGCGCTGCCGATCCAGGTGTACGGCGCCGAAACCTTGAACTGGTCCTGCACGCTATAGGTGTTGAGATCGAGGAAAGCGTAGATGCCGAGGATGAACGCCAGGCCGATCGACCCGCAGGCCACCGCGGCTACCACACGCTTGGAGAAGGCGGCGCCAAAGAGCGCGTTGATCGCGCAACCAAGCAGCGGCAAAGCCACAACAAGCCACAGCAGGTTCACCATTGACGTGTCTCCAAGTAGCTATCAGGTGTCAGCCGTCAGCTATCAGCCTTCCGACTGAAAAGAAAATGCTTCGACGGTTGCGGGCGACTTCGCACTGGCGCCGATTCCACCGTAGGATCCCCGTCCTGCGCACGCCCCTCGGCGAATGAGAGCGACCGCGGTCGCCCCAGTCGCTTGGCCGCGGGTACCCGCTTGCGGGTGGGCAATCGCGGCCCCGGCATTACCACCACCTCGGTTATTCCCTGCTTCCATCGTCGTCTTCCTGCTGAGAGCTGATTGCTGATACCTGATCGCTCATCCGTGCAACGCGTGGACATCGTCCACATCCACGCTCGCCCTGGCGCGGAAGATCGTCACAATGATGGCAAGCCCGACCACGACTTCGGCGGCGGCGACCACCAGCACAAACAGGGCGATGACTTGTCCGTCGACGTTCCCCCACAAACGCGAAAAGGCGATCAGCGTAAGGTTGACGGAGTTGAGCATCAGCTCCACCGACATGAACACGATCAGCGGATTCTTCCGGGTGAGCACGCCGGCAGTGCCGACCGTGAAGAGGATCGCTCCAAGCACCAGATAGTAGGAGATAGGGATTGTCACGCCGTCCTCCGCTTCGTCAGCACGATAGCGCCCACCACGGCGACCAGCAGCACGATCGTCGTTACTTCAAATGGCCAGAGATACGAGGAGGTAAAGATGGCCTGACCGATCAACTGCGAATTGCCGATGCACAAGCCTTGGCCCGTACAGGCCGCCGCGGCGGTGAAATCCTTCGCCGCGGGCAAAGCGTTGGAGGTGATCAACACGCCGGCCTCAACCAGCAAGACAATGGCGAGGATGATGGAGATCCAGCGCTGGCCGGGAAGCCGGTCGTCAGCTTCCTCGCGGCCCGGACTCAGCAGCGTCACCACGAAGAGGAAGAGCACCATGATCGCCCCGGCGTAGACGATTACCTGGACGGCGCCGACGAATTCCGCGCCGAGCAAGACATACAGCACCGCCAGGCACACCAAATTCAGAGTGAGAGAAACGGCCGAGTGGACGGAGGAGCGCAGGCTGATCACGCCCAGGCCAGCCACAACGGCGACCACAGCAGCCACCCAGAAGACGACTTGACTCATCTAGCGCGCGCCCATCGCTTCGGGCGCTGCCTCAACATCGCCAGCGTAGGCGTTTTCCGTTTCCGTTTCTCGCGGCCTACTGGTGAACGGCACCAACAGCCGGTCCTTGCCGTAGATAAAGTCATCGCGGTGGTAGTCGGAGATTTCGTACTGCTGACCCAGCACGATGGCTCCCGTGGGACAAGCCTCCTCGCAGTAGCCGCAGAAGATGCAGCGGATCATATTGATCTCGTAGATCGCGGCGTAGCGCTCGCCGGGTGAATAGCGTTCGGACTCGGTATTCTCAGCGGCGACCACGCGAATGGCCTTGGCCGGACACGCCGCCGCGCAGAGCGAGCAGCCGATGCACTTCTCCATGCCGTCGGAGTAGCGCAGTAGCTTGTGCAGGCCCCGATAGCGCTTTGCCATGGTGATACGCTGCTCGGGGTACTGCACCGTCACCGGCTTGGTCAGCAAAGCCTGAAACGTCGTCTTAAATCCATTGGCAAAGGCCCGAATGTCTCCGAGCACATCGCCAATGCCACTTGATCTCTGCGCCACGTCACCTTCCCTCCGGCCCATTCTACTATGCGCTTACACCCACCCGAACGTCTGCCACAACGCGTAGAAGAAGGAGGCCCAGAGCACGTTGGCAATGCCCAGCGGGAGCAACACCAGCCAGCCCAAGCGCATGAGCCGGTCATAACGAATGCGCGGCAACGTAGCCCGCAGCCACATGTAGCCGCACATACCGAGGAATACCTTGAGGATGAACCAGACGACACCAAGTATGGGGATCGTTCCAACCCACGGACCTTGCCATCCACCCAGGAAGAACGTCGTCGCGATGGCACTGACGGTGATCATATTGACGTATTCGGCCAGGAAGAACATGCCGAAGCGCATGCCCACATATTCCGTGTGATAGCCGGCGCCCAGCTCGCCCTCGGCCTCGGCCAGATCAAAGGGCGCCCGATTCGTCTCGGCGATGCCGGCCAGGAGGTAGACGATAAAGCCGATCGGCGTACGGAAAGCGTTGATGGTCCAAATCTTGTCCTGCTGGTTGACAATGTCCTGGAGGCTCAGCGAGCCGCTGATAATGAGCACCCCCACCAGGCCAAGCCCGATCGCCAGCTCATAGCTGATCATCTGGGCCGCCGAGCGGATACCCCCCAGCAAGGAGTACTTATTATTGGAGGACCAGCCTGCCAGCACGATGCCGTACACCGTGATCGACGTAATGGCCAGCGTGAACAAGATGCCGATGTTCACGTCCATCAACGCCAGCTCGACGGGGTGCCCGGCGATGTTGAAGGTGGGGCCGATTGGGATCACGGCAAAGGCCAGCAGCGCCGTCACGACCATGATCATCGGCGCCAAGAAATAGGTCGGGCGGTCGACCGTCGCCGGTACCACGTCCTCCTTGAAGAAGAGCTTGACGCCATCGGCAGCCGGCTGCAACAAGCCATACGGCCCGACGCGGTTCGGGCCGTAGCGCACCTGCATCCGGCCGATCAACTTGCGTTCCAGGAGCGTGGAGTAGGCGAATCCCGTGACCAGCACAAACGCCAGCAACGCCGCGTAGATGATGGCCTCCACCACCACGAAGGCGTCCAGGGACTGGGCCCCTAAGACGGCGCCAAGCGGCGACACAAGAGTGAGAAGGCCTCCAGCACCGCCAAGAACGTCCACAATCACTCCTTGCCCGCCGCCACGACGGTCGCCGGTTCCGGACTCTCCGCCACGTAGAGGAACGGTGTGCCGGGATGTCGCCGGTCCGGCGCCGGCCACTGAATGCCGCCGGCGCCGACGCGGCCGTAGGTCACACCGGCGTACATCGGCACCGTTTCCGCGATCTCCACCATCACCTCAGCGGGACTCCCATAGAAGAAGCGCCCGCCCATGCGGTTGGCCAGGTCGGCGACGATCTGCCAGCCGGGCATGGCGTCTCCCTTAGGGCCAACCGCGGGGCGGATGCGCTGGATGCGCCGCTCGAGGTTGGTGTACGTCCCGTCCTGCTCCGCGTAGGAAGCTGCCGGCAGTACGACATCGGCCCCCTTGGCCGTTTCCGTCATGACCGTGTCCTGCACCACCAAGAACGGCAAGCCGGCAAGCGCGTCGCGCGCTTCAACGCTCCACGCTCCCGCGGGATCGAGACCCGATACGTACAGCGCCTGCAGCTTGCCGGCGGCAGCCGCCGCCAACATCTCTCGCGTCTCCAGCCCCTTGGCCGCCGGAATCTCGGCCCGCCACGCCGCCGCGAACGCGTCGCGGGCCTCCGGCGCAGTCGAGGCGCGGTGCCCCGGCAATACGTGCGGCAAAAGACCCATGTCGATGGCGCCCTGAGAATTGTTGTGCAGCAGAAGCCGGTTGAGCCCACCGCCGGCGACACCGACGTTGCCGGTCAGGATCGTCAAGTAGGCAAGGCCCAGGACGGCCTCGGCGCCGGCTTCCGTGTCCGCCCACGATTCGCTGTAGCAGATCGCCGCCGGCGCCTGGTCCACCAATTGCTGCGCCAGCGCTCGGATGGCATCGGCAGACACGCCGGTGTCCGCCGCCGCGGATTCCGGCGACGAGGCGGAGACGGCCTGCTGAATCTTGGCCGCCAGCCCGGGATACCTCGCCTCCACGGCCTCCGGCACCTTGCCGGAGGCGATCAGCGCGTGCAGGACGCCACTGACCAGCGCGGCTTCCGTCCCCGCCTTGATGGTGAGGGTCTGCTTGGCCACATCCCTCAGGCGCTGGCGCGCGGAGCTGACCAGCATGAGCGTGGCGCCCACCCCGGCGGCCTTGCGGATGCGCAGGTCCAGCACCGGTTGTTCGGCGACGGGGTTGGCGCCGATCAGCAAGATCGTTTTGGCCTGTTCGAGCCCGCCGATGGAGCCCATGGCGGCGCGATAACCGAACAACTCCTGCAGGATCGAATCGGAGTCGCGCTGGTCCGGGCGTCGATGGTCCACGTTGTTGGTGCCGACGACGGTACGCATGAGCTTCTGGAAGAGGTACGCCTCCTCATTGGTCTGGTTCGGCGCGCAGATGCCGCCGATGGCATCGGCTCCGTGCTGCTGCTTGATCTCGCCCAAGCGAGCGGCAATCAGCGACAGCGCCTCGCTCCAGGATGCCGGCACAAACGCGTCACTCTTGCGGATCAGCGGGGTCGTCAGTCGCTCCTTGCTGTTCACGTACTCGTAGGTGAAGCGACCCTTATCGCAGAGCCAGCCGTCGTCGACCGGGTCATTGCGGCGGGAGAGCACCCGCTTGATGGCCTGCTCGCGGATCGTCAGCGAGGTGTTGCAGCCCACGGCGCAGTGCGGGCACACCGTCGGCACGTTCTGGATGTCCCAGGGGCGAGCGACGAACCGGTAACGACCACTGGTGAGGGCGCCAACCGGGCAGAGCTCGATTATGTTGCCCTGGAAGGGCGAGTCCAGCGTGTGCCCCGGCGCCACGCCGATCTCGGAGTCGGCGCCGCGATGGATCACCCCCAGCGCATTGTCCTGGGCGATGTCGGAGTGGAAGCGCACGCAGCGGTAGCACATGATGCAGCGCTCACGATCCAGGTAGATGTGATCGGACAACTGCAGCGGCTTGACGAAGTGGCGCTTGGGCTCGATGTAGCGGCTCACCCCGGGGCCAAACTTGAAGGTGGTGTCCTGCAGCGGGCACTCCCCGCCCTTGTCGCAGACCGGGCAGTCCAGGGGATGATTGATCAGGATCATCTCCAGCAGTGCCTTCTGCTGCTCGATCACGGCCGGGGTATCGGTATGGACGACCATCCCGTCGGCCGCATAGGTGGCGCAGCCGGGGACCAGACCGCGCATCTTTTCCACTTCGACCAGGCACATGCGGCAGGCGGCGATCGGCTTCATCTTTTCGTGGTAGCAGAAGATCGGAATTTCGATCCCGATTTGCTTGGCGGCATCGACGAGAACGGTTCCGCGGGGCACATCGACATCGTGCCCGTCGATCGTCACCTTAACCATGGGTTCTCCTCCGCCGGCCGCTATAGCAGCAGACTACGAATACGACGCCCGCCGCGGCGAGCTGAGCACGGGGACGTGTCAACATCTGCTCACACGGCTGGCGCTAGGTCCGTCACCCCAAAGGGATGGTCGCCGGCGGGGCATTTGCCCTCGCGGATGTGGTACTCGAACTCATCCGGCCATTTTTGCAGCGCAAAGCGCACCGGCCAGGTGACAGAGTAGCCAAACTGGCAGAGGGTCTTCCCTTCGATGCTGTTACACAGCTCCTTGAGCAACGGGATGTCTTCGGGCCGGCCTCGACCGTTGATGATACGCCGGAGCGTCTTGTACACCCAGGCGCCGCCCTCCCGGCAGGGCGTACACTCGCCGCAGCTCTCGTGGTGGTAGAAGTAGCTGATCTTGGAGAGACAGTGCGGGATGCAGACGTCCTCGCTCATCACCGTCGTCGCCCCGGTGCCAAGGATGTAGCCGAAACCCAGCGCCGGGATACCCGCAAAATCCATCTTGGCATCAAGTTGATCCGGAGACATCCATGCCGAGGTCCCGCCTCCGGGAATAACCGCCTTGATCTTCTTGTCGCCCATCACGCCGCCGGCAACGTCGATCAACTGGCGCATCGTAACGCCAAGCGGTAACTCGTAGTTGCCGGGCCGCTTCACGTGGCCGGATATCGAGAAGATCATACTGCCGGTGCCGGCCAGGAACGGCCCGGCCTGCGTCGGATTGCCGATCTTGGCGAACGCCTCCCCGCCCATATTGAGGATAAAGGGCAGATTAGCCACGGACTGCACGTTCTGCATCACGGTGGGCATGCCGTTGACGCCGCCGCCGACGGTGGTGGGGAAGTAGGGCGGCTTGAGCCGGGTGATGCCGCGGTTGCCGTTGAGACTCTCGATCAGCGCCGTCTCCTCGCCGCAGATGTAGGCCCCGGCTCCCCGATAGAGGGTGGCATCGAGGTCGAATCCGCTGCCGAGGATGTTCTTGCCGAGGAGCCCCTGGGCATAGGCGGCGTCGATGGCCGCCGCCGTGCGCTCGGCGCCCAGTCCGAACTCGCCCCGCAGGTACAGATAAATGCGGTGGCAGTTGGTGGCGTAGCTCACCAGCATGGCGCCTTCCAGCACCAGGTGCGGGTCTTCCTCCAGCAAGTAGCGGTCGTGGCAGGTCCCCGGCTCAGACTCATCACCGTTGACGACCATGCTGCGCGGGAACTTGGGATCGGGCGGCAGGGTGGCCCACTTATTGGCCAGCGGGAAGCCGGCGCCGCCCCGGCCACGGATGCCGGACTTCTTGACCTCGTCGACGATCTCCTCCGGCTTCAGCGGAGCCTGCAAGACCCGCTTCCACTGATCGTAGCCACCGCGCCTGAGGTAGGAGTCGATGGTCCAGGCGCCGGCTTCGCCCAGATGGGCGGTCACCATCGGTTGAAAGTCTGACGCGACTTCAGTTGCACCCATTGCTAGAGCTGGCCCCTCTCCGTCGCGTGGACGACCTTACCGATCTCAAGCGCCGGAACTTGACGGTCCGGGTAACGCGCCGCCAGTGAACGGAGTCCGTCAAGGATCTGATCCACCTTTTCCTTGGTGAGGTTTTCGAAGTAGCGCTGGTTTACTTGGAGCATCGGGGCGCCGGAGCAGGCGGCCAGGCATTCGATGGTCGGTCGATAGGTAAATACGCCATCCGCGGTGGTCGCCGCATGCCCATCCTCCCCGTGCTCCAGCCCCAACCGCTCGCCCACGTAATCGGCCAGCGCGTCCGCGCCGCGCAGGGCGCAGGGCAGGTTGACACATACTTCGATCAGGAATTTGCCCCACTCCTCCGTATGCACCAGACTGTAATAGCTCGCCACCTGGAAGACATCGTTGGGATGGAGGTCGAGGATCTCGGCGATGACGTCGACCCCCTCCTCGCTCAGGTGGCCAACCTCCTCCTGGATGGCGTACAGGGAGGGGAGAATGGCCTGCCGCCGCCGCGGGAAGCTGTCGCGGGCACCCGCAATTCGGGTTCGTGTCTGTTCGGAAATCATGCGCCCTCTACCGATCCACCCCGCCAATCACCGGGTCCAGGCTGCCGATACAGGCGACCGCGTCCGCCACCAGCCGGCCCTCCATGATGGCCGGCAGCGCCTGCAGGTTGACGAAGTTCGGCTCCCGCACGTGGCAACGGTAGGGGTGGTTGGTGCCGTCGCTGACGACGTAGAAGCCCAGTTCGCCGCGGGCAGACTCGACCGCGACGTAGACCTCGCCGGCCGGCACGCGAATGCCTTCGGTGACCAGCTTGAAGTGGTGGATGAGCGCCTCCATGCTGCGATTGATCTCTTCCCGCGGCGGTAATGATACTTTACGGTCGCTCGTCCGTGTGGGACCGTCGGGCAGCCGGTCCAGCGCCTGCTCGATGATGCGCAGCGATTGTCGCATCTCCTGCATGCGCACGCGATAGCGCGCGTAGCAGTCGCCCTCGGTCGCCAAGGGGACTTCAAAGTCGTACTGCTCGTAGCCGCTGTACGGTTGCGCCTTGCGCAGGTCCCAGTTCACGCCGGAGGCGCGGAGCACCGGACCGGTCACACCGAGCGCGAGCGCCTGCTCGCCAGTGAGGATCCCCACGCCCATCGTGCGCTCCTGCCAGATCTCGTTCTCCTTGAGCAGCGCCTCATACTGGTCGATGTGCGACGGGAACTCCCGGCAGAACTTGCGTGTCCGCTCCGGAAAGTCCGGGTGCAGTTCCTGAGCCAGCCCACCGACACGGATATAGCTGGTCATCATGCGCTGTCCGGTGGTGAGATCGAACAGGTCGCAGATCTGTTCCCGTTCGCGGAAACAATAGAGGAAGACGCTCATCGCTCCGAGGTCGATGGCGTGAGTACCCATCCAGACCAGATGGCTGGAGATGCGTTGGAGCTCAGACAGGATGACCCGCGCCACCTGCGCCCGCGGCGGGATCTCGCAACCGATCAGCTTCTCCACGGCTAAGGCATAGCCAAGGTTGTTGATGAGCGGGACGAGGTAGTCCATCCGGTCCGTGGCGGTCACGGCCTGTTGCCAGGTCCGGCTCTCGATCGTCTTCTCGATGCCTGTGTGGACGTAGCCGAGGTGCGGCGTACACTTCACTACGGTCTCGCCGTCGAGCTCCAGTTGCAGCCGCAATACCCCGTGGGTGCTGGGGTGCTGCGGCCCCATATTGATGAGCATCGTGTCCTGGCGGACGCGTGGCGCCAGGTCCCCGATGCCGACCGTACCATACTCGCCTTCGCGAGTCTCCATCGTCACCATTGCTGTCTACTCGTCCCTTCCGACTGCTACCCGGTCGCTTACGCCGGCTCGTTCGGCGGCACGTTGTCGGAGAAGGCCACCGGCTCCTCGCCCAGCGGCACGTCCTTGCGCTGCGGGTAGGTCTGCCAGTCGTGCGGCATCAGGATGCGTCGGAGGTCGGGGTGGCCGGAGAACCGGATGCCCATCATGTCGTAGACCTCCCGCTCCAACCAGTTCGCCGTCGGCCAGTCGGGGGTAACGCTGGGAGCGACCTCGTCGCCCTCCGGCACGCCCACCTTCACCGTGACTCGCTGATTGAACTGCCTGGACAATAACTGGTAGACGACGTTGAAACGCGGCTCCCGTCCCATGCCCAGGTAATCGATCGCGGTGACATCCATCAGCCAGTCCAGCCGCAGGGCGGGGTCGTCGCGCAGCAATTGCAGGGTCTCGCGGATGCGATCGCGTTCGACGAGCAACACGGCTTGACCTCGGTCCTCGCTAGCCAGCACCAGAGCGCCCGGCAGCCCGGCATCAAGCGCCTTTGCCGCCGGATGGCGCGTATCTTCGGCCGGTGGCGCCTCGGCCTGTGCTTCCGTACTCACGCCTGGTCAACTGCTCCTTGCCACGTCACTGTTGCACCCAACCGCGACCCTAGCCCCTCGCCGGGATATACACGCCTTCCGCCATAATCTTCTTCTGCAGCTTCATCACGCCGTCGATCAACTGCTCTGGACGAGGGGGGCAACCGGGGACATAGACGTCCACTGGAATCACCTTGTCGCACCCTTGCACGATGGCGTAATTATTGTAGATGCCGCCACAGGAGGCGCAATCGCCCATCGCGATCACCCATTTGGGGTCGGCCATCTGGTCGTAGATCTGGCGCAACACCGGCGCCATCTTTTGGGAGAGCCGGCCGGCGACGATGATCAAATCCGCCTGCCGCGGCGACGGACGAAACAGCTCCGCGCCGAATCGGCCAAGGTCGTAGCGCGCCGCGCTCGTGGCCATCATCTCGATGGCGCAGCAGGCCAACCCGAAGGTGACCGGCCAGAGTGCGGAGCTGCGGCTCCAATTGACCAGTCGGTTGAGATTCGCCAGGACGAACCCCGGCGCGCCCGTCTTACCCGCGTCGAAAAGAGGGTCGCCGCCGGGATGAATCGGCAGCCGTGGCTTCGCCGGGAGATCCTCGATACTCACTCCCAATCGAAAGCCCCTTTCTTCCAAATGTAGAAATAGCCGATCATCAGCACGATGATGAAGATGAACATCTCCAAGAACCCGAACCAGCGCAGCGCATGGTACACGACCGCCCAAGGGTAGAAAAAGACCGCCTCGATGTCAAATACCAGGAACAGCATCGCGTAAAGGTAGAACTTGATCGGGAAGCGCGTGCGAGCGGTCCCCACGGGGGACATGCCGCACTCGTAGGGCGCCAGCTTGGCCGCGGTCGGTCTCTTGGGGCCTAGCAGCGCGGTCCCAGCGGCCAGGATGCCGCCCAAAGCCAGGGCGACAACAAGCAGGACGATGGCGGGGAAGTAGCCGGTGAGCATCGCTTGCATACGGTCGTGTTCGCTATCTACATCCACCGTGCCGGGCACGACTCGACGAAGAAGCGTACTGGTGCGCTTCGTCCCCAGAATAGCATTCGGGCGCCCGTTGGGTCAAAGCGCGGTCCAGATGGAATACGAGGTACAGCGTCGCCGGCGCGAACGATGGTCCTTGGACTCTAGGCTCGTCGCGTTACCACGGATGCGCTAGTGGCAAGGGGCACGCCGCCGCGCATCTCGCCACGACATCCTACACTCCTGGTTGGTGTGAAAGTTGGCAATACCCGATGTGGCGGAGAGGCCGGGCCGCGATTGCAGGGCCCGCAAGCGGGCACCCCCGGCTAAGCGACCGGGGGACTGCGGTCCCATTCCTTTGGCGATGCCCGTCTTAAGGACGGGGAATACGGCATTCGATATGAAGGGGTCAATCATGCGTGGTAGAGGTGTGGTGTTCACTGCTCCGGAGCAAGCAGGGCTGGAAGAAATAATGCTCTCGCCAGATGACCTTCGGACCGGTGAAGCGTTAGTGCGATCGCAGTATTCGCTCGTCAGCGCGGGCACCGAAGGGTCATTTTTCACCAATCTCATGGCGGAGACCCCGCCGGTGTATCGCGGCGGCCGGACCGCGCCGCCAGGCACGATCTATCCGGCGCGCACTGGGTACGGTCACCTGGGCGAGATCCTGGCAGTCGGACCCGACCCGGCCGGCGTCAAGCCAGGCGAGCGGGTGCTCACCTTTTCGCGGCACGCTTCCGTTGTGCGAGCCAACGTCGGCCGCTTCGCTCTACCGGTACCGGCCGACGCGGATGGCCGGCGCGCGGTATTTACCCGGATGGCCGGCGTCTCCATTACCGCGCTCCGCGCATCGTCATTCTCGGCCGGAGATCAGGTGGTGGTAATCGGACTCGGGCTAGTCGGCAACCTGGCCGCGCAGCTCTTCCAGCTCGCCGGCGGTGACGTGCTGGGTCTGGATCCGGCGACGCACCGGCAGGACCTCGCTCGCGCCTGCGGCGTCACCAACGTCGCCGGATCCAGCGGCGACGACGCACGAATGCTCGTACAGGACTGGACGGCCGGTAATGGCGCCCGCGTCGTCGTGGAAGCGGTCGGACGCTCGGACCTTCTGGCGCAGGCGGTCGAGCTTGCCTCCCGCCACGGCGAGGTCATCTCCCTGGGCAGCCCGCGCGCGAGCTATGCGGCCGACCTCACTCCCATGCTGGCGCGCATCCATCTGCTCGGCATCAAGCTTATCGGCGCGCTCGAATGGACCTTCCCACTCCAAGATGCCGAGCGCGCCCAACATTCGATCATCGGCAACTATCGCACGCTATTGCGCTGGATTCTGGACGGCAAGCTGGTCGTCGATCCGTTGCGCACCCACGTCCTGCGGCCCGACCAGTGCCAGGAAGCCTACGGCGGTTTGGCGCACCGTAAGGATGAATACCTCGGCGTGGTGTTCGATTGGACAGGGGAGTCGGTCGATGTGCAATCGGCGTCTACGGACGGCGGAGTGCCTGGCGACTAAAGTCGCGGCTACCAATGCCAAGCCCGCCTTCGCGGGCTGCTGTGGCGGGACAGGCGTGCGTCGCTTCGCGCGATCCTGGAAGGTTCTGGCGAGGTCGGACCTCAAACCAGTGCCAGCGATTTGCCGCGGCCGCTGGCGGTCGAGCTTGCGCACAGCCAGCCTCTACCGGCTGGGTCAGCCCGCGAAGGCGGGCTTGGCATTGGTAGCCGCGACTTTAGTCGCCAGGCCGTCGGCCAACGGGAGCCCGGCTCGCCCGTGCATAACTCCGAAGGCTGCACCGCGATGATCCGGGCTTCGTGAGACCACGCTGGTTCATTCAACCCGCAACGACATCTCTGCCCAATACCGTTGGTAGCGGGTCGACTTCCACCCGACGTAGATCTCATCCCAGCTCAGCGTGCCGTGATGCGGCTCCAGGGAGCCCTTGGCGACCGGCTGTGACACTCCCTGGTAGCGGAAGTCGACCGACAACCGCAGCAGGTTCGACGTGCGGTTGTCCAAGCCCGAATGGACCAGGTGACTGTGGAAAAACAGCGCGTCGCCCGCGCGAAACGGGTTGGCCTTCCAGAGATCCGGCAACGGGTCGATCGGGATGCCGCGCCCACCGGCGCCGAGAGCCGGCTCGTGGTGGAATATCCCGGCCTTGTGTGAACCGGCCAACACCGCCAGGCCGCCCATCTCCACCGGGCAGCCGCCCAGCGGGAACCAGCAGGTATAGGTATCCGGTGTCCCCTTGATGTGGATGAAGTCCTGATGCGCCGGCGTGGTGTAGGCGACGTTCTGGGGAAAGATGACGCGGGCAATGTTGCGCGGATGGACCAGCACATCCTGCTGCACCAGGGTCCGTACCGCTTCTACGATGCCCGGTTGGTGGGCCAGCGCGTGGAAGGACTCCAACTTCTGGATCTCGGTGTAGACCGGCATGAACTCCGGCTGGCCCGCCACGTAGCGGATGTCGGGAGCGGCGATTCCCTCATCTGGATCGGCGCCGGGCGCGAGCCACCCTGCTTGCGAGCACAGGGCGAGGATATCGTGCCGCACACCCCGAATCGCCTCCGGGGCGACCAGGCCAGGCACAAAGAGGTATCCGTCCTCGTCCATCCTGGCCCGAATGACGTCTGCTGATTCCCGAATCAGATCTGACTCCGCGAATGGGGCGGTGTTCATGCGTTCCCCTCCGTTCACTCCCATGGTTCCGCAGCAAGTGCCTCGCGTCCGAGCCTATCAGCCAGCCGTATCTCCGCTTCCGATTCAGGATGTTGCAGGTAGCCACCTACGTAGCGCTCGTGGTTCTCACGGCGCTGCTGCTCGCGTGGCGCGTGCTCCACCACGGAGCGACAGATCTCGCTTCGTGTTACCTGTCGAGCTTTGCGTTCCTTCTCGATAGTCTCTGGCATCGCAGTTGGCAGACTGATCGTTATCTTGGCTCTCCTACTCATCGGGACTCCTATAAGCCATGCCGGCATCATACCAACTTTCCACCGATCTGCTCCCCAGAGTAAGTCAACGGAGTCCTGGGAACGTCCGGTGGCGTTTCGCCAGCAGCGTCACTTATTCGCCAGGGGCCAGCGGCGGCGAACGATACTGATCTTGCCGGGCACACCATGGGTCCAGGCTGCGCGCCAGTTGACGTGTGACTACCCTTTCCGGCACCATACGCGGTGGATATTGTGGCCGGGCGGATTGGAGTGGCGAGCGGTGCTATTGGGAACGCAACAGGTCAACTCGAAGGGCCATTTGGAGATCGGCGGCTGCGACGCCGTCGACCTCGCCAGACAGTTCGGCACGCCGCTCTACGTACTCGACGAAACGACCGTACGCGAGCGGTGCCGCACCTTTCTGGATGCCTTCCATCGCCGCTATCCACGCTCCTCGGTTGCCTTCGCCGGCAAGGCGCTGCTGACCTCGGCCGTCGTCCGGATTGTGGATGAGGAGGGCTTGGAGCTCGACGTGGCGTCGGGCGGCGAGCTCTTTACGGCGCTGTCCGCCGGATTCCCGGCCAATCGCATCACGTTGCATGGCAACTACAAGTCGGACGCCGAGCTGATGCTCGCCTTGCAGCACGGCGTCGGCAGGATTGTGGTCGACAGCCTCGACGAGGTTGCCCAGTTGTCACGGCTGGGTGGGGGGCGCTCGCGGCCCATCGACGTGCTGCTGCGTCTGGCGCCGGGCGTCGACCCGCATACGCACGGCAAGATCAGCACCGGACAGGACGACACCAAGTTCGGCCTCAACGTCAGCGACAGCTCGGCGGAGGCGGGGGTCGCGGCGATCGCCGCCGTGTCGCAACTGCGGTTGCGCGGCTTCCACGCGCACGTTGGCTCGCAACTGCTCGATACCGAGGCGCACGAGGCGGCCGCCGATGTCGTCTGCCGTTTCGCGGCGCGGGTGCGCGACGAGCACGGCATCAGCGTGGACCAGATCATCCTTGGCGGCGGCCTGGGCATCCGCTATCTGCCGGAGCACCAGCCGCCGTCAATCGAGGCCTTCGCCGGCGCGGTCACCGGGGCATTCCGCGCCGCCTTGCAGCGATTCGAATTGGGCGAGCCCCGTTTGGGCGTCGAACCGGGTCGCGCTGTCGTTGGTGAGGCGGGCGTGACCTTGTACACCGTCGGGCCAGTCAAGAGCGTGCCGATCAACGAGACGCCCGGCCGCAGGACGTACGTCGCCATCGACGGCGGTCTCTCCGACAACCCGCGGCCGCTCATGTACGAAGCTCGCTACCAAGCGGTGATCGCCAATCGGGCAGGCGACCCGCCGACGCAGACGGTCCGCGTCTCCGGCAAGCACTGCGAAACGGATACGCTGCTTCCCTCGGCGCAGTTGCCGGACGTTGCCGCGGGCGATGTGCTGGCTGTCTTGAGCACCGGCGCGTACAACTACGCCATGGCGAGTAACTACAACCGCCTTCCGCGGCCGGCTATGGTCTTGGTTCATGACGGACACGCCGACCTTATCGTCCGGCGCGAAACCTACGACGACCTGCTCCGCTGCGATGTCATCCCAGATCGGCTGATGGCACAAGCTAGTGGTCGAGAGCCGGTGCGGAGCAGCGCATGAGGCAGCTTTTCCCCACGTTCCTGGACTTGGGGGATCCTTCCACGATATACGACGACCTGCAGTTTCCGCTGTGGCCTGATCGTCCCTATGTCTTTGCCAACATGGTGGCCAGCGTCGACGGCAAGGCCCAGATCGACGGCACGGCCGCTGGTCTGGGCAGCAGGGTCGATCACGCCCTATTGGTCCGGCTGCGGGCGTTGGCCGACGCGGTCCTCGAGGGGGCGGGTACGGTCCGCGCCGATCGCACCTATGCCGTTTTACCGCCAGAGAGGGCCGCCCAACGACTGGGCAAAGGCATGACCGCGCAGCCGCGCTGGGCCGTCGCCTCGCGTTCCGGAAGACTACCTTTGGATGCCGCGATATTCCGCCGTCCGGAGTTGCCGCCGATCGTGCTCGTCTCGGAGCTGGCCCCCGCCGGTCGCATTGGACCACTGGCGAAGGTGGCGGATGTGATAGCGCTACCCGGCGACCCGCCCAACCTCCTGCCGGGGCTGGTCAGCATGCGCCAGCGGCTGGGCGTTCGATGGGTCCTCACAGAGGGAGGACCGAACTTCCTCCATTCTCTGCTGCAGCAACGGCTCCTGGACGAGCTCTTCCTGACGCTGGCCCCCAAGGTGGTGAGTGGTGATGTGAAAACCATCGTGGAAGGCAGCGTGTTGGCGAGGCCGTTCCCCTCGCTCGCGCTCATCAGCCTGTTCGAGCACCAGGGCGAGCTTTACATGCGCTACCGGGTATCCCCGGATTTACGAACTACACGCCAGTAAATGGTTCGTCTACCAAATTATGGTCGGGTCCGGTCGCGACGGCCGCCCGGCGACTTCAGTCGCCGGGGGGCGCCAATGTACGCAGCCGGATGTCGTAGAGGCACCGGTGAAGGGGCTAAACGTTACTGCCTACGGACACATGCATCCTCCCGAGCCGTAGTCCCGAATGACCCGGGCGGATGTGGCGACCACTCGCGCCGAAGGCAGCCCGAAACGGTGATCCTGAATGAGCCAGACGGTGTTCTCCACGGCGGTCGTCACGTAGATGTGGTTGCTGTCGGGGTCCGCCGCGACTTCGCTGGGCTCACCCGGCAACACCAGATTGGTCAATACGCGATTGGTCGCTCCGTCCAGCACCGTCACGGCGCCAAAGTGGCCGGCGACGTAGACCCGGTTGGTCCGTGCGTTGACCGCGACCACCCCCGGGACGGTGGCGAGCGGTACGGTTGCGACCACGGTGTTGCTCGCGCCATCCAGCACCATCAGCGAGTTGTCGTCCCGCGCAACGACGAAGACGCGATTGGTCACCGGATTCAGGTCCAGATGGACAGGGGACTTGCCTACTGGGATCGTGGCCAGGACAGCATCGGTCGCCCCGTCCAGCACCGACACCGTGCCATCGGCGAAGTTGGCGACGTAGACACGATTGCTCAGCGGGTTCACCGCCACCCCCCTAGGCTCCAGCCCGACCGGAATCTCCCCGACTACGGAGTCGGCGAACCCGTCCAGCACCTCCACGCTGTCGTGGGATCGGTTCCGCCCGACTAGCTCGGTGGTCACATAGATGCGATTGGTCGCCGGGTTGACGGCGATCGCCGTGGGCATCTTGCCGAGCGTGACCGTGCCGAGTAGCGTGTTCGTGGCGCCCGCAAGCACGGCCACAGCGTTGGGCACGCCTGCGTAGAGGCGCCCCGTCGCCGAGTTCACCGCCAGAGAGGACGCTGTTCCCGCCAGCGGGACGCCGCCCAGCGGCGCCTGGCTCGCTTCGTCGAGCGCCAAGACTTCCTCACTGGAGAACATAGACAGGTAGAGGCGATGAGTCACGCTGTCGACCGCGACCGCGCCAGGAGCATCGCATAGCGAGAGGGGGCGGTCGATCGGCGCGATAACGATCAGCGCAGCTATCGCGGTCAGGGTGAGCATGCTGAGCAGGACCCCGCCGATGGCGAACCGGCAGCGCAAAGTAGCGACAAGCGCCTGGCAGATCCGCGCACAAGGGGTGACCGACATGGGTCGTCTCCTCTCGCTCGAAGGAAGAACGCGCGGAATGGGCGTTTTGGGTGGCACAGGTGGCTCACACGCCTTGTGGCACCCCACTTTGGAAATGGCTCCGTTCATGGCAGCGACGCCCTTCTGGATGCGGACAGGACCGGCATGCTCCACCGCCTGACAGACTGTCTGGAACCGGGCGGCCGGTGACAAAAGGTGGGGTACCGCAAGCACGTACTTCATCGCCAGTGGATGCGGGCCGCGCGGGGCTGTGCCGGTCACCCCGCCGGTCTCATCGAAACGCTCGCTCAGCTGCCGACCTCGCCTACGCCGCCGGGCCAGGCGGGGCGCGCCGGAGACGGCCACGGGGCCGCGACAGGCGTCATTCGTGGCGTAGCGCGGCCGTGGCCGCCCTGCCGACAAGGACACGGATCCCGGCGGGCATCCCACGGGAAGCAGGCATACCAGTTATTCTCTCAGTCGGCAAAGCTGCTGGCGTCCGGTAGTGGCGGCGTGCTCCCCTCGCGCACGAAGACGGGAATGCGCTCCAACGGCGCGGGCACCGTCACGTCGGCGGGACCCTGGTAGCGCGTGTCGGTCCACCAGTCGCGCCACTGGCCACGGGGCAGATAGACGTCGCGATTGGTCGCCCCTGGCTGGATGATCGGCGCCACCAGCAAATCGCTGCCCAGCAGGTATTGCTGCTGCTCGGCCCAAGCGCGCGGGTCGTCCGGGTAGGCGATGGCCAGGTGCCGCAGCAGCGGTAGTCCGGTCGCATGCGCCTCCAGCGCGTGTCGCCAGAGGTACGGGACCAGCGCCTGGTGGATCCGCGCGTAGCGCCGCCAGAGTTGGAGGGTCTGCCCGTCGGTCCAGATGTCGGTCGGCTCGCCACGGCGGTCACCGTAGCTGTCCCGCAGCAGGGCGGTGAAGGCCGCCAGTTGCAGCCAGCGGAGGTACAGCTCGCGGTCTTCCACCGGGGCCAAGCCACCATCCACAAACCCGCCCACTTCCGTGTGCCAGTAGGCGAAGCCGGCCAGGCCGGCGCTGATCGCCGCCGGCACCAGCGACGCCAGGCCCGTCACCGGCTGCCAGGTGTGGGTGGGGTCGCCGGACCAGGTACCGCGCTGGTAGCGCTGCGCGCCGGTGAAGCCGGAGCGCATCCAGAAGTAGGCCTCCGGTCGCAGCGCTTGAATGGCCGCGTCCTGCACGCCGGCCATCGCCACGGGAAAGGCATTGTGGACCTCGACGCCCGTCTGCCCACTGGCGAAGCGGGCGTCGGCGGGCACGGTGTCGCCGTAGTCGAACATGCCGCCGTCGAAGCCGAGGTCCACCAGCGCGCGTCGGAGCAGCACGTCGACCCACCAGCGGGCGGCCTCGGCGTTGGTGGCGTCGAGCAGGCTGATGCCGTAGCGCGGGCTCACCCACGGCTGCCCATCGGCGCCGCGCACCAGGTAGCCGAGCGCCGCCGCGCGGGCATAGCTCGGCCGGCTCGGCCGGCAGTCGGGGCTGAAGTAGCCCAGCGGTCGATAGCCGAGGCGGCGGAGGCGATCGGTCAGGCGGCGGATGTTGGGGTAGGGGCCGGGC